>CBDUCN010000048.1:0-21229 GCA_965365655.1 uncultured Gammaproteobacteria bacterium | reverse complement strand
TGGCAACGGGGATGCCTGGCGCCGCCACGCCGGTGCCCCACGGGTCGTCCACCGCAGCCTCGAGGCCGGGCGCCGGCGGCTCGCCTGACTCGCCGGACGGGGACGGCGCGGCGCCCGCCGTCGCGCGGCGCAGGTCGCGGGCCATGTCCTCGAGCCGGCGCTCGAGACGCGTGACGCGGTCCCGGAGCCGGACGTGCACGATGAGGAAGACGATCAGCAGGCCCGGGAGCAGCAGGCCGCCGGCGGACTCGAACGCGTTGCCGAGGAAGCTCAGCGTCATCCAGGCAACGGAGTCCAGCATCGCGAGGCCCTGACTGACCAATGGTCAGATTGAATCTGCCAGTGAACTGACCGACGGTCAATATTGTCCGCCCGATCCGTGACCGGGTTGGCGGCCGGGGACGTCGCGAGCTGAAGCCGCACCGCCGCGGGCGCGCGTGGCCGCGCAGAAAGGCGGGCGGGTGGCCGCCGGCACGCCGGAGGAGGAGTGACCGGATCGTCCGTGCCGGGGCCACCGCCCGCGAGGGGGAGGGGAACGTGCGCATCCGCTGCGCACGATCGAATCCTCGCCCGGGACGCGGGCGGCGCGGGGTCCCGGCGCTGACGTTTCAAGGCCCTGCGCGGGCGAATCGGGGCAGCCCGCCCCGCGCCCGGCCTCAGGCCTTGATGTACTGCTCGAGCTGCTGGATGAGGTAGCGCTGCTCGGCGATCACGGCCTTGACCAGGTCGCCGATGGAGACCATCCCGGTGAGCTTGCCGCCGTCGGTGACGGGCAGATGTCGGATGTGCTTGTCGGTCATCAGCTGCAGGCAGTCCTCGACGTTCGTGCCGACGTCCGCGGTGAGCACCGGCGTGCTCATGATCTCGCTGACGGTGGTCTTCTTCGACGAGCGCCCCGCCAGGATCACCTTCCGTGCGTAGTCACGCTCCGAGATGATGCCGTCGAGGCTGTCGCCGCTCATCACCAGCAGCGCTCCACATCCCTTCTCCGCCATGACGGCCACGGCGTCGTAGACGGTCGCGTCCGGGGTGACCGACCACAGGTCGTGCCCCTTCGCGTCGAGCAGCTTGCGTACGGTATCCATGGGCTCGGCTCCGGCTTGTGGTACGCCAATTGAACCACACGTCGCGCGCGGCGGCCCCCCCTCAGCCGGCCGCCGCCAGGGCCTGATCGAGGTCCGCGGTGAGGTCGTCCACGTGCTCCAGGCCCACCGACAGGCGCACCAGGTCCTCCGTGACCCCGGACGCCGCGAGCTCGTCGGGCGCGAGCTGTCGGTGGGTGGTGGTGGCCGGGTGGCAGGCCAGCGACTTGGCGTCGCCGATGTTCACCAGACGGGTGAACAGCCCGAGGGCGTCGATGAAGCGCGCGCCGGCCTCGCGGCCGCCGTGGATGCCGAAGCTGAGGATCCCCGACGCGCGCCCGCCGCAGTAGCGCTGCAGCCGCTCGTGGTCGCGGCTGCCGGGCAACCCCGCATAGCGGACCCAGTCCACCTTCTCGTGGTTCTCCAGGTAGTGCGCCACCGCGAGCGCGTTGTCGCAGATGCGGTCCATGCGCACCGGCAGGGTCTCGATGCCCTGCAGCGCGAGGAACGCGTTCATCGGCGCCATCGCGGCCCCGGTGTTGCGAAGCGGCACCACCCGGGCGCGGATGATGTAGGCGAGCTCGTCGCCGACCGCGTCGGTGTAGACCATGCCGTGGTAGGACGGGTCCGGTGCGTTGAGCCGGGTGAAGCGCTCCTTGTGCTCGCTCCACCGGAAGCGCCCGCCGTCGACGATGATGCCGCCGATGATGGTGCCGTGGCCGCCCATGTACTTGGTCAGCGAGTGCACGACGATGTCGGCGCCGTGCTCGAGCGGGCGGCACAGGTACGGCGTGGGCACGGTGTTGTCGACGATCAGGGGCACGCCCGCGGCGTGCGCGGCGTCGGCCATCGCGGCGAGATCGACCACGTTGCCGGCCGGGTTGCCGATCGCCTCGCAGTAGACGGCCTTGGTGCGCGCGTCGGCCATCGCGGCGACGGCTCCCGGCTCGCGCGGATCGACGAAGCGCGTCTCGATGCCCATCTGCGGCAGGGTGTGGGCGAACAGGTTGTAGGTGCCGCCGTAAAGCGTCGACGTCGCGATGATGTTGTCGCCTGCCTCGGCGATGGTCTGCACCGCGTAGGTGGTCGCCGCCTGTCCCGAGGCCAGCGCGAGACCCGCGACACCGCCCTCCATCGCCGCCACCCGCTGCTCGAGCACCCCGTTGGTCGGGTTCATGATGCGGGTGTAGATGTTGCCTTCCACCTTGAGGTCGAACAGGTCGGCTCCGTGCTGGGTGCTGTCGAACGCGTAGGAGGTGGTCTGGTAGATCGGCACCGCCACCGCCTTCGTCGTCGGGTCGGGGCTGTAGCCGGCGTGGATGGCCTGGGTCTCGATCTTCACGTCAGGGGTCTCCCGTTACGCGTGGGGCTGCGCGAAGGCGTGATGGTAGCGGAGCGCGCACGGTCGCGGGCGGCCCGCGGCGCGCGGGCGCCGGGCGCGGAGGCGGCCCCCGGGGGCGCGGGCGCCGGGCGCGGAGGCGGCCCCCGTGCGCGCGCGGCGGGCGCCGCTCAGCGCCGGATGCGCGGCGTCGGCGGGCGGACGCGCCCGATGTTGCGCAGGCTTCGCTGCAGGTTCTCGATCACCCGCAGCGACATCCGCCGCGGCGGCGACGGCGGGCTGTTCGCGTCCGGCACCTCGGTGCCGAAGCCCGGCTCGTCGATGGTCACGCTGCCGTACTGGTTGGAGACCTCGATCGCGGTAGGGCCGGCGCCTTCCTCGGGCTCGAGCAGCATGATGCGCGCGGAGGTGGCCTGCGCCTCGCCGGCCACGCTGGTGCCGCGAATGCCGATCGTGGCCACCGGGGTACGCACGCCCATCGAGCGCGCGCGGCGCTTGGCGATCAGGCCGCTCACGAAGCGGAACGCGCCCTTGAAGATGCTGGAGACGAAGCTGGGCTCCGGCTCGTCCTCGCTGTAGTTGTAGTCGTCCACCGCCATGCTGGTGTCCTCGTCCAGCTCGAAGCGGGTGCCGTCGGTGAAGCGTATGGCCATCGCCGAGTCGAGCGCCGTCTGCAGGCGATCGCCGCGGAACAGGTCCGAGCCCAGCTCGAGGTCGCGCAGCACGCCGCGCTCGCTGGTCGCGCTGGCGCTGCCGCTCAGGGCGGTGACCTCGGCGATGCTGTCCTGGGCGCGCGCGGCGCTGGCAAAGAGCAGCGCGAGCATACAAAGTGCAGGCACCGCGCCGGCGAGACCGGCAGTCTTCATTCTCATGTTCTCATCGACTCCACGCTCGGCCACCGGACGCCATTGTAGTCGGCGACGCGCCGACATCTTCGTGGCGTGGCTCACAGTCGCGCTGCTCGCCGGCTGCGCGGGGATGCCGCGAGGGCAGGATCCGCGAGAGGCGGCCGCCGGGATCGCCGCCGCGGCCGGCCTGCGCGCCGTGCGCGAGCCGGCCGGGCCGTTCGAGCTGCTGACCTACCGCCGCGGCCTCGGCGCCGGCGCGGCGCCCGTGAGCGTGTACGTCGAGGGCGACGGCCGCGCCTGGCGCGGCGGCCGGCCGCCGCGCGATCCGACCCCCTTCGCGCCCACGGGACTGCGCCTCGCGGCGGCCGATCCGGGCCCCGCGGTGCTCTGGATCGCGCGCCCTTGCATGTATCTCGACGATGCGGAGCGAGCGCGCTGCAAGCGCCAGTGGTGGACGTCGCACCGCTACGCGTCGGAGGTGGTGGCGGCGCTGGACGGCCTCATCGATCGCGTCGTGGGCCGCGGGCGCGGCGTGGTGCTGATCGGGCACTCCGGCGGCGGCGTGCTGGCCACCCTGCTGGCCGCGAGGCGCGACGACGTGCGCGGGCTCATCACCGTGTGCTCGCCGCTGGACCTCGAGCACTGGGTGCGCCACCACGGGGTCACGCCGCTGTACGGATCGCTGGATCCGCTGGCGGTGGCCCACCTGCTGGGCGACGTGCCGCAACGCCACTTCGCGGGCGCTCGCGACGACGTGGTGCCGCCCGACGTGGTCGGCGGCTTCCTGCGCGCCCTGCCGCAGCCGAACCGGGTGCGGCTGCAGATCGGCGAACAGGACGATCACGACTGCTGCTGGGTCGATCGCTGGGCGGAGCTGCGCACGCAGCGGTGGTGACGCGCGACGGGCGCACCGACTCAGCGGCGCGGATCGTCGCAGTGGGCGACGCCGTAGGCCTCGACGTTCCAGGTCCGGCTGGCGGAGAGGAAGGTGGCCGCGACGATCCCGTCGTAGCCGGGATCCGGGCTGGTGGTCTGGTACAGCGGCTGGCCGACGTAGTCGCCGGCGCAGAGCTGGCTCGCGCGCCGGCGCCAGTGGGCGACCAGCGCCTGGGCGTCGAAGCGATCGCCGCGCCCCGCGTAGCTGAGCTGGTACGTACCCGGCCCGATCCGCATCTCGTAGCTGTCCGGCACGGGGGGCGTATCGGCGCCGGCGGCGTCCGGCGCGCAGCTCCCGCCGCCGAGCATGGCGGCGGTGCAGGCAATGCTCAGCAGCTCGAACATGGAATCGCACTCCTCGGCGTGACACCGCGCGCTCGCGGCCCGTGCCCGGACAGGGGTGGCGTCCGGGCGGCGGCAGGTCCCCGATCGGGACCGCCTCGCGGACCGTGCCCCGGGTGGGGGCGGCACGCCCGCGGCGCCGGTTGCGCCGCGCGGCGTGGGTCCGGAACGGGCCTTGGCGCGTGCTCGATACCGTTATCGGACGAACGCGCCGGGACCTTCAATTCATCGGGCGCAGCGTGTGTCTCCACCGCGCGCCGTCGCGAGACCGCTACCGGGCGTGGCCGGTAACGCGCAGGGATGCACGAGGCCGCGCGCTGAACCCGGTTTCGTGAGCCTTTCCGGTGCGCCCGCAACGCGACGGCCGCGTGCGGGCGGAGTCGCAGCAGGCGTGGTGAAAGGCTCACCCGCTCTCAGGCGCGCCGGGTGATCAGCCAGTACGTGACGCCCAGCGCGAGCACCACCGTGGCGGTGGCGTAGACGTAGCTCGCGTCGATCTGGTCGTAGTCGAAGATGATCACCTTTCGCGCGATCGCCATCAGCGCGGTCGCGACCACCAGGCGCACCGGGATGATGTCCGCCTTCAGGTACAGCGTGATGTTGATGAAGATCTCGATCGCGATCAGCACCGCGAGGAAGGAGCCGAAGGTGGCCAGGATGTCGCTGATCCGCAGCAGCATGAACGGCGGCTCGACGAGGCGCTGGTAGAGCACCCACATCACGTCGCCGATCCCCCACACGATCACCGCCACCATCAGCACCGCGAGCACCTTGACCGCGAGCCGGATGGTCCGGTGCAGCAGCGCGATGATCGGGTCGTCGTGCTCCTCGTGGAGATCGTGCCCCGGTTCGTGGGGCAGGCCGTGCCGGGATTCCTGTTGCATCGCGCGAGTGTGGCCGCGGCGCGCGCGTCCACCGTGATCGGGATCAATCCACGCGCGGAGGCGCGATTGAACGCCGGCGCGCGGCCATTCCGGCGCGCTGCCGCACCCGCCCCGACACGCGGCCACGGAGCCGCGCGCAACCGTTACACTCGCCGCCGCCCGCGCGCGGCACAGGCGCACGCGCCCGCCGCCGCCCCCGGATCGCCCCCAGGAGCCCGCCCATGGAATTCGACACCATCCGCTTCGAGATCTCGGACGAGATCGCGACCCTGACCCTGAACCGCCCCGAGGCGCTCAACGCGCTGAGCCGCGACATGGCCGCGGAGCTGGAGACCGCGTTCGCCGACGTCAAGGCGCGCGCCGGAACCGACGTCAAGGCCCTGATCATCACCGGCGCCGGGCGCGCGTTCTGCGCCGGCGGCGACGTCAAGGCGATGAACGCGACCGAGCGCACCGCGGCGATGATGCGCGAGCATCTGCGCGCGAGCCATCATCGCATGCACGACCTCATCAACCTCGAGCTGCCGGTGATCGCCCTGGTCAACGGGCCGGCCGCCGGGGCCGGCGCCAACATCGCGCTCGCCGCCGACTTCGTGTTCGCGACGCCGAAGGCGATGTTCATGCAGGCGTTCGGCCGTATCGGCCTGATTCCGGACTGGGCCGGCTTCTTCATCCTGCCGCGCCTGGTGGGACTGCAGAAGGCGAAGGAGCTGGTGTTCACCGCGCGCAAGGTAGGCGCCGAGGAAGCGAAGGAGCTGGGGCTGGTGTACGCGATCGTGGACGAGGACGACGCGATGGACACGGTGCGCGCCTTCGCGCGGCGCTTCACGCACGCGTCCACCACCGCGATCGGTATCGCGAAGAACATCCTCAACCAGGCCCATCACCTCGATCTGCGCACGCTGCTGGAGCTCGAGGCGAGCGGCCAGGGCGCATGCGCGACCAGCCCCTACCACCGCGAGGCGGTGCGCCGCTTCGCCGACAAGGAGCCGGCGCTGTTCGACTGGGAGAAGCTCGCGGGCGGGGGCTGACGACGGGCGGCGCGCCGGCGCGCGATCATGCGCTCGCCAGCGGCAGCCACAGCCGCGCGCGGGTGCCGGCGCCTTCCTGGCTGTCGAGCTCCAGGCTGCCGTGGTGCTCGTCCATGATCTGCTCGACGATGCTCAGGCCCAGGCCCACGCCGAAGGACTTCGTGCTGTAGAGCGGCTCGCGGATGCGCGCGATGAGCTCCGGGGCGATACCGGGGCCGTCGTCGCTCACCTCGATCACCGCGCGCCCGTCCGCCACCCGCGTGTGGACCCGGATACCGGCGCCCGGGCGCTCGGCGCCGAGGATCGCGTCGCGCGCGTTGTCGACGAGGTTGATCACCGCGCGGCGCAGCCGGTCCCCGTCGACGGCCACCTTCGCGCCGCCGGCCTGCGCCGTGACGGCAATCGGCACCGGGCACGAGGGCGCGATCTCCGCGACCACGTCGGCCAGCCACGGATCCAGCGTCTTCGGCGTGAGCACGGCGCCGCGGGTCCGCGCGAAGTCCAGCAGCTCGGTGATGATCTCGTCGCAACGCGCGACGTTGCGGTGGATACGCTCGACTGGCCGCTTGAGCTCGTCCGCGCTCATGTCCAGGCGCCGCTCGAGCACGGCCAGCGAGGTGTCGATGGTGCTCAGCGGATTGCGCAGCTCGTGCGCCACGGTGCCGGTGAGCTGGCCCAGCACCGCGAGGCGTTCCTTGCGCAGCAGCGCGTCCTGCACCGCCGCGAGCTCCGAGGTGCGCGCCTCGACCCGCGCCTCCAGCTCGTCGTGCATCGCGCGCACGCGGGCCTCGCTCGCGCGCAACCGGTCCGCCGCCAGCGCCTCGCGCGAGAGCAGCACGGTGACCGAGCCGAGCACCACGGTCGCCAGCAACGCGATCAGGTACGCGGGGAAGCGATAGCCGGAGACCGCGTCCGCGATGTCGTCCGCCGCGAGGCCGATGGCCACCACCAGCGGGTACTCGCTGAGGCGCCGGTACGCGTAGTAGCGGGTGATCCCGTCCACCACGCTGTTCTGGAGGTAGACGCCGGTCGGGCTGACCTCGAGCTCGCGCCAGATGCGCGAGCCGCTGATGTCCTGCCCCGGGCCGAGGCGGCCGTAGGACGTGCGCGCGCGGATGCGCTTGTCCAGGCCGACCAGCGTCGCGGAGCTCCGCTCGCCCAGGTTCAGCGCGCGGAAGAACGCCGTCACGCCCTCCGCGTCGAGCGCGGCGAAGATCACGCCGAGGAAGCGCCCGTCCGGCGCATCCAGCCGCCGCACGAGGCGCACGATCAGCTTCTCCGAGTTACGCCCGCGGTGCGGCAGCGAGACCTCCAGCGGGTCCGTCCGCGGCGCCGGGTGGTCGCGGACGGCCACGAAGTAGTCGCGGTCCGCGGCGCTGACGCCGGGCCTGACGCCGTAGCCGGAATTGAACACGGGTGTGCCGGCCGCATCGAGGATGGTGACGTGGGACACGAGGCTGCGATCGAGCCGCACGTCCTCCATCGCCGCGCGCACCGCGTCCAGGCTGCCGGTACGCAGGTACTCGCGGCGCACCATCTTCATGTAGGCGTCGCCGTAGCGGAATATGCTGAGGGCGTGGCGCTCGAAGAACAGCGCGAGACGCTCGGCCTGGCGGGCGCTCTCGGCGAGCTGACGCTCGCTCTCCCGCGCCACCGACCACCACGCGAGCGTCCATACAGCGCCCGTCAGCAGCAGTCCCGCCGACAGGTAGAGCAGGATGCGCCTGCGCAGGACGATGCCCACCGCGACCTCCCTCTCCCGGCCCTGGACGCTTCCCCGGCGCGATTCTATCGCGCGCGAGGAATCCCGCTCGCATGCAGGGAACCAAAAGCATCGCCGGCATTGACGTGCCGCACCCGGCGCGCAACGCCGCGACGCGCGCTTGCCGCATCACGCGACACCCGATAGCGTGACGATGGCCGCGCGCGCAGACGGTGCCCGCAGCCGCGGTGAGGGACCGCTGGCGTGCGGATGCCAGGGAGGTTGCCCGAGGTGGCGACGGACAACGCATCACCCAAACGGGTGCTGGTCGTCGACGACGACGTCGACTTCGCCGACAGCCTGGCGGAGCTGCTGCGTGCCGAAGGCCTGCGCGTGGACGTCGCCTACAGCGCCCGCGACGCGCTGGAGCTGATGCGCGAGAGCGCGTTCGACCTCACGCTGCTCGACATGAAGATGCCGGAACAGGACGGCGTCGACAGCCTGCACGCGATCCGCGGGCGCGATCCCCGCGCCCGGGTCGTGATGATGACCGGCTACAGCCTGTCCGCCCGGATGCACGAGGCGATGGCGGGCGGCGCCGCCGGCATCCTGCACAAGCCGCTGGACCTCGCGCACCTGCGCACCCTGATCGATCACGAGGACGGCGCCCCGCTGGTGCTGGTGGTGGAGGACGACTCCGACCTCTCCGAGAGCCTGCGCGGCATCCTGGAGGCGCACGGCTACTCGGTGATGGCTGCCGGCGACGGCCGCGAGGCGGTGCGCCGGGCCATCGCCCGGCGCCCCGACGCACTGCTGCTGGACCTCAGGCTGCCCGGCATGGGCGGGGTCGCCGCATACTGCGAGCTCGCGCGCCGAGGGGTCGAGCTGCCGACGATCGTGCTGTCCGCGTACGTCGACGAGGAGCGCCACTCGCTGGACCAGCTCGGTCCCCTGCCCGAGGACCAGATCCTGCACAAGCCCGTGGACGCCTCGCACCTGCTGCGGATCATGGACCGCGTGACCGCCGGGCGCTGACGGGGCCGCGGGATCAGGCGCCGGCATGCCCGAGGGACGCCGGCACCGGCGGGCGCCCGACGACCCGGCGCGTCCGGCAGCCTCAGGCGCCCTGGCGCGCCCGGTCCGGGCGCGAGGGTACTCCCGCGTCAGACCTCGTGAGTCTTTCGCGCACCGTCGCGAGCGCGTCGCGTGGCAAGGCCCTGCCCCGAAGACGAGAGCGTCTGGCGAGGCGGATGACCGCCGTCTTGACGTCGGGCGACTCCGTTGCAGCCGTCGCGCCGCACGCGCAGCACGCGGGCTGAAGATTCACGAGCTCAGTGCACGGTGGCCCCGGCCGCCGGTCCGTCTTCCACGTGCGCGCCGTCCTGCGCGCCGCGCAGCCGGCGCGTCAGCGCGCCCACCGCGCGCTCGAACAGCGGCGCGCCGTCGAGCACGCGCATCCGGCCCGCGCGCAGCTCGACGGCGAGCCCGTGCGGCGTGGCGTCGCTGACCTTGTTGCCCGCGCGATCGGTGAACAGGAAGCGGGCGCCGCCCGGCGCGATCCAGCTCAGGTGGGCACGCACGCCGTGGCCCGCGCGCTCGCCGAACTCCACCCAGGTCCCGCAGCGCAGGCGCAGCACGCGCTCCAGCAGCGGATCGCGCGCCGCGTCGCGGACCACGCGGTCGGCGTCGTCGCCGGGCAGCGCGCGCGCGTCGCCGTCCACGTCGAAGCACTCGTCCAGGTCGTCACCGCCCTCCAGCACGATGTGCTCCACGTCGGCGCCGAGCGGCACGCCGTCGCCGTCCGGTCCGAGCTGCTCGCTCCAGAACACCGCCTCGATGCGCTCGTAGTCGAAGCCCTCGCCCGCCGCGGCCCGCGGCGCCGCCAGCGCCTCCGTCAGCACCTTCACCGCCATCGCGCTCGCGACCTCGCCGGCGTTGTGCCCGCCCATGCCGTCCGCGAGCACCACCGCGCCCGCCGTGGCATCGCACTCGATGCAGTCCTCGTTGTGCGCCCGGCGACGACCCGGATCGGTGAGCGCCGCGGTGCGCACGAACGCGCCATAGTCGCGCGGTCCGGCGCCCGACCCCGCCGCCGGCAGCGCCTCGTCGATCCGCAGCAGCCCCACGCTCACGTTGTCACGCCCGCCGGCCGCGTTGGCGGCGGCCACGAGCCGGCCGGCCAGCCCCTCGAGGTCCTCGGCCTGCGGATCCTCGCGCAGCAGCGCCGCGATCTGACCGTCGTCCAGCATGTCGCTGAGGCCGTCGGAGCAGCACAGGTAGAGGTCGCCCGGCGCCGTGACGTGCACGTTGACCTCCACGTCGATGGTGGCGCCCCCACCCACCGCGCGGGTAATCATGTTGCCCGCGATCTGCGCCGAGTCCTCCTCCGACACCAGCCCGCGCGCGACCGCCTCGCGGCGGTAGGTGTGGTCCTCGGTGATCGCGTCGAGCTCGCCGTCGCGCAGGCGGTAGAGCCTGGAATCGCCGGCGTGCGCGCACACCAGCCGGTCACTGTCGAGCTTCACGGCGACCACCGTGGCACCCATGCCCTCGCACTGCGGCTGCTCCGACGCGGTCCGCCACACCAGGGCATTGGCCTGCTCCACCGCCTCGCGCAGCCGCCTCGCGGTCTGCTCGCCGGGTGCCGGCGCCTCCTCGGGGCCGTCGGCGGACGTCCCGGCGTCGCCGGCGGCGCTCGCGCGGTCCGCAGCCTGCGCGCGCGGCGCTGCAGGCGGGGCCTCTTCTACGCTCGTGCCGCGCAGCGCCGCGATGTGCAGCCGCGACAGGTCCTGCAGCAACGGGTCGCGCACGTCCGTTGCGAGCCCGAGCTCCCGGATACCGGACTTCAGTCCTTCCAGCAGCGACGGCAGCTCGGCCAGCAGGCGATCGCGATCGCCGGGGGCGGTCTTCGGCGTCACGCTCCACAGCAGCAGCTCCATGGTCTCGACGCCGGCGCGCCAGCCCTCGCCCTCGCTGCCTTCGCGGAACAGCCGCTCGCCCAGCAGGTGGCGCCAGTGCCGGCGCAGGAACTCGGCCACCGGCGCCGGCGCATCGACGCCCTCCAGGCACCCGTCCACGTGCTCCTCGGCGCTGCGCCGCGCACGCACCAGGCGCTCGCGGGCCTCGGCCGCGTGAGCGCTGCTCCAGGCACCTCGCTTCAACGTCTCGTCCTCCTCCCTGATCAGGGCCTCCAGGTCCTCCAGCGCCGAGGTGAACACGTCCAGCTCGGCGTCGAAGTCGTCCAGGATGCGGGTGACCAGGGCCTGCACCCGCCCGATCACCGGCGCGTGATCCGGATCGTTGCCGTGCAGGCGCGCACCCAGCTCCGCAAGGCTGTTCACGAAGCTCCGCGCCGGGTGGCTGCGGCGCGCGAAGAAGCTCTTGTCGAGGATCGCGACCTTGAGGACCGGGATCTGCAGCCGTCCGATCAGGGCGCGCATGCCGTCGCCGATGTTCGAGTCCTCCAGGATGAAGTCGAACATCATCGCGACCACGTCGATCATCAGGCCGTCGACGTGGCTGACGCCGCTCGCGGCGCCGCTGGCCCTGAGGTCACGCAGCACGTTGCCGCCAGCGCCGGCGTCGGCCGGCTCGCGCTGCAGCGCCGTGAGGCCGACGATGAAGCGTTCGCGCCCGGGGGCCGGCTCGCCCTGCTCGACCCCGCCGCCGACGCGCATGACCTCGTTGAGCACGCCGAGCACCTGCTCGCCGCGGGGGCCGCGCGGCGGCCCGCCATGACCCGGCGATGCGGCGCGCCCCGCACCGCCCGGCGCTGCCGGCCGTTCGTCAGCACCGGCTTCCGCGGACCACGCGCCGCCCTCAGCGGGCGGGGGCGAGGACCCGGGCGCGACACCGCCGCCGCCCGCTGTGACCCCGTCCGCCGGGCCGGCGGTGGCGCCTGCCGCATGGCCCGGCGTGCCGCCGCCTCCGGACGCGACGCCTGCACCCGCCGAAGCGCCGGGAGCGACCGTGCCGCCGTACGCAGCGGACACCCCGCCCGCCGGCGCGCCGCCGTATCCGCCGCCCGCGCCGGGCACTGCATCGCCGCCGTGCGCTCCGTGCGCGCCGCCTGCCGGCGCGGCGCCATGCCCACCGCCTGCACCGGGTGCAGCCGCGCCGCCGTGTGCGCCACCAGCCGGCACGGCGCCATGCCCGCCGCCCGCGCCGGGTCCGTACCCGGCGTCGCTGAAGTGTTCGCCGTGGAACTGCTCCCAGCCCTCGTCGCGGACCGCGTCTCGCCCTCCGGCCCACGGGTCGGAGTCGCCCGCCGGGGGCGCCGTGCGCGGCCGCGGCGCATCGCCGCGGGCCCGCTGCCGTGCCGGCGATGACGCGGGCCGCGGCGCGACCGCCGCGCTGACGTCGGGGAGCACGCCCTGGCGCGCCAGCCAGGCGTTCAGCTCCGGGTAGAAGCGCTCCGCCATCCGCGTGAGGTGACGGTCGAAGAGCTTGAGCACGACCAGGCGAATCTCGAGATCGGAGTCGATCACCCCGACCGCAGCGCGCGCCGAGTCGCAGATGGCCTCGGGCGACAGCGGGTTGTCCTCGCCCTCCACCGTCGGGTTGCTCAGCAGCAGCGCAACGCGGCGATCCAGCGCGAACAGGTCCTCGCGGCACAGGTTGCGGATCTTGGCGGCCACGTTCTTCACCGCCACCGACTCTTCCAGCTCGTCCGGGTCGACGAGGCTGAGCGCGACGACGCCGCGCCCGCGCGACCCGCTGCCGGCGCCGCCGCCGGGTCGGCCACGCTCGTCCATCGCGTCGTCCAGCGCGCCGAGGAAGCGGGCCTCGACCTCGTCGCGGCACAGCCGCAGCGAGCGCATCGCCTCGAAGTAGGTGCTCTGGAGCTGGTTCGTGTCGGCCTTGTCCGCGAGATCGAACAGCGTGTCGTCGACCTGGTCGAGGATGCCGGGCAGCGACGCCTTCACCTGCTCGCGAAGCTGCCGGCGGCAGTGCTCCATCAGCTCGTGGGCGCGGGTGGCGGGCTTGCCGGCGGCGGCGTTGCGGGCGGCGCGCTTGCGATCCAGGCGCGTGACGTTGCCGCCGGTATCAAAGGCTGCGGTCATGACGGACCCCCATCGGCCTGCGTGCCGTGGCGGGTCGCGATCCTCAGCGCCCGCCCGGCCGCACGCTCTGTTCTGCTCTCCTGGCCGTGACGGCGCCGTGCCGAGGTGGCCGACCGCGGCCATCCGGGCCGTGGGCCGGGACCGCCGGCGCGGCGCCCGAGTCGGGTCCCCCGGCGGCGTGCTCCGGCGGCGGAACCGGGGGTCTGTTTCCGCTACCTGCACGAGGGGCACAAGGGCGGCGCGGATGGACGGGGGGATTTACCGGACAGGCGGACAAGATGCTGTTATTTCTGGTAATTTTCTGTTTGCTAGAGCACGTTTAGCGTGTTCTGACGCCGCGACGCGCTGCGTTCGCGTCACGCCGGCGATCACGAATCCAGCGGGTTGCGCCGCGGCCGGACGAAACGCGCGGCATGGCCGCCCCGGCGGCGCGCGACCGCGGCCGCCCTCGGGGCGCAGGGGAAGGACCGGGCGCGCCAGGCGCCCGGGCAGGCGATCAGATCTCGCGCGACGCGGTCTCGATCAGCTCGATCTTGTAACCGTCCGGATCCTCGACGAACGCGATCACCGTCTTGCCGCCCTTCACCGGGCCGGGCTCGCGGGTGATCTTGCCGCCGGCGGCGCGGATGCGGTCGCAGGTCTGCGCGACGCTCTCCACGCCCAGCGCGATGTGACCGTAGGCGCTTCCCAGGTCGTACTCCGAGACGCCGTGGTTGTAGGTGAGCTCCAGCTCCGCCTCGCCGTTCCTGTTGCCGCCGCCGAACGCGACGAACGCGAGGGAGTACTTCTGTTCCGGGCGCTCGGTGGTGCGCAGCAGCTCCATGCCGATGACGTTGGTGTAGAAGTCGATGGAGCGCTGGAGATCGCCCACCCGCAGCATCGTGTGCAGCAGTTGCATGCCGCCGTCTCCTGGGTTGAACCGGCCGGGAAGCATAGGCGCGTCGGCGCGGCGCGGCCAGGGCGGCGGGCGCGTCGACAGCGGCGCGCACGCCGCCGATACTGGGCCCTCGCTCCAGTCCCGGGCCCTCGCATGACACCGGCTGACGATCCCCTCGCCGACGGACGCCCGGTCACGATGGCGCCCCACGGCATGGTCACGTCGCCCCACGCCCTCGCGTCGGAGGCCGGCGTCGCGGCGCTGCGCGCGGGGGGCTCGGCGGTGGACGCGGCGATCGCGACGAGCGCCGCGCTGTCGGTGCTGTATCCGCACATGACCGGCGTCGGCGGCGACGCCTTCTGGCTGGTCCACGATGCACGCCGCGGCGCGGTGCGCTACCTCGACGGCGCCGGCGTCGCGGCCGCGACCGGCACCCTGGACGCGTTCCGCGAGCGCGGCCTCGCGGAGGTGCCGTTGCGCGGCGTGCTGCCCGCGACCCTGACCACGCCGGGCGCGGTCGCGAGCTGGTGCGAGGCGCATGCCGCCCACGGCCGCCGGCCGCTCGCGGACGACCTCGCGCCGGCGATCGCGCTCGCCCGCGGCGGCTTCCCCGCCACCGCGCGCCTCGCGCGCTGGATCGAACAGACGCTGGAGGAGGGCGTGCTGGACGATGCCGCGCGCAGCGTGTTCGCTCCGGGCGGGAGCGCGCCTGCGCCGGGCGCGCGCCTGCACAACCCCGACCTCGCCGCGACGCTGACGCGCATCGCGCACGGCGGGCGGGCCGGCTTCTACGAGGGCGAGACCGCGCACCTGATGGCCGCGATGTCGCGCGAGCGGGACGGCTTCTTCGACGCGGCCGACCTCGCGGCGCAAGTAGCGACCTGGGGCGAGCCCGTCACGGGCAGCTACCGCGGCGTCACCGTGTACGAGACACCGCCGCCGACGCAGGGCCTGTGCGTGCTGCAGATGCTGAACCTGCTGGAGCCGTTCCCGGTGGGCGAGTGGCCGTTCCTCGGCGCCGACCACGTGCACCACCTCGTGCAGGCCAAGCAGATCGCGTACAACGACCGCGACCGGCTGCTCGCCGACCCGGCGCGCGCCGAGGTGCCCACGGCGCGCCTGATCTCGAAGCAGTACGCCGCCGAGCGCCGGTCCCTGATGGACCCGCACCGGGCGCTGCCGTGGGACCGCGTGCCCGAGTTCGGCTCGCTCGCCGGCGACACCGTGTACGTCGCGGCCGTGGACGCCGAAGGCAACGCAGCATCGCTGGTCCACAGCCTGTACGGGGTGTTCGGCTCCGGCGTGATGGTGCCGGGCGCCGGCATCGTGCTGCAGAACCGCAGCGCGTACTTCTCGCTGGATCCGCAGCACCCGAACCGCCTCGAGCCCGGCAAGAAGCCCGTGCACACGCTGATCGCATCGATGGCGTTCCGCGGCGACCGGCTGTGGAGCGTGCTCGGCTGCATGGGCGCCGACGGCCAGCCGCAGATCCACCTGCAGGCCTACGTCGCGATGATCGACTACGGGCGCGACGTGCAGCAGGCGCTCGAGATGCCGCGCTGGCTGTCCGGGCGCTTCGCGCTCGGCGAGCCGCGCGATCTGCTGAACATCGAAGGCCGTTTCCCGGCGGCGACCATCGACGAGCTGGAGCGCCGCGGCCACCGCGTGAACCGCTGGGCACCGCGCCACGAGCTCGCGGGCCACGCCCACGGCATCACGATCGACCCGGATAGCGGGATGCGCCTCGGCGGCGCGGATCCGCGCAGCGACGGGGCCGCGGTGGGGTACTGAGCGTTCTGAAGCCCGTGAATCCTTCGCGCGGCGGACGGTCCTGCGTCGCGGGCCGCGCACCGCGCGCCCAGGCCGCGCGATGCGGCGATGATGCCCGGGAGCCCCGGCGGACCGGGCGCGCGTGTGCGCAGGCGGCCCGCACGTCCCGGGGGACGCCGCGGTCATTGTTATAGTCCGCGGGCACCGGCGCTCCGGCACACGGGGAGCTTCGCTTGCAGGCGTCGCACACAGGCCCCGACGATGTCCCAGCCACTCACGCGCAAGCTTGCCGCGATCCTGTACGCCGACGTCGCCGGGTACAGCCGCCTCACCGGCGAGGACGAGGATGGCACGCACCGCCTCCTCAGCGGCCGCCTGGATCTCGTCGCTGACGCGATCGCCACCCACGGCGGACGGGTCGTGCACTATGCGGGCGACGCGGTGCTCGCCGATTTCCCGACCGCGTCCGATGCGCTGCGCTGCGCCGTCGACGCGCAGACGCGGCTCGCGGCCCGCGACACTGCGTTGCCCGAGGAGCGCCAGCTGCGTTTCCGGATGGGCGTGAACATGGGCGAGGTGATCGTCGATCGCGACGACATCTACGGGGACGGCGTCAACGTCGCCGCGCGCCTCGAAAGCCTGGCCGACCCCGGCGGCGTGTGCATCTCCGGCACGGTCTACGACGCGGTCGGCAACAAGCTGCCCTTCGGCTACGAGTTCATGGGCGAGCAGCAGGTGAAGAACATCGAGCGCCCGGTGCGCGCGTACCGCGTGCTCGCCGAAGGCGATGCGCCGGACGGCGCGCAGCCTGCGTCGCCTGGCCGCGCGGGACGGCGCATCGCCCTCGCCGCGCTCGCGCTCGCGCTCGCGGCGGCCGGCGCACTCGGGATGTGGCTGGCCGGAAGCGGCGACACGACGACCGGCCCGCGACAGCCGCCCGGCACGCCGTCGACCGCGCCGGCCGAGCTGTCGGGCGCAGACGCCGTGACGGACTCAGGCGCGAAGAAGTCCATCGCGGTGCTGCCGTTCTTCAACCTGAGCGGCGATCCGGAGCAGGAGTACTTCATCGACGGCGTCACGAACGACCTGATCACGGACCTGTCGCAGCTGTCGGACCTGATGGTGATCGCGGCGAACTCCGTGTTCACGTACAAGGGCACCGCCGTCAAGGTGCAGCAGGTGGCCGCCGAGCTCGGCGTCGCGTACGTGCTCGAGGGCAGCGTGCAGCGCGCGGGCGCGCGCGTGCGGGTCAACGCGCAGCTGGTGGACGCGTCGAACGGTCACCAGCTGTGGGCCGAGCGCTTCGACTCCGAGGTCACGGACATCCTGACGCTACAGGACGAGGTGAGCCGGCGGATCGTGACGGCCCTGGCCGTCACGCTCACGCCCTCGGAGAGGCAGCGCCTCGACTCCGAGCGGCGGGTAAACCCGGACGCGTACGACGCGCTGCTGCGCGGGCTCGAGCTGTTCCGGCGCTTCACCAGAGAGACGAACGCCGAGGCGCGCCGGCACTTCGAGCGCGCGGTCGCGATCGACCCGCTGTTCGCCAGGGGACATGCGGACATCGCACTGAGCCATGCGCTGGATCTGCAGTTCGGCTGGCTCACGCCTGGCGGACCCGCTCAGGAGCATGTCGTCGACGTGGCGCTCACGCACGGCGAGGAGGCGCTGCGTCTGGAGCCGGACCTGCGCGAGGGATACTTCGCGCTGACGGTGCTCTACACCTTCACCAAGGAGATCGACAGGGCGGTCGCGGCCGGTCGCGAGGCCATCCGCATCGATCCGAACTACGCCGACGGCTACGCGGCGCTCGCACAGTCGCTGGTGTACGCGGGGCGACCGGCCGAATCGCTGCAGCTCATGAAGGTGGCCAACCGGCTCAACCCGCGCGCGTCGTTCTTCTACGAGTGGATCGAGGGACACGCGAGCATGCTGCTCGGCGACCACGAGCGCGCGATCGAGCGTTTCCGCAACGTGATCGCACGCAATCCGGCGTTCCCCGGCGCGCACCTGACGCTGGCGGCGACGCTCAGCCAGACCGGCCACATCGAGGACGCCCGCTGGGAAGCGGCGGAGCTGCTCACGCTGCTGCCCGACTTCTCGCTCGCACACGAGCGAGAGCGGCGCCAGTACGCGCGCACGCAGGACATGGACTGGTACATCGAGGGCCTGCGCAAGGCGGGCCTGCCCGAATAGCAGGCGGCGATCCGGCGACCGCGCGGGCGCTTCAGTCGTCGTGCCGGAACACCGTTGCCGGCACGCTCGCGTAATCGCGCCCGCCGGGGATTCGTGCGAGCAGCCGCTCCACGTGCGGCATGCTCGCGGCGAGGTCGGCGAGCGACGCGTCGTCCAGATGCAGCCCGGCCTGCGCCGCGCGGGAGCGCCAGCGATCGAGATCGGCGCGATCGACGCCGGCCCCGGGGCGTGCCATCGGTTGCGGCGCGTCCGCGCCCTCTCCGTCCAGCGGCGGACGCGCGGCGCGCCACGGCGTCGCCCGCTCGTAAGCGTGCGCGACGCGCAGCACCGTCGCCTCGTCGAACGGCGCGCCGGCGATCTGCATGCCGAGCGGCATGCCGTCGGCCGTGAAGCCGTTGCACACGCTGATCGCGGGAAGCTGCGCGATGTTGAACGGGTTCGTCAGCGGGGGCTTCACGAAGGTGCCCTCGGGCGCCATCGCCGCCTGCACAGGCGCGGCGCCGTAGGTCGTCGCCGTGACCAGCACGTCGAGGCCGGCCAGCGCGTCGCGCGTGCGCCGCGCGAGCACGCGCTGGAAGCGCAGCGCATTCGCGTACTGCGCGGCTCCGATCAGCGCCCCCGGCAGCAGGCGGAAACGGGTCACCGCCGCGTAGCGCCCGGGCGTCGCGGCCAGGTCGGCGGCGTGAATCGCGTACGCCTCGCTCATCATGATCGCGCGGTAGCAGGCCTGATAGTCGTCGACCGGCGGCAGCGTCACGTCGACGACCTCGGCACCGAGGCCGCGCAGCACGTCGAGGCTCGCGTCCATGGCCGCGATCGCCGCGTCGTCGGCGCGGTGATCGGCCTCGTAGAAGTGCCGCACGGCCCCGATGCGCAGGCCCTGCACCCCGCGATCCAGCGCCGCGCAGAAATCCGGCACCGGCAGCGCCGCCGTGGACGGGTCGGCGGGGTCGTGCCCGGCGATCGCCGCGAGCACCAGCGCCGCGTCCTCGACCGTCCACGCCAGCGGGCCGCAGGTGTCCAGGGTCCACGCGAGCGGCAGCACGCCGCGCTTGCTGACGCGGCCGTAGGTGGGCTTGATGCCGGCCAGGCCGCTGAAGCCGGCCGGCAGGCGGATCGAGCCGCCGGTGTCGCTGCCGAGCGCGTACGGCGCGAGGCCTGCCGCGACCGCGGCGGCCGCGCCGCTGCTCGACCCGCCGGGGAAGCGGTCCAGACGCCACGGGTTGCCGGCCGGCGGCCACGGCAGGTCCCACGCCGGGCCGCCGGTCGCGAACTCGTGCGTCGCGAGCTTGCCGAGCAGCACCCCGCCCGCGGCCTGCAGCCGCTCGTGGCACGCGGCGTCCGCGTCCGGCACGCGATCGGCCAGCAGCGCCGAGTGCGCCGTCGTGCGGATGCCGCGCGTGTCGTAGATGTCCTTCAGCGCATACGGCACGCCGTGCAGCGGGCCGCGCGGGCCGCGGCGCACGATCTCGGCCTCCGCCGCGCGCGCCTGCTCGATCGCGAGGTCCGCGGTGACGGTGATGAACGCGTGCAGGCGCGGATCCAGCGCGTCGATGCGCGCCAGGCAGGCCTCGGTGAGATCCACCGGCGACAGCTCGCGCGCGGCAATCGACCGCGCCGCGGCGGCGACGCCCAGCTCGTGCAGCGCGCCGCTCACGCGCGCACGCAGGTCCAGCCCTTGCGGTCGAGCTGCGCGAGCAGCATCACCGCGTTCGGCGTGGACTCGTAGCCGGCCGGCGCGGCGCGCCCCGCCCGCGCCAGCGAGTCCGCGCACAGCACCATCAGCGGATCCACGTCCGGATCCGGCTCGTCGAGGGCAGCGGCCACCGCGCCGTGGCTGACCACCACCCGCACGATGCCCTCGATGCGCGCGCGCAGCAGGTCGCGGGCGTCGGCACGGGCGCGCGCGAGCGCGCCGGGCGTCGGCGCGTGGATGACCACCTTCACGATGCGTCTCCGGCGGGGGCGGTGTGCCGAGTATAGGCCTACGGCGGCGCGGCCCGTGCGGTATCTTTGGCCTCCCACCGACCGCGGAGCCCGGCATGAACATCGGCGCGTTCTACTTCCCCACCGACTACGGCATCGACATCCGCGAGCTCGCGCGCGCGATGGAGGAACGCGGCTTCCACTCGCTGTTCTTCCCGGAGCACACGCACATCCCGACCAGCCGGCGCTCGCCGTGGTCCGGCGGCAAGGAGCTGCCGAGGATGTACGCGCACACCCACGATCCGTTCGTGACCTGCACCGCCGCCGCGGTGGTCACCGAGCGCCTCGTCGTGGGCACGGGGATCTGCCTGGTGCCGCAGCACGAGCCCATCGCGTGCGCGAAGGCCATCGCGAGCGTGGACCACTTCTCCGGCGGGCGCTTCGTGTTCGGCATCGGCGGCGGCTGGAACGTCGAGGAGATGAACCACCACGGCGTCGAGCACAGGACGCGGTTCAAGCAGATGCGCGAGCACGTGCTCGCGATGAAGGCGCTGTGGACGCAGGAGGAGGCGAGCTTCGACGGCGAGTTCGTGCGCTTCGAGCCCTCGTGGTCGTACCCGAAGCCGGTGCAGAAGCCGCACCCGCCGATCCTGCTCGGCGGCGAGACCGACTACACGCTGAAGCGCGTCGTCGAGTACTGCGACGGCTGGATGCCGCGCCCGAGCCACGGCTTCGATCCGACCGACGGCATGGCGCGCCTGCACCGCGTCGCCGAGGACGCGGGCCGCGACCCGGCGACGCTGACGGTGACCGTGTTCCGCGCGCCGGGCGACGCGAAGACCCTCGCCCAGTACGAGGAGGCGGGGATCGACGGCGCGCTGCTGCAGCTCCCCGACGTGCCGCGCGACGAGCTGCTGAAGCAGCTCGACGAATACGCGTCGCTGCTCGGCTGAGCACGTGGCCCGTCCACCTCGCGTGCCGCGGCGGCGGGCGACGGATTCACGAACGCCGGGCGCGGCGCGCGGCGCACGCGGTGGGGAGGCCGCGGCGCCGGTCCCGGCGCACCGCGGCGACCCGGCGTCGCCGTCGTGAACACCGCCGCGCGCCACGGGCGCTACTCGCTGGGCATCGACATCGGCGGCACCTTCACCGACGTCGTGGTCCAGGACCACGACGCACGGCGCCGGCTCAGCCGCAAGCTGCTGACCACCCACGGCGACCCGGCGCGCGCGG
>CBDUCN010000047.1:0-21601 GCA_965365655.1 uncultured Gammaproteobacteria bacterium | reverse complement strand
GCGCTGGAGGTCGCGCTGCGCAACCTCGTGGAGAACGCGCTCAACCACGCGCCGGCGGGCAGCGAGGTGGAGATCGAGGTCAGCGCCGCCGCGCGCAGCCTGCGCGTGCTGGACCGCGGTCCGGGCGTCCCGGACGCAGACCGCGAGCGCATCTTCGAGCGCTTCTGGCGGCGCGAGCGCTCCGACGGCACCGGCGCCGGGCTCGGGCTGTCCATCGTGTCGCGCATCGCGGCGGCGCACGGCGCGACGGTGCGTGTCGATCCGCGCGAGGGCGGCGGCGCCGCGTTCACGATCGCGTTCCCGGAGCCCGTGTAGCGCGACGGCGGGCAGGCACGCGGTAAGGGAGCGGTAAGCCGGGGCCTTCACAGTGCGCTCAGTCAAGCGCAACCCGGAAGCCCTGCAATGACCCCCTTGCTCGTCACGGAAGACCACCCGGCACGCCGCCGCGCCGAGGCGATGGTGCGCGCCGTCTACGCGCGCGCGTTCGGCGCGCGCATCGACCGCTTTCCGGCGCTGATGGCGGCGGTGCTCGACGAGCGCGGCGTGCCGCGCTGCGCGGCCGGACTGCGCAGCACCGCGGACGGGCTGTTCTCGGAGCGCTACCTGAGCGTGCCGGCCGAGCAGTCGATCTCCGGCGCCGTCGGCAGGCCGGTGCCGCGCGCCGCGATCATGGAGGTCACGACCCTCGCGGCGGCCGAGGCCGGGTGCGCGCTGGACCTCGTGCGCTTCGCGATCGAGCACGGGCACCGGCGCGGAATGCGCTGGGGCCTGTGCACGGTGATCGCGCCGTTGCGCCGGGCGCTGGCCCATGCCGGGCTGGATCTGCACCTGCTCGCGCCGGCGAGCGCCGAGCGCGTGCCCGACCCCGCAAGCTGGGGCAGCTACTACCGGCGTGACCCGTGGGTGTGCGCGATCCCCGATCCGCTGGCGGGCGGGCAGGTGCTCGACCTGGCCTACAGCGCGACGGAGCGCCGGCGAGACGTCGCGCCGCGAGCGCCGGCGCCGGCCCGGGCAGCCGCCGGTGCGTGAGTTCTTCCAGCGCCTCGCGGCGCGCGCCGCCGGTGACGGCGCGCGCGTCGCGGTCAGCGACGACGCCGCCCGGGTGAGCTACGCCGACCTCGCGTCTCGCGTGGCCGGGCTGGCGGCGCGGCTGCCGCGCGACGCGCGCACCGTCGCGCTGGGCGGGCGCCCCGGCATCGACTGGATCGTCGCCGACCTCGCGGTCACGCTGGCCGGGCGCCGGCTGGTCCCGATCCCGGCCTTCTTCGGCGAGCGCCAGGTGCAGCACCTGCTGCGCGACGCCGCGGTCGACCTCGTGCTGTGCTGCGGCGTGCCCGGCACGGGCACCGGCGCCATCCCCTCGCAGGTGGTGTCGGGCACGCCGGGCGCGGTCGGGGCCGCGCTGCCCGCGTACGCGGGGGGCGCCGAGCGCGTCATCTACACCTCGGGCACCACCGGCACGCCGAAGGGCGTGCTGCACGGCGATCGGCAGATCGGCCACGCGGTGCGCGCGATCGGCGCGGCCGTGGGGGCGTGCACGGACGACGTGCACCTCTCGGCGTTGCCGCCGGCGCTGCTTCTGGAGCAGATCGCCGGCGTGCTCGTGCCGCTGGCCGCGGGCGCCCGGGTACACGTGCCGGCGCAGGCCATCGAGGCGGCGCTGCTCGGCGACCCGGCGGCGCTGCCGGGCGCGCTGGCCGCGGCGCGCCCGACCACCACCGTGCTGGTGCCGCAGCTGCTGTCGACGCTGGTCGCGGCGGCGCGCGGCGGCGCGTGGCGGGCGCCCGCGTCGCTGCGCTTCGCGGCCGTGGGCGGAGCCCCGGTGCCGCTCGCGCTGGTGCGCGACGCGCGGGCGCTGGGGATCCCGGTGATCCGCGGCTACGGACTGTCGGAGTGCGCGTCGGTCGTGTCGCTGGAGCGCCCCGACGCGCCGTGCGACGGCCCCGACGGCTACTGCGGCACGCCGCTGGACGGCCTGCAGGTGACGATCGAGGACGGCGAGGTCGTGGTGCGCGGGCCCACGGTGATGGAGGGCTATCTCGGCGGCACGTCCCCGGCCGGGGGCACGCGGCGCACCGGTGACAGCGGGACGCTGATCGCCGGCGGCGGCCTGTGCGTGCACGGCCGGCGCGACCGGATCCTGGTGCTTCCCAGCGGGCGCAACGTGAGCGCCGACTGGGTGGAGGCCACGCTGCTCGCGGACCCGCGGCTCGCGGCGGCGCGGGTGACGCTCGCGCCGGACGGCGCGCTGCAGGCGCACGTCACGCCGCGCGACGGCATCGACGGCGCGCACCGTGCGCCCGGCATCCACCGCGTCCCCGGCCCCGGGGGCGCAGCCGGCGCGCGGGCTGCCGTCGATGTCAACGGTGCGGCCGGCGCCCGCGACGCGACCACGGCCCGCGGCGCCGCTGACGCCCGCGGTGCGAACGGCGCGCCGGCGCCCGCGACGCCGCGCTCGCCCGCGAGCGCTGCCGCGCTCGTGCGCGACGCCTGCGAGGCGCTGCGATCGCTGCCCGCGTACGCACGTCCGGATCGCGTGCTGCTCGCGCCGGCGGCGGCCGCGCCGCCGGCACCCGTCGATGCCGCACCCCGCGTCGCGGCGGTGCCGGCGCGACCCCTATCCACCGGACCTTCCAGTGAGGCGAACCCGATGTCCGTTACTCCGTTCTTCCAGCGCCTGCAGGCCGAGACCCGCGCGGCGCGCGACGACTTCCTGTCGGTGCCGGTGATCGCCGCCGCGCTGCGCGGCGAGATCGATCGCGGCACGTACCTGCGCTATCTGGGCGAGGCCTACCACCACGTGCGCCACACCTGCCCGCTGCTGGGCGCCGCGCTCGCGCGCTGTGGCGACCGCGACGAGCGCTACCGCGAGGCGCTGCTCGATTACCTGGACGAGGAGCGCGGGCACGAGCGCTGGATACTGGAGGACATCGAAGCGCTGGGCGGCGACGCGGACGCGGTGCGCGCGCACGGCGGCGGCGACGCCGTGCGCGTGATGGTGGCCTACGTGTACGACGCGGTGACCCGCGGCTCGCCGTACGCGATGCTCGGCATGGTGCACGTGCTGGAAGGGATGTCGGTGCTGCTGGCGCGGCCGGCGGCGGACGCGATCCAGCGCGCGCTGGGCGGCGGCGCGGGGCGCGGCTTCAGCTACCTGCGCTCCCACGGCACGCTGGACCGTGAGCACGTGGCCTTCTTCGAACGGCTGGTGAACGACATCGAGGACCCGGCCGCGCAGCAGGCGATCGTCGACACCGCGCGCATCGTCTACCGGCTGTTCGCCGAGGTGTTCCGCGAGGTGGGCGTTGAGCCCCGGGAGGCGCGCGATGCAGCTTGAGAACGCGGTCGCGCTGGTCACCGGGGCCGGCAGCGGCATCGGGCGCGCCATCGCGGTGGAGGCGGCGCGGCGGGAGATGCGGCTGGTGCTGGTGGGGCGGCGCGTGAAGCCCCTGCTCGAGACGCGCGACGCACTGCACGGTGCGCCGTGCCTGGTGCAGCCGGCGGACGTCACGCAGGCCGCCGAGCGTGCGCGCCTGGCCGACGCGGTGGCCGATCGCTTCGGCAGGCTGGACCTGCTGGTTAACAACGCGGGCGTGGTGCACACGGGCTCCGTGACGGCCTGTCACGACGCGGCCGAGGAGCGCCTGATGGCGACCAACGTGCTCGCGCCGATGGCGCTGGTGCGCACCCTGCTGCCGCTGCTTCGCCGCTCGCGCGGCGCCCGTGTGCTGAACATCGGCTCGATGTTCGGCGACATCGGCTTTCCGTACTTCGCCGCGTACTCGGCGACAAAGTTCGCGCTGCGCGGCTGGTCCGACGCGCTGCGCCGCGAGCTGGCCGCGGACGGGATCGGCGTGACCTACGCGGCGCCGCGCGCGACGCGCACCCCGGCCGCCGAGGGCTTCGCGCACCTGGTCGGACCGATGGGGATGACGCTGGACGCGCCCGAGCGCGTCGCCCGCCAGGTGCTGGATGCGGTGTGCCGCGACGCGCGCTCGGTGTACCCGCGCGGGCCGGAGCGGCTGTTCGTGCTGCTTGCGCGCGTCGCGCCGTGGCTGATCGACGCGAACCTCGCGAAGCTGGCTGCGCGCGAGGACGTGCGCGGCGCGGTGGCGGGTGACGCGCGGCTCGCGGCCCCGCGCGAGGATGCCGCCGGCGACGCAACAACCGTCGCGGTACGCAGCGCGTAGCCCCGGCCGGCGGCACCTGCGCGCCGCGCGGGAGGTGTCCGCGCCGCACGTGCCCCGACGTGCGCGGTCCGCGAGGCGGGAGCCACGGTTCGCCGGGTCCGCCGCGGCCGCGCAGGCCGGCCGGGCGACCGCGTGCCCGGCGCCGCCGTCAGTTCGCCCCCGTCGCCGCGGCCAGCGTGTCTCCGATCTCGGCGTTCACCACGAAGTCCGCCATCGAATCCAGGTCCGTGGGCTCACGGTTCACGATCACCAGTGTGGCCCCGTTGCGCTTCGCGAGGATCGGGAAGCCCGCGGCCGGGAACACCACCAGCGAGGAGCCGACCGCGAGGAACAGGTCGCAGGCGAGCGTCGCCTCCTCGGCGCGGCGCATCGCGTCTTCCGGCATCGACTGGCCGAACGAGATCGTGGCGGTCTTCACGAGTCCGCCGCAGCGCTCGCACACCGGCAGCGTGCCTGCGGCCTCGAAGGCCTCGCGGATCGGATCGAGCTCGTGGCGCCGCCGGCAGTCCAGGCAGCGCGCGTAGGTGGTGTTGCCGTGCAGCTCCACCAGCCGCTCGTCGGGGATGCCGGAGCGCTGGTGCAGGCCGTCGACGTTCTGCGTGATCACGCATCCCACCACGCCGCGCGCCACCAGCGACGCGACCGCGCGGTGCCCCCGGTTCGGCTCGGCGGCGCGGATGTCGCGGTCGGTCTGGAACTTGCGCCGCCACGCCTCGCGGCGCATGTCCTCGCTGGACAGGAACTCGTCGTAGGTGATCGGCGTCATGCGCGACCACACGCCGCCGGGGCTGCGGAAGTCGGGGATGCCGGACTCGGTACTGATGCCGGCGCCGGTGAAGACCACCGCGTTGCGGGTCTGCATGAGCAGCTCGCGCAGCCGCGCGGCGTGTCCGCTGGTGCGGGTCATGTGTGCTCCGCCGGCGGCGTGCGCCGGTGCCTCGCGCCGCCGGCCTCGCCGGCCGGCCCGGATCGCGGGACGAGGACGGCGTCGGTCCGGCGCGCGCCGAGGGCGTCCCTGGCGCGCTGCGCCCCCTCGTCGCGAGGGGGCGCCAAAGTCAGGCTGACGTCGCCGTGCCTCACGGCGGCGAACGGCCGGGCATGCAGCGTCGGCGTCAGGCGCGCGCCTTCAGCAGGTCGCGGATCTCGGTCAGCAGCCGCTCCTCGGCGCTGGGCTCGGGAGGCTTCGGCGGCTCCGCGGGCGCCTCGTCGCGGCGCATCAGCGAGTTCATCCAGCGGATCATGATGAAGATCGCGAACGCGACGATCACGAAGTCCACCGTGGTCTGGATGAACGCGCCGTACTTCCACAGCACCGGCTTGCCGTCCGCACCCTGCTCCGCGAGCTGCAGCGCGAGATCGCGGAAGTCCACGTTGCCGATCAGCAGCCCGAGCGGCGGCATCAGCACGTCGTTGACGAACGACGACACGATCTTGCCGAACGCGCCGCCGATGATGATTCCCACCGCCATGTCGACGACGTTGCCGCGCATGGCGAAGGCCTTGAACTCGCTCAGCATGCTCATGAGGAACCGACTCCTTACCTGGTGACTCGCAGGAGCGGACGCGGGGTGCGGCGACGCCGTCCCGCCCGCGCGCGCATGGTAGGCGACCGCGGCTGCGGCACGAAGGGAAGCATCGGCGTCGCCGGCCTGCGTCCGGTGCGCGGATGCGCCGGCAGACGTCGAGCACGTAAGCGCCCGGTGTGTGGAGCAAGCCGGAGACCGCGTCTTCGGCGCAGCGACGTGAATGAGCGCAGGACGCGCTCATGCACCAGCCTGCCGGCAGCCCGGGCGGCGCAGGCGGTGGCGCGCGGGCCGGGGGCTCAGAGATTGCGCCGGTACAGCGCGATCAGCCGCTCCCAGTGACGGTCCGCGGCGGGCCTGTCGTGGCACCAGCGCTCGGGGAACGCGAAGCCGTGGTGCACGCCCGGGTAGTGCTCGATCTCGCCGCGCGCACCGGAGCGCGCGAAGTGCCCGCGCAGCGCCTGCACCATGTCCGGCGGCGCGAGGTCGTCGTGCTCGGCGCACGCGATGTAGAGCTCCGCGCGCCCGCGCTCGAAGGTGAGGTGCGGGCTCTCCTCGGCGTCGCTGACCAGCCAGGTGCCGTAGAACGACGCGGCCGCGGCGACCCGGTCGGGGTAGCGGGCGGCGGCGGCCAGCGCGTACGGGCCGCTCATGCAGTAGCCGTGGCAGCCGACCGGCGCGCCGCGCGCGTCGGCGTCCTCGGCCAGGCAGTCCAGCATCGCGCCCACGTCGGCCATCACCGGCGGGATGGTCATGCGGGTGCGGATCGCGCGCATACGCGCGCGCTCCTCACTGCCCTCGTCCATCACGTCCGGGCCGAACAGCGTGTCGCGCCCGGCGCGGTAGTAGAGGTTGGGCAGCAGCACGTCGTATCCGCAGGTTGCGAGGCGGCGCGCCATGTCGCGCAGCTCCTCTCGGATTCCCGGCGCGTCCATCAGCATCAGCACGGCCGGATGCGGGCCGCCGCGCTCCGGACGGCAGCGGAAGGTCTGCATCGCGCCGTCGGCGGTGCGCAGGTCGAAGGTCTGCTCGATCATCGCGGTCGCTCGCGTGTGACGGGACAAGTCTCAGTAGCAACTCAAGAAAGCACAGCTAACTCATTGACGTCCATGCTTTACTTGTGTTGTGCGTATCGTTAGCATCCGACGCCGAGCCTGCGGGCGGACCAAAAATCACGCGCGCGCAATCTGCGCGCAGTCACGACGCCGCGGCACACGCCGCTTCCGGGGGGGACAACGGGATGAGTTGTGAACGAGTGCGGCGGGCAATCGTGCTCGCGCTGGCGGGCCTGCTGCTGCCCCTGGAGGCGGTGCTGGCCCAGACGTCGCCGAACATCGTCGGCAGCTTCGCGGGAACCATGTCGGGCAGCGAGTTCAACTGCCGCGCGACGCCGGGCGGCCCGATCGTCGACCCCGGCCCGTTCGCCGACAGCTTCCTGCTGAACCTGAACTTCACGTCGCAGACCGGCGATACCTTCACCGGCAGCGGCAGCACGGCCGACGGCGACACCATCGACCCGTTCACCGGCACCATCCTGCCGGACGGCTTCTTCGAGGTTTCGGTGACCTTCACCGGCGTCGACGGCGGCACCGGGTCGGCCGTCGTGTTCGGCCAGCTCGTCGGCGACACGCTGAACATCTCGTCGATCTCGGGACAGGATCTCACGAACCCGAGCAACCTGCTTTGCGAGTTCCAGTACAGCGGCACGATGAGCCGGATCTCGAGCAGCCAGCCCGCGTTCACGCCGCCCACCAACATCGCGACGCCGGCCCAGCTCAACAGCTTCGTGCGCTTCTTCAGCCAGTCGCTGGGTCAGCGCTTCAACGTGTTCCGCAGCGGCGTGTCCGGGGGCGCGAGCCCGGTGGCCGGCGGCATCATGGTGCAGCAGCAGGGGCTCGCCGCCGGGGACGGCGCACGCCTGCCGATGGGCGTCTGGGGAAGCTGGTCGCGCAGCAACTCCAAGGACGATTCCGCCGCGAGGACGTTCTCCTCCGATCGTGATCAGTTCCTCGGCGGCATCGACGTCAGCCCGCGCGACGACGTCCTGGTCGGCGTCGCCGTCGGCTACGAGACCACCGACGCCAGCACGCCGCCGAACGGCGGCGTGCAGGACATCGACGGCTTCACGATCGCGCCGTACGTCGCCGTGCTGCTGACCGACACCATCACCGCGGATTTCTCCATCGGCATGTCCAGCATCGACATCGACCAGTCGCGGCTGCTCGGCGCGACCACGCTGCGAAGCTCCGTGGATTCGACGCGCACCTTCGGCGCCGCGAACGTCGCGATGACCCGGAGCTTCGGCGCGTTCACGATCACCGGGCTCGCGGGCGCGCTGTACGCGCGCGACAGCCAGGACGCGTTCACCGAGTCGGACGCGACCGGCACGGTGACGGTGGCGAACGGCAAGCGCAGCTTCAGCCTCGGCCAGCTGCGCTTCGGCGTCGAGGGCGCGTATGCCTTCGACGAGTTCGAGCCCTACGTGGGCGCGACGCTGGAGCACGACGTCACGGCGACCAACGTCGTCGGCGTCAGGACCGACCGCAGCGGCGGCGTGATCGGCGGCGGCGTGCGTTACTTCGGCGAGAACAACGGGATCAGCGGCAGCGTGGACTACCAGAGCGTGGTCAGCCGCCGGGCGCTGAAAGAGGGCGTGTTCACGGTCAACCTGCGGATGGACTTCTGATCCGCAGCCCGTGATCCAGGCCGCGCCCGCCGGGCGCGGCGCAGGCCCTGTACCGCGTCAGGCGACGCGGTCGCGCAGCGTCTGCGGCGCCGGCACCGTCGCCTGGAACGACGGCCGCGCGCTCAGGCGCTCGAACAGCGCCGCGAGCGACGGGTTCGGCGTGCGCCAGTCCAGCTCCGCGAGGCGGCAGTCCAGGTAGCCGAGCGCGCATCCCAGCGCGATGTCGCCGAGGCCGAAGACCTCGCCGCACGCGAATGCCGCCGGGGGATCGACCAGGCGCGCCATCTCCGCGAGCGTGCGCTCGATCTTCGCGCGCTGGCGCGCCACCCACGGCGCGCTGCGCAGCTCCGGCGGCCGCGAGCCCTCGATCACCGTCAGCACCACCGCGTCGCACACGCCGTCGCCCAGCACCTCGAGGCGCCGGTGGGCGAGCACGCCCGCGACGTCGCGCGGCAGCAGCGGCGGCTGCGGGTACGCGAGCTCCAGGTACTGCACGATGAACGTGGAGTCGTAGTACACGCCGTCGCCGTCGATCAGCACCGGGACGGTGCCCAGCGGGTTGTAGCGCGGCGCGCTGGCGTCGGCGTTCCACGGCACCTCGGTGACCAGCTCGAAGTCGATCCCCTTCTCGGCCAGCGCGATGCGCACCTTGCGCGCGAACGGGCTGGGGGTGGCGCTCAGAAGCTGCATCGCGATTCCTCCGTCGTGGATTCCCGCCGGCGCTTTCAGCCCGGTTCCCGGCGTCGCGCGCCCATCTCCTCGACGAAGCCGGCGAGCGCCTCGTAGGGCTGCGCGCCGACCACGCCGTGCCCGGCGGTCACGAAGGTGGGCACGCCGGTGATGCCGTACGCGCGCGAGCGCGCCCAGTCCTCGTCCACCCGCTCGCGGAAGCGCCGCTCGTCGAGCACCGCGCGCGCCTCGTCGGCGTCCAGGCCGGCGCCCGCGACCACGTCCAGCAGCACCTGCGGATCGCCGATGTTGCGGCGGTCGACGAAGTACGCGCGGAACAGCGCGTCGTGCAGCGCGGCGCCCCCTTCGACGGTGTCGGCCCAGCAGCCGAGCTCCTGCGCGAGGCGGCTGTTGTAGGTATGGGTGCGCTCGCCGTACGGCAGCCCTTCGGCGTCCATGCGCGCCTTCATCTCCAGGTACTTCTGGTGCGGGTCGAGCCCGCGCGACGCGTAGAAGTCCGCCATGCTGCGGCCCTCGGCGGGCGTGTCGGGGTGCAGCGGGAAGTGCACCCAGCGGTGTTCGATGTCGTAGTCCCGGAGCAGGCGTTCCACACGCACGGTGCAGAGGTAGCACCAGGGTCAGACGTAGTCGGAGAAGATCTCCAGGATCAGGGGGCCGTTCATCGCCGCGATTCGCCTCGAGTGTCCGCACGGGCGTTCGAGTGTACCCGCCTCTGCCCGCGGCGCCCGCGGGCCGCCGGCGCGGGCGCGCCAGCGCTGAAGCCCCGCCCTCAGCCGGCGAGCAGCGTCGCGATCCGTTCCAGCGCGCGTTCGATGTTCTCGACGCTGTTCGCGTACGAGAAGCGCACGTAGCCCTCGCCGTGCGCGCCGAAGCTGGTGCCGGCGATCGCGGCCACGCCCGCCTCCTCGAGCAGCCGCTGCTGGAAGGTCGCCGAGTCCATGCCGGTGCCGGTGATGTTCGGAAACGCGTAGAACGCGCCGCCCGGCATCCGGCAGGTCACGCCGGGCAGCGCGTTCAGGCCGTCGACGATCACGTGCCGGCGCTCGTCGAAGGCCGTCATCATCGTGCCCACCTGATCCTGCGGCCCTTGCAGCGCCGCGATGCCGGCGAACTGCGTGGCGGCGTTGACACAGGAGTGGCAGTTCACCGAGAGGCGGGTCGCGCCCTCGATCAGTGACTCCGGCCACACCCCGTAGCCGAGGCGCCAGCCGGTCATCGCGTAGGTCTTGCTCCAGCCGTCGAGCAGGATCAGCCGATCGGCAAGCTCCGGGTAGCCCGTCAGGCTCACGTGCTCGGCGCCGTCGTAGCACATCCGGGCGTAGATTTCGTCCGACATCACGGCCACGTGGGGGTGCGCCGCGAGCCCCGCGACCAGGCGGTCCATCTCGGCGCGCGGGATCGCGCCGCCGGTGGGGTTGGCCGGCGAGTTCACGATCAGCAGCCGGGTGCGTGCGGTGATCTGCGACAGCACCTCCTCCGCGTCGAAGGAGAAGTCCTTCTCCTCCAGAAGCGGGATCGGCACCGGCGTCGCGCCGGAGAAGCGGATCACGGATTCGTAGATCGGGAATCCGGGGTTCGGGTAGAGGATCTCCGTGCCGGGCTCGCCGAACATCATGATCGCGAAGAACATCGTCACCTTGCCGCCGGGCACGACCATGATGCGCGCGGGGTCCACCTCCACGCCGCGGTGCGTCAGCAGATCCGCGGCCACCGCCTCGCGCAGCGCCGGGATCCCCGGCGAGGGCGTGTAGCCGTGGTGGCCGTCGCGCAGTGCCTGAACCGCGGCCTCCACGATGTGCCCCGGGGTCTTGAAGTCGGGCTGGCCGATGCCGAGGTTGATGACGTCGCGGCCCTGGGCGCGCAGCGCCTCGGCGCGGGCGAGCACCTCGAACGCGGTCTCGGTGCCGAGGGCGGACATGCGGTGTGCGGGCTGCATCGGACGGTTCTCTGCGCGCGGGCGGGGGCGCGAGTGTACCGGGCGCAGGGTGCCGACCGGGAGTGGGGCGCCGGGGTCCGGGCCCCCCCGGTGCCGCGGCGCGCCCGACGCGCTACCCTCTGGCGCCGGAGACCGACCCCGCGCGGGAGGGACGCATGCCCCACGACGCCCACCACCACCACGACGACGATCACGGAGGCGACCACGCCGCTCTGCCGGACACGGTGCTGCGCACCAAGGCGCTGGAGTCCCTGCTCACCGAGAAGGGACTGGTGGACCCGGCGGCCCTGGACGAGCTGATCGACACCTACGAGCACCGCGTCGGTCCGCGCAACGGCGCCCGGGTCGTGGCCCGTGCCTGGGTGGATCCCGAGTTCAGGGCGCGCCTGCTCGCCGACGGCGCGAAGGCCATCGAGGAGTTCGGCTTCGAGGGCCGGCAGGGCAAGGACATGGTGGTCGTGGAGAACACGCCCGAGGTGCACAACATGGTCGTGTGCACCCTGTGCTCGTGCTACCCGTGGCCGGTGCTCGGGCTGCCGCCGGTCTGGTACAAGAGCTCGCCATACCGCGCGCGGGCGGTGATCGATCCGCGCGGCGTGCTGGCCGAGTTCGGCGTGACGCTGCCCGAGGACGTCGAGATCAAGGTCTGGGACAGCACCGCCGAGGTGCGCTACCTCGTGTTGCCGATGCGCCCGGACGGCACCGACGGCATGAGCGAGGAGGAGCTCGCGGACCTGGTCACGCGCGACGCGATGATCGGCACCGGCGTCGCACTCACTCCGCGGCAGGCGGCGGAGGCGGCGGAGGTGGCGCAATGAACGGCGCGCACGACATGGGCGGCATGCACGGCTTCGGCCCCATAGACCCGGAGAAGGACGAGCCCGTGTTCCACTCGGAGTGGGAGAAGCGGGTCTTCGCGATGACCGTGGCGACCGGCTTCGGCGGCGAGTGGAACATCGACATGGGCCGCTTCGCCCGCGAGAACACCGACCCGGCGATCTACCTGCGCAGCACGTATTACGAGAAGTGGCTGCACGGCCTGCAGCGCCTGCTCGTCGAGCGCGGCCACGTGAGCGAGGCCGAGATCGCCGAGCGCATGGCCGAGCTCGCGTCCGGGCAGGACGGGGAGGGCGGCTGATGCGCGTGCTGCACCAGCACAACGTGCAGAAGGTGCTGCGCGCCGGCGACAGCGCGCGCATCCCGTCCAACGAGACGCCGCGCTTCGCGCCCGGCGACGCGGTGGTCACCCGCAACTTCCAGCCGCTCGGCCACACCCGGCTGCCGCGTTACGCGCGCGCGAAGCGCGGCGTGGTCGCGATCAACCACGGCGTGTTCGTGTTCCCGGACACCCACGCGGCGAACGGCGAGAAGAAGCCGCAGCAGCTCTACAGCGTGCGCTTCACGATGCGCGAGCTGTGGGGCGACGGCGCGAGCGAGCGCGACACCGTGCACATCGATCTGTTCGATGACTACCTCGAGCCCGGTTGACCTCGACGCGCTGCCGTCGCTGCCCCGCGACGGGGAAGGCCCGCTGTTCGCCGAGCCGTGGCAGGCGCAGGCCTTCGCGATGGCGGTGAAGCTGCAGGAGCTGGGCGTGTTCACGTGGAGCGAGTGGTGCGCGGAGATGAACCGCCAGATCACGGCCGCGCAGGCGGCCGGCGACCCCGACCTCGGCGACACCTACTACCGGCACTGGCTCAACGCGCTGGAGACGCTGAGCGTCGCGAAAGGGCTGACCTCGCCGGGGGAACTCGCGGAGCGCCGCGACGCATGGGATCGCGCGCACCGCGCGACCCCGCACGGCGAGCCGGTGCGCCTGGAGGCGGCGGCGCGGCGCGGCGGGGGATGAGCTTCGGGCGCCACCGGCGTCTCGCCGCCGACGGTCACGCGCTGCGGGCGCTTCCGTGCAGCGTGCCGCTCCTGAACTGCAACCCCGTCGTGCCGCGGGTCGCGCCGGGCGAGCCGTGCGACCTCGACGGCGGCGCGCACGGCGTCCGGCGGCGGGCGTTCGCTCGCGAGGCAGCCCGCGCCGCCGGACACCGGCGACGTCCCCGCCCGGGCGCCGGCCGCGTTCGGGCACGCTAGTGCCCCGTCCCGCAAACAGCTTGCGAATTCTCGGCGAGCCATCCGTGCCGTGTGGCAAGGCGCGGCGAGGAGTAATAGCCGTCGCTATTGCGACGAGTCGCAACGCCGCCACGGGGTGCGGGGGCCGGCGAGAAACGCAATGTGTTTGTGGGACGGGACGCTGGGGCCGGGTGAGCCGCTGAGGCCGCCGCCGCGCATGGCAACGCCCACACCGCCGAGGCGCTTCACGACGTTCCGGTGCGAGAAGCAGCCCGCCCGCGGCTCGCGCGCGATGATCGTGACCAACCACCCGCGTGCGTCGGCGGCCGGCGCGGAGATCCTGCTCGGCGGCGGCAACGCGGTGGACGCGGCCGTGGCCGCGCTGTTCGCGCTCACGGTGGTCGAGCCGATGATGGTCGGCGTGCTCGGCGGCGGCGTGGCCCACATCCGCCGCGGCGACGGCCGCCACGTGATCGTGGACGCGCTGAGCACCGCACCGGGCGCCGCCCACGACGCGATGTACCAGACCGTGTCCGACGAGCTCCCGCGCTACCGCGACACCGTCGGCCGCGCGAACCAGGTCGGTGCGCTGGCGATCGCGGTGCCGGGTGCGCTCGCGGGCTGGTGCCGGGTGCTCGAGCGCCACGGCAGCATCGGCCTCGAGGACGCGGTCGCGCCCGCCGTGCGACTCGCCGAGCGGGGCTTCGTCGTGACCCCGTACCTCGCGGACTGCATCGCCGACCACGCCGCCGACCTGCGCCGCGACCCGGGCCTGAGCGCGCTGTTCCTGCCCGGCGGGACGCCGCTGGCGGCGGGGGCACGCCTGCGCCAGCCCGAGTACGCGCAGACGCTGCGCACCATTGCGCGCGACGGCGCCGGCGCGCTGTACGGCGGCGCGCTCGGCGCCGCGTTCGTCGACGCGGTGCGTGACGGCGGCGGCATCGTCACGGCCGACGATCTCGCGCGCTTCGAGGTGATCGACCGCGAGCCGGTGCGCGGGCGCTACCGCGGCGCCGACGTGTACGGCCCGCCGCCGCCCGCGTCGGCGGGCGTGCACGTCGCGCAGATGCTGAACCTGCTCGAGGGCTTCGACGTCGCGGGCATGGGCTTCGGCTCGCCGGAATCGGTGCACCTGCTCGCCGAGGTGCTGAAGATCGCGTTCGCCGACCGCGCGGTCGCCACCGCGGACCCGGCCTTCGTCGACGTGCCGGTGGCGCGCCTCACGAGCAGGGCCTACGCGGACGAGCGCCGCGCGCAGATCGACCCGCAGCGCACCCGGCGCTGGTCCGCCGGCGTGCACGGCGACTCCACCTCGACCACGCACGTGACGGCTGCGGACGCCGACGGCAACGTCATCGCGATCACGCAGACCATCAACGGCCTGTTCGGCGCCTGCGTGCAGGTGCCGGGCACCGGGATGATCGCGAACAACTACATGTTCAACTTCGATCCGCATCCCGGCCTCGCGCTGTCGGTCGCGCCCGGCAAGCGGGTGTTCACGTCGATGGCCCCGATGATGGTGTGCGACGGCGGCCGGATCCGCTTCGCGCTGGGGCTGCCCGGCGGCCTGCGCATCTTCCCGTCCGCGCTGCAGGCGCTGGTGAACCTGCTGGACCACCGGATGAGCCTGCAGGAGGCGGTGGAGGCGCCGCGGATCTGGACCGAGGGCGGCGTGGTGGAGATCGAGGAGGGATTTCCCCCGGCGGTCGAGCAGGGCCTTCGCGATCGCGGCCACGAGGTCGAGCGGGTGCGCCGCATCGCCGGCGGCATGAACGCGATCGCGTTCGACGACGACGGAACGCTCACCGGCGCCGCATGCTGGCGCGCGGACGGCACGCCGGTCGCGATCGCCGGCGGGCTTGCGCGCGCCGGGGTGCGCTTCTCGGGCGTGTGAGCCGCGTGGTCCGGAGGCGGGGCGGGTGAGCGAGCGGATCGTCGTGCTCGACGCGATCAGCGAGGCCGTCGCGGACAGGCTGCGCGACCTGCTGCCGCCGGGCTTCGAGCTGGACCACGCCACCGCGCGCGGCGACGAGCACCTCGCGCGCATCATCGCGGACGCGGACTACGCGATCTCCGGCCAGGTGGCGGTGAGCGGCGACGTGCTGCGCGCGGCGACGCGCCTGAAGCTGCTGCACAAGTGGGGTGTGGGCGTCGACAACCTCGACGTCGATACCGCGCGCGAGCTCGGCATCCGGGTGGCGCGCACCACCGGCAGCAACGCGCTGCCGGTCGCGGAGTTCACCCTCGGGCTGATCATCGGCGCGCTGCGCCACATCGCGCATGGCCACCACCGCCTGCAGCAGGGGCAGTGGCGCAACTGGAGCGGCGGCGAGCCGTACCTGCTCTCCGGCAAGACCGTCGGCCTCGTCGGCTTCGGCGCGATCGGCAGGAACGTCGCGCGGCTGCTCACGGCGTTCGGCTGCGAGATCCTGTATCACAAGCCGACCCGCCTGCCGCCGGGCGAGGAGCGCGTGCTGGGCGTCGCGTACGCCGGGCTGCACGAGCTTCTCGCGCGCAGTGACGTGGTGTCGCTGCACTGCCCGCTCACCGCGCAGACGCAGGGGCTGATCGACCGCGCGGCGCTGCGCGCGATGAAGCCCACCGCGACGCTCGTGAACGTCGCGCGCGGCGGCGTGGTCGTCGAGGCGGACCTCGTCGCGGCGCTGCGCGCGCGCGAGATCCACTCCGCGGCCGTGGACGTCTACGAGATCGAGCCGCTGCCCGCGGACAGCCCGCTGGTCGGCGTCGACAACCTCACCCTCACGCCGCACCTGGGCGCGATGGCCGCGGACAGCTTCGCGCCCACGGTCACGAGGATGTTCGACAACATCGCGCGGGTCTCGCGCGGCGAGCCTGTGCGCGACGGGGATTCGGTGGTGGACGGCTGAGCGGGGAATCGGGAGGGGCCGGGACCGGGCCCGGTCACCGGCCCCGGGTGCCCTTGCGGCCGTAGAGCCGGCGCAGCTCCTCCTTCGCCTGCTCCAGCACGCGCCTGCGATCGTCGTCGAGGTGGCTGCCCGCGCGGTTCACGTAGAACACCAGCATCGACATCGCGGAGCGAAACGGCGTCGCCTTCCGCGCGGTGCTGGCGTCCGCCGAGCGCTTCAGCGAGCGTGCGATCCGCCGCGGGTCCGACCACGTGAACACGCCCGGCTCCAGCTCGAGAGCCCGGCTGTTCTCGGTGACGGCGCGCGACCATCTCTTCTTCGCGGCCATGCGGCGCTCCTGGATCGGTGCTCGTCCGGCGGCGGGCGTTGCACGCGAATCCTAGACAGCCGTGCGGGAATCCGGGACACCGCTCGCTTCGTCGGATCGCCTGTGCAGGTGCCCGAGGCGGCGGCTCGCGCACGTACTTCCTCCGTGGTGCTCCATGTCCGTTCCGCTCCCCGGCGTCCCGCAGGGGAGGGAGCCCGGCCGACCGGCCCGTGATCGGCATTCAGGAACGGCCGTCCGGCTCCCGCGCCGTCGCGACGCGCGTGCGAGCGCCGGTAGACGGCCGCCGTCAACGCACGCCGCGGAGCCTGACCGCGAACACGCCGGCGAGCACCATCGCGAGCGTGGTCAGGCCGGCGAACACCCGCGCGCCGTCGTCCCAGCCGCTGCCGTCGCCGGCCACCCACGCGAGCAGCACCGGCCCGATCAGCACCCCGAGGTTGCGCCCGGTCATCAGGATCCCCAGCGCCGGCGCGGTGCTGCGCCCGGGACCGACGACCGCGCCGGGGGACGCGAACAGGCACGTCGGCACCACGCCCGCGCCGATGCCGTAGGCGATGAGCGACGCGAGGCCCGCGAGGCCGCCGCCGGTCACCGGCAGCAGCCACCAGACTGCCACCTGCGTCGCGATGGCGCCGGTCATCAGCGGCCCCAGCGGCACGCCGGCGCGCAGCAGCGCGCCGGCCGCGACGTTGAACACCATCACGAACACCACCGGCACCACGTAGCCCAGCAGCGCGCCGCCGACCGGCAGGCGGTGCACCTCCACGAGGTACTGCGGCAGCCAGGTCATGTACGCGAAGTACTGCCCGGACCACAGCCCGAACACGCACGCGACCACGACAAGCGTGACCCGCTCGCGCGCCGACAGGCGCCCCGAGCCGGCGGCGCCGCGGCGCGCCGGCGACAGCGTCACGCCGGGCACTGCGTCCAGTGCGATCACGGCCAGCACCAGCATCAACGCGCCCGCGATGCCCAGCCACCACAGCACGGGCCAGCCGCCGCTCGCGAGCGCGAGCGGCGCGAGGCCGGTCGCGGTGAGCTGCCCGACGGGGATCCACGCCGCGCTCAGCCCGACCACCAGCGACGCGCTCGCGGCCGGCGCGTTGGCGTTCGCGAGCGACGGCCCCGCGACCGCGAGCACCGCGAAGCCGAGGCCCTCCAGGCCCCGGCCGGCGAGCACCGCGACGCCCGCTCCCGGCGCGGCCAGCGTCAGCACCGACCCACCCGCGATCAGCGCCGCCGCGACCACGATCGGCCCCGCCGCGCCGTGGCGCTCCAGCCGCCCCCCGATCCACACCGACAGCAGCAGTCCCGCGAGCGCGTAGACGGACACGAAGCCGCCGGCGAGCGTGCGCTCGTAGCCGTAGCGCTCGAGCAGCACCGGCAGCACCACGGGCAGCTTGAACTGCTGGTACGCGGCGAAGGCGGCCACGCCCACGCCGAAGATCACGCCGGTCCAGCTTCCGTTGCGGTGCTCCACGTCGGCGCGCATGGTGTCACGCCGTCCGCGCCGCCGACAGCGCCGCGCGAAGGCGCCCGTCCGGCAGGCATGGTGAAGGGCTCTCGAGCGCTTGCGCTCGCGATGCCGGGTTCCGGCCGTCAGACGCTGCCGTGCGCGGCGCCGGCCAGCCCGGACAGCGTGAACACCTCCTGCTCGCGGCCCGCGCCGGGCAGGCGGTGGCGGCCGAGGGTCTGCAGAGGCTCGTCGACCAGCGCCGCGAAGTCGGCGGAGACCACCATCGGCACGTCCAGGGACTTGCACAGGGACTCGATCTTCGCGGCGTGGTTCGCGGTCGCGCCGACGACGGAGAACTCGACGCGCGACGGCACGCCGATGTTGCCGTACATCACGTCGCCCACGTGCAGGCCGATGCCGTAGCGCAGCGCCTGCGCGCCCGCGCCGGCGCGGCGCGCGTTCAGATCGGCGACGCGCGCCATCGCGTCGCGGGCCGCGGCGAGGGCCGTGGCGCACGCGGCGCGATGCACCGGGCAGTGCGTGAAGTCGTCGCGGTGGTGGCCCTCCATCGGGAACACCGCGAGCACCGCGTCGCCGATGAAGCGCAGCACCTCGCCGCCGTGGTCCAGCACCGGCCCCGCGATGCACTCGAAGAAGTCGTTGAGCAGCGCCAGGAACTCCGCCAGCGGCATCTCCTCGGACAGGCGCGTGGAGTCGCGCAGATCCGCGAACCAGATCACCGCGTGGATGTTCTCGCCCGAGCCGCGCGAGATCGATCCGGCCCACACGCGCTCGCCGGCGTGATCGCCGAGGTAGGCGCGCAGCACGTTGCGCGCGATCTGGCTCTTGATGCTCACCTTGCAGGCCACCGCCAGGCGCCGCTCGATGCGCTTGAGCACGCGCAGGTCCGCGTCGGTGAAGCCGCCGGGCCGGCGTGTGGTCCAGGAGCCGGTGAGGCCGTCGCGCCCCGAGACCTCCCCGTGCAGCTCGGACCCGAAGCTCACCACCCACGCCACGTAGTCGGTCGCGCCCTGGGCGCGCAGGTCGTGCAGCACCGGGTAGTCCACGGTGACGGCGTCGCCCTCGAGCCGCCGCCGCAGACGCCCGATGCCGGACGTCAGCAGGGCGTAATGCGGCGACGCGAGAAACTCCGGGCTCCGCATGCCGTGGGGATGCTCGTCGACCTCCAGCGCCTCGCCTGCGCGCCAGGTGATGGACACGCTCTGGAACAGCGGGTGCAGGGTGCGGAAGCCGAGCTGCACGCGCGCCAGCGGCAGGTCGGCGGCGACCAGGCGCTCGCAGCAGCCCGCCAGCACCTGCTCCGGCGTGGTCTCGTCCAGCGCGCTCTGCATCAGCCAGTCGGCGAGCTCGTCGACCAGCAGGCCGTTGTTGTCGGGGACCGGGACCGGCGTGGACACGCGGCCACTATCGCGGGCGCCGCAGCGCGGTTCAAGTCGGGCTCGACCGGCGAACCGTGCCCGGGCCCTGCGGCTGCGGGCGAGGCCGGGCAGGTCCCGTACCCCCCGCGCCGCGCGCGAGAATCCGGCCGCGCGCACGACGACGATCCGGGCGCGCCGCGCGCGGTGCGATGCGCCGCGACAGCGCCGCGCGCGTGATAATGTCGCCCCGTCGCCGCCGCACAGGAACTCACCGATGACTGCACCCACCGCCGGCGTCGCCGGCCTCGGCGCGATGGGCATGGGCACCGCGCTCGCGCTGGTGGACGCGGGTCTGCGCGTCGCCGGCTTCGACGTCGACCCGGCGAAGCTGAAGGCCTTCGAGGAGGGCGGCGGCATCGCGTGCGGCAGCCCGGCCGCGATGGCCGAGCACACCGACCGCGTGATCACGATGGTCGTGAACGCCGCGCAGGTGGAAAGCGTGCTGTTCGGCCCTGACGGACTCGCGCGCGCGTTCGACGGTGGGCTGCTGATCCAGTCTGCGACGGTGGCGCCGGCGTTCGTGCGCGATCTCGACGCGAAGCTCTCGGAGCGGCGCATCGCGCTGCTCGACGCGCCGGTGAGCGGCGGTCCGGTGCGCGCGCGCGAGGGCAACCTGTCGATCATGCTCTCCGGGCCGCCGGATCGCCGCGATCGGGCCGCCGACGTGTTCGAGGCGGCCGCCGCGAACCTGTTCGTGATGGGCGACGCGATCGGCCAGGGCTCGGCGATGAAGCTCGTGAACCAGCTGCTCGCCGGCGTGCACATCGCGGTGTCCGGCGAGGCGATGGCCTTCGCGCTGAAGTCCGGCCTGGACGCGCACGAGGTGTACCGGGTGATCACCGCATCGGCGGGCAACTCGTGGATGTTCGAGAACCGCGTGCCGCACATCCTCGACAACGACTACGCGCCGAAGAGCGCGGTGGACATCTTCATCAAGGACCTGGGACTGGTGCTGGACACCGCCCGCGAGACGCGCTTCCCGCTGCCGATGGCGTCGGAGGCGTTCCAGCTCTTCACGATGGCGTCGGCCGCCGGGCTCGGCCGCGAGGACGACGCCGCGGTGGTCAAGGTCTGGCAGCGCCTCGCGGGGATCGAGCTGCCGCCCGGGGAGGGGTGATGGCGGTCCTGGGCTGCATCGCCGACGACTTCACCGGCGCCACCGATCTCGCGAACAACCTCGTGCGCAGCGGGCTCGGCACGATCCAGCTCATCGGCCCCGACGCGCGCGCCGCCGACGACGGCAGCGCCGCCGGCCACGACGCGGTGGTGGTCGCGCTGAAGAGCCGCAGCATCGCGGCCGCGGACGCGGTGCGCCTGTCGCTGGACGCGCTCGCGTACCTTCGCGAGATCGGCTGCAAGCAGATCTACTTCAAGTACTGCTCCACGTTCGACAGCACCGACGCCGGCAACATCGGCCCGGTCGCGGAGGCGCTGCTCGACGCGCTCGACGCGCCGGTGACCATCTACTGCCCCGCGTTCCCGGAGACCGGGCGCAGCGTGTACATGGGCCACCTGTTCGTCGGCGATCGCCTGCTCAGCGAGAGCGGCATGGAGAACCACCCGCTGAACCCGATGACCGACGCGGATCTGGTGCGCGTGCTCGCGCGCCAGTGCACGCGCCCGGTCGGCAAGGTGACGGCGGCGCAGATGGCGGCCGGCGCGCAGGCCGTGCGCGAGCGCATCGACGCGCTGGCCCAGGCCGGCACGCCGCACGTGGTCGTGGACACGCTGCACGACGACGACCTGCGCCTGCTGGGCCGCGCCTGCGAGCACCTGGCGCTGGTGACCGGCGGCTCCGGGCTCGCGATAGGCACCGCCGAGGCGCTGATCGCGTCCGGCGCGGTGACGCGCAACGCCGAGGCCGGCGCGCTGGACGCCGACCGCGGTCCCGCCGCGGTGCTCGCCGGCAGCGCGTCGCGCGCGACCCAGGGCCAGGTCGCGTGGGCGAAGGCGCGCATGCCGCACCTGAAGCTGGACCCGCTGGAGCTGGACGCCGACCCGCAGAGCGCGGCGCGCGCGCTGGCGTGGGCGCTGGAGCGCCTGCCCGACGGCCCGGTGCTGGTCTACGCGACCGATGCGCCGGACGCGGTCGCGGCGGCGCAGGCCGCGCTCGGCCGCGAGCGGGCCGGCCGGGTCGTGGAGCAGGCGATGGCGCACGTCGCGAAGGGCCTTCGCGACGGCGGTGTCACGCGGCTGGTGGTCGCCGGCGGCGAGACCTCCGGTGCGGTGGTGGAGGCGCTGGGGGTGACGGCGCTGCGCATCGGCACGCAGATCGATCCCGGCGTGCCGGTCGTGCAGTCCCTGCCCGACGGCCTGCTGCTCGCGCTGAAGTCGGGCAACTTCGGCGGCGAGGACTTCTTCGGCAAGGCGCTGGACCTGATGGCCGGGGACCGGCGCTGAG
>CBDUCN010000046.1:0-22123 GCA_965365655.1 uncultured Gammaproteobacteria bacterium | reverse complement strand
GAGGACCCGGTGCGGCTGCTGGGAGCGCTCGGGGCGCTGCGCCGGCGTCTCGACGTGCCGGCGCAGCAGTCGCCGCACACGGGCGCCGGTGCACTGGAAGCCGCGCTGGCCGGTGCGCTCGCGCCGCCCGGAGTGGCGCTGGACGCCGGTGAGCGGCGCACCGTGGCCGCGATGGCGCGCCTGATGCAGAGCGCGCTCGAGCACCCCGAGCTGGATGCGGATCTGCGCGCGCGCATGACGCGCCTGGGCCCGCCCTTCGCGCTGCTGCTGCTGCATGCAGACGAGCAGCTCGCGCTGGAGATCGACGGTGCACGCCACGACCCGGTCACCGGCCTGCTCGACCGCGGCGCGTTCCGCTCGCGGCTCGAGCCCCTCGTGCAGGCCGGGAGCGTGCCGGCGGTGTGCCTGGTCGACGTCGACGGCTTCGGCGCGATCACCCGCCGTGCCGGGCCGCAGGTCGGCGCGCGCCTGCTGCGCGCGCTGGGCACGCTGCTGCGCCGGCACGTCGGCGACGCCGGCCGCGCGGCGCGCCTGCGCGGCGACGAGTTCGCGGTGATGCTGCCGGCGGCCGCCGATGGCGCGGGGCGGCGCTTCGCGCAGCGCTATCTGGACGCGGTTGCGAGCGCGCGCTTCGCGATCGAGGCCGAGGAGCTGTCGCTCACCGTCAGCATCGGCGTCGTGGAGGCGCGTGGCGCGCCGTCGACGGTCGGGGAGCTGATGCGCGCCGCGGACGGCGCGCGGCGCGCGGCGAAGACCGCGGGGGGCGCCTGTGTGCGCGTGCACGGCGCGAATCCGCCCGCATGAGGGTCGAGGCCGCCGCCGCGGCTCCGCGTGCGTGCCGGCGGCGTGTGCCGTGCGGGCGAGCGCCGCGGAGCAGGGCCGGCGTGCGGCCGGCCGCGACCTGAAGCCGTCCCGCGCCGGCCCGTGGGCCGCGGCGCAGGCCGGGCGGCGCGCTGATCCGGATCAACGCGGGCGGGCCCGGCGCGTGGCACAAGCATCGCAGGAGGCGCACTGCCGGTGGACCTGACGACGCTTGGCGCAGCCGACCTGCTGCTCGCGCGCGATTTCCTGATTGCGCTGTTCATCGGCACGCTGATCGGCGTCGAGCGCGAGTTCAGCGGCGCCCGCGAGGAGCCGCAGTTCGGCGGGCTGCGCACCTTCATGCTGTGCGCGCTGTTCGGGGCGCTCGCGGGCGCGCTCACCGAGGACGGCCGGCTGCCGCTGCTGCCGGTGGCCGGGCTGCTGGGCCTCGTCGCGCTGCTCGTGGTGACCACCTGGATCGAGGGGCGCTCGCTGCGCAGGGTTCCCGGGATCACCAGCGAGGTCGCCGCCGCGGTGACCTACCTGCTGGGGGCCGCGGTGACGCTGGGCCATCCCGGCGTCGCCGTCATGCTCGCGATCGCGACCTCCGCGGTGCTCGCGTTCAAGGAGCCGCTGCACTCGGCGGTGCGCGCGCTCGGGCGCGAGGACATCGTGGCCGGTCTGAAGCTGCTCGCGGCCACGTTCATCGTGCTGCCGCTGGTTCCGGACCGTGCGCTCGACCCCTGGGGCGCGCTCAACCCGTTCAAGCTCTGGCTGCTCGTGCTGCTGATCGCCGGGCTCTCGCTGGTCGGCTACGTCGCGGTGCGCCTGCTCGGTGCGCGGCGCGGCTACCTGCTGACGGGGCTGGCGGGCGGGCTGGTCTCGTCCACCGCGGTCACGCTCAGCTTCGCGCGCCGTGCCCGCGAGCAGGCGGGGATCGAGGACGCGCTGATGAGCGGCATCGTGCTCGCGTGGGGCATCATGTTCGTGCGCGTGGCCGTCGAGGTGGCGGTGCTGAACCTCCCCCTGCTGGGGGTTCTCGCGCTTCCGCTGGCCGCGATGTCGCTGGCCTGCGCCGCGCTGCTCGCGCTGCACCACCGCGCGGCAGCGCGTGCGGCTCGCGTCGGCGCCGTTCCCGACATGGTGCTGCGCAACCCCTTCCGCCTGACCGCCGCGATCCGGTTCGGCGCGCTGTTCGTCGCCATCCTGCTGGCGGTGAAGCTCGCCGAGGCGTACCTGCCGCCGCACGCGCTGTTCGCCGTCGCGGCGCTCGCGGGGGCCACCGACGTGGACGCGATCACGCTGTCGCTGGCCGATCTCGCCCGCGGCGACGTCGCGCAGGGCACGGCGGCGCTGGGCATCCTGGCCGCGGCCTGGGCCAACACCGCGGTGAAGCTCGCGATGGTGCTGGCGCTGGGCGGACCGGCGCTGCGCACGCGCGCGCTGCGCGCCGCGGGGGTGATCGTGCTGGCCGGCGCCGCGGCGTTCGCGGCGGCCTGAGCGCCCCCGGTGCCTCGGCGCCGCCCGCGTGCCGGGGCCGACGCGCGCGGGACGCCCGCGCGTCGCGATGCCGGACGCCGCCGGGCGTCGCCCGTGCCGCGGCGCCGCACGGCCTCACGACGGTGCCGGGTGTATCGTCGTCGTCGGACGCCGCCAGGAACGCTCGACGCCATGCACGACGACGCGGGGATCGTGCGCCGCCGCCACGGCTCGCACTGGGGCGCGTTCAACGCGCTCGTGAAGGACGGCACGCTGGTGGGCGTCGAGCCCTTCGAACGCGACCCGTACCCTTCGCCCATCCTCGACTCGATCCCGGACGGCCTCCAGGGCGAGCAGCGCATTCCGCGCCCGATGGTGCGCCGGGGCTGGCTGGAGGGCGGCCCCGGTGCGCGCACCGCGGCGCGCGGCAGCGACCCGTTCGTCGCGGTCGGCTGGGACGAGGCCCTGGACCTCGTCGCCGCGGAGCTCGACCGGGTGCGGGCCGCACACGGCCCCGCCGCGATCTTCGGCGGCTCCTACGGCTGGTCCAGCGCCGGGCGCTTCCACCACGCGAAGACCCAGCTCCACCGCTTTCTCGGCGCCCTGGGCGGCTTCACCGACCAGGTCTTCACGTACTCCAACGCCGCGGGCCACGCGACGCTGCCGTACCTGTTCGGCGACAGGGCCCTCGGACGCGGCCCGTTCACGTCCTGGGACAGCATCGCCGCGCACTGCGACCTGTTCGTGTCCTTCGGCGGGCTGGGTCTGAAGAACACCCAGGTGGAGCCCGGCGGCATGGGCGAGCACGGCACCCACCGCTGGCTGCGCCGGCTGCGCGAGAGTCCCGTGCAGGTGGTGAGCGTGACGCCCCTGCGCGACGACAGCGCGGCGTTCCTGGACGCGCAGTGGATCGCGCCGCGGCCCGGCACCGACGTCGCGCTGATGCTCGGCATCGCGCACACGCTGGAGGCCGAGCAGCGGGTGGACCGCGCGTTCCTTGCGAGCCACTGCACCGGCTACGAGCGCTTCCGCGCGTACCTGCTGGGCGAGTCCGACGGCACGCCGAAGAGCGCGCCGTGGGCGGGCGCGATCTGCGACCTGGATGCGCGCACGATCCGCGATCTCGCGCGGCGCATGGCGGCCGGGCGCACGATGATCGGCACCGCGTACGCGCTGCAGCGCGCGGAGCACGGCGAGCAGGCGTACTGGATGACCGTGACGCTGGCGGCGATGCTGGGCCAGATCGGCGCCCCGGGCGGTGGCTGCGGCTTCGGCTACGGCAGCATGCACGGCTACGGCAACCCGGTGCGGCGCTTCCCGGTGCCCGCGATGCCCGGCCTCGGCAACCCCGCGCGCAGCGCGATCCCCGTCGCGCGCATCTCCGACATGCTGCTGCACCCGGGCGAGGCGTACGAGTTCAACGGCGAGCGCCGGCGCTATCCGGACGTGCGGCTCGTGTACTGGTGTGGCGGCAACCCGTTCCACCATCACCAGGACCTCAACCGTCTCCTGCGCGCGTGGCGGCGGCCGGAGACGGTGGTGGTGCATGAGATCTGGTGGACGGCGACGGCGCGCCGTGCCGACATCGTGCTGCCGGCCACGACCACCCTGGAGCGCAACGACATCGGCGCGAGCTCGCGCGATCGCTTCGTCATCGCGATGCAGCAGGCGGTGGCGCCTGTGGGAGAGGCGCGCAACGACTTCGACATCTTCGCCGATCTGGCCCGGCGTCTCGGCGTGCGCGAGGCCTTCACCGAGGGCCGGGACGAGATGCAGTGGCTGCGTCACCTCTACGAGGTGTCGCGCCAGCAGGCGGCCCGGCACGACGTGGTGCTGCCGGATTTCGAGTCCTTCTGGGCGGATGGCTACGTGGAGGTGGACGAGCCCGGCGAGCCCTTCGTGCAGTTCGAGGCCTTTCACCGTGATCCGGCGGCGCATCCGCTGAACACGCCGTCGGGCAAGGTGGAGATCTTCTCCGAGACCGTGGCCGGGTACGGCTACGACGACTGCCCGGGGCACGCCGCGTGGCTCGAGCCCGAGGAGTGGCTCGGGGGTGAGCGCGCCGTGCGTTACCCGCTGCACATGATCTCGAACCAGCCGCAGCACAAGCTGCACGCCCAGCTCGACCACGGGCGGGTCAGCCGCGCCGGCAAGATCGGGGGCCGCGAGCCGATGCTGATCCATCCCGCCGACGCCGCGGCGCGCGGCATCGGCGACGGCGACGTGGTGCGCCTGTTCAACGATCGCGGCGCGACGCTGTGCGCGGCGCTGCTCAGCGACGGCGTGCGCCGCGGCGTGGTGCGCGTCGCGACCGGTGCCTGGTACGACCCCGAGGAGCCGGGCCGCGACGGGGCCCTGGACAAGCACGGCAATCCGAACGTGCTCACACCGGACCGCGGCACGTCGCGCCTCGCGCAGGGACCGATCGCGCACAGCGCGCTGGTGGAGGTCGCGCGCTTCGAGGGCGAGCCGCCGCCGGTGACCGCCTTCACGCCGCCGGCGACGGTGCAGCGTCCGGCGGCGACGTGGAAGCCGACCCGGCGCTGACGCGCTCCGCACCGGCGCCCGGCCGGTCCCGCTCGCGCACTGACACGCGGTGCGCGCGGCGCGTCAGCCCGGCGTCCGGCAGCCCTCGAAGGGGCCCTCGTAGCGGATGTAGGAGCCGCTGGAGCGGCCGTAGTGCGGGATGTTCTCGCACAGATCCCAGGTGCCTCGCACCTCGAAGGAGTGGAAGCCGTCGCACTCCTTCACGAATGCGAGCGCGTTGCCGGGGTCGAACATCGAGACGGGGGGCGTGCGCTCGGCATAGCTCTGCACCTGGATGCGGGTCACGGTCTGGCCGAGTCGCTGCGTGACGTAGTCGGCGATCTGCTGGCGGCACACGCCGTAGCGCGGTTCCGCGTGGGTGGCGGCGCATGCCGACAGCAGCAGGGGAGAGAGCAGCGAGAGGACGATGGCCGGGTGCTTCATGGTTGCGCTCCGCTTGTGTGGCGATGACGAGCGCATTGTTCCACCCGCGTGCGTGAATCGTCGCTGAACGCCGTCGTGCGCCGACCGCGGAAGGTGAACCGCTTCACGCGGCGCCGCGAAGGGCGCGGCCGCGCGAGCGCAGACGCACGGAGGTTCACGCGATGACCGAACGGGTCCTGCTCATCACCGGCGCATCCAGCGGGATCGGCGCCGCGCCCGCACGCGCCGCCGCGAGGAGTCCTCAGCGCGCGCCCCAGAGCGCCTCGAGGCGTGCCGCGCGCCCGCACGCGTACTTGTACGCGTTGTAGCGCAGCGGATTCTTCTGGTGGTAGTCCTGGTGCTCTTCTTCCGCGGGATGGAAGATGCCGGCCTCGCCCACGGGGGTGACGATGGGCGCGTCGAAGCCGCCCGCGGTGCCGAGATACGCACGGGACTCGCGCGCGAGGCGAAGCTGCTCGTCGCCGTGCGCGAAGATCGCGGCGCGGTACTGCGGCCCGCGATCGCAGAACTGGCCGCCGTCGTCCAGCGGATCGATGTTGTGCCAGAACACGACGAGCAGCTCCCGGTAGCTCACCTGCTCGGGGTCGAACAGCACCCGCAGCGCCTCGTAATGGCCGGTGCTCCCGGTGGACACCGCCTCGTAGGTCGGCGCCTTGGTGTCGCCGCCGGTGTAGCCGGAGGTGGTGGCGATCACGCCGGGCACCTTGTCGAAGGCCTCCTCCATGCACCAGAAGCAGCCGCCGGCGAAGGTCGCGATGGCGCGCACCTCGGCGTGCGCGGGCGCGGCGGCGAGGGCGATTGCGAGCGCGGCGACGGCGCGCCGTGCGAGGGTTGCGAGCGTGCTCATGCGCGGCGGATCCAGATGCGGTTGTCGTGGAAGGCGCAGCCGCCCACCGGGGCCACGGGGTCGGCGCCGGTGAGCACGTTGATGCCCATGCCTTCCTCGAACGCGTGGTTCGGCCAGATGCTCTCCACGATCACGACCCCGCGCTGCACGCCGTCGAACAGCGCCGCATGGATCACGAGGTCGCCGCGGTCGTTGCCGAGACGCACCCGCTCGCCGTCCGCGACGCCCAGCGTCGCGGCGTCGTCGGGGTGCAGCATCACCGCCGGGCGGCCCTCGCGGCGGCGCGACGTCGGCGTCTCGGTGAAGGTGGAGTTCAGGTAGTGGCGCGCCGGCGCGGTGACCAGCCGGAACGGCATCGCGTCGTCGGCCTCCTCGATCACCGCCCAGTGGTCCGGCAGCCGCGGCATGCGCTCTAGCGCGCCGTCGGGCCCGTAGCGCGTCGGCCCCGCCGCGCTCCAGTCCGGCGCGAAGTGGAACTTGCCGTCGGCGTGCGCGAAGCCGTTCAGGTAGTGGGCGGTCTCGAAGTCCGGCTGGCAGTCGATCCAGCGCTCGCGCTCCAGGTGCTCGATGCCGGGCCAGCCGGACGCCTGCAGCGTGCGATCGATGATCTCGCGCGCGCTCATGCGGAAGCCCGGATGCTCGGCGCCGAGGCGCGGTGCGAGATCGCACAGCACGTCGTGGTTCGAGCGGCAGCCGTCGGGCGGCTCGATGAGCTTCGGCCCGAGGATGATGTGCTGGTGGCCGCCCGACTGGTACACGTCGTCGTGCTCCATGAACATCGTGGCCGGCAGCACCACGTCGGCGGCCTTCGCGGTCTCGGTCATGAACTGCTCGTGCACGCACACGAAGAGATCCTCGCGCGCGAAGCCGCGGTGCACGAGGTTCAGATCCGGCGCGATGCTCATCGGGTTCGTGTTCTGCACGAACAGCGCGGTCACCGGCGGGCCGTCGCCGAGGTCGCGCCGGTCGCCGGTGAGCGCCGGCCCGATGCGCGACTGGTCGAGCACGCGAACGGACGCGTCGCGCGCGTCGAGGCCCTCGATCAGCGTCTTGTCCCAGTGGTAGATCGCGCCGTTGTTGTGGAACGCGCCGCCGCCGCGGTGCTGCCACGCACCGGTGACGGCGGCGATGGACAGCGCCGCGTGCATGTTCACCGCGCCGTTGCGCTGCCGCGAGAAGCCGTAGCCGAGACGCAGATAGGTGCGCGGGTGCTCGCCGATCAGCCGCGCCATGTGCTCGATGGTCTCCACCGCGACGCCGGTGATGCGCGACGCCCACTCGGGGGTTCGCGTGCGCAGGTGCTCCTCGAGGTCGGCGGGGCAGTCGGTGTGGCGGGCCAGGTAGTCGCGATCGGCATGGCCGTCGCGGAACAGCACGTGCATCACGCCGCACGCCAGCGCGCCGTCGGTGCCCGGGCGCACGCACACGAAGAGGTCCGCCTGCTTCGCGGTCGCGTTGAGGTAGGTGTCCACCACGACCAGCGTCGCGCCGCGCTCGCGCCGCGCGGCGAGCGCGTGGGTCATCACGTTGACCTGGGTGGAGGCCGCGTTGGTGCCCCAGATCACGACCACGTCGGACTCGGCCATCTCGCGCGGATCGGCGCCCGCGAGGCGCCCGGTGCCGGCGATGAACCCGTTCCACGCGAGCGTGGTGCAGATCGTCGAGTACTGGCTGGAGTAGCGCTTCACGTGGCGCAGCCGGTAGAGGCCGTCGCGCTGCACCAGCCCCATGGTGCCGGCGTAGTGGTACGGCCACACGGTCTCCGGGCCGTGGCGCTGCTCGGCGGCGAGCAGGCGCTCGGCGACCAGGTCCAGGGCGTCGTCCCATCCGACGGGCGCGAAGTCGCTGCCCTTGCCGCCGGTGCGCCGGAGCGGCGTGGTCAGCCGGTCGGGGTGGTGGATGCGCTCGGCGTAGCGCGCGACCTTGGAGCAGATGACGCCGGCGGTGTAGGTGTTGTCCTTCGCGCCGCGCACCTTGCCGATGGCGGTGCCGTCGAGCACCTCCACGTCGAGCGCGCAGGTGGACGGGCAGTCGTGGGGGCAGGCGCTGTGGTGCAGGACGGGCTGTGCGGACATCGGTGTTCCTGGGCTGGCCCCGGGGGGCCGTGGGGGTCGCGGCAGGTCAACGATAACCGCGCCGCGCCGGGCGGTGCACCTGCGGCCGCCGCCGCGGCACGTCTTTCCCGGGCCGGCGCGTCAGGGCACGCGCTTGCCGGCCGCGACCGCGAGCTCCGCGCTCTGGTCGCGCGGCTGTGTGGGCAGCATCACGATCTGCTCGACGAGGGCGCGCGCCGGCATGCGCGCACAGAGCAGGATCGCCTCGGCCACGTCCTCGGGCTGCATCATCGCCGCGCGCGCGGCGTCGTCCGGCGGCGACGGCCGGGCGTCCAGCACCGCCGTGTTCACCTCGCCCGGGATGATCGTGCACGCGCGGATGCCGTGACCGCGCAGCTCGTTCACCATGCCCTTCATCAGCGCGACCTCGGCGGCCTTCGCGGCGCCGTACGGGACGCCGCCCAGCAGGTTGGGATTCAGCGCCGCGCGCGAGGCGACCGTGATCACCGTGCCGGCGCCGCGTGCGATCATCGATTCCAGCAGCGACTGCGTGAGCCGGTACACGCCCTCCACGTTGACGCGGAACACCGACGCGAACTCCTGCGGGTCAACGTAGCGCAGGCTGCGCACCCGCGTGCTGTGGCCGGCGTTGTTCACCAGCACGTCGACGTGGCCGGCGCGATCGAGCGCCCACGCGCCGAGCGCCGCGGCGGCGTCGCCGTCCTCGAGGTCCACGCTGCGCACGTCCACCGATGCGGCGCCGCGCTCGCGCGCCAGTGCGGCGCTCTCGGTGAGCGGCGCCGTCCGGCGCCCGGCGAGCAGCAGCGAGGCGCCGGCATCGGCGAAGGCCAGCGCGGCGGCGCGGCCGATGCCGCTGCCGGCGCCGGTGACGAGCACGACGCGATCGGTGAGGTCCTGCATCACGGTAGGGCTCCGGTGACGGTCGCGGCGCGCGTGATGGATGCGCCCGCACGCCGGGCCGGAGTGTACCGCGGCGGATCGGGCCGGACCTTGCCCGTGCCGGCGAGCGAGACGACCGTGGCGTGGAGGTCACGCGCTGAGCTCGTGAATGGCTCACCCCGCCTGCCGCGACACCGCCTGTGCCGGGCTGCCGGCGTTGCCGGGCCCCGGGGAATCGCTCGCTTCGCGGGGCTGCGCGCACGATCTCGCGCTCCCACGCGCGTCGCTCGCGTCGTCCGGTCGGCGCCTCGCGACGGCGCGCGAAAGCTTCACGAGCTCGGTGCGGACACGCCGTCGGCAAGGCTCGCGCGGCGATGGTAGAACCCGGCCTGCGGTCGAGTCGTACCGCGCCCGGGGCGCCTCCATGCACCTGCACGAGCTCGTCGACACCTCCGCCCGCGTCGCGCAGACGCGCCGGCGTGGCGAGAAGGTGTCGCTGCTGGCCGCGTGCATCGCGCGCCTCTCGCCGCCGCAGGTGCCGGCCGGCGTCGCGTTCCTGGCCGGCGAGGTGCGCCAGGGGAAGGTCGGCGTGGGGCCCGCGCAGCTGCGGCGGCTCGCGGCGCCGGCGGCGGACCGGCCGTCGCTGACGCTGGCCGAGCTGGACGCGGCGCTGGAATCGCTGTCGACGCTCGCCGGCGCCGGATCGGCGCGCCGCCGGACGCAGTGCCTGGAGGCCCTGCTCGCGCGCTGCACCGCGTCGGAGCAGTCATTCGTGATCCGGCTTCTCGCCGGCGAGCTTCGGCAGGGCGCGCTCGAGAGCCTGGTGCTGGAGGCGGTCGCGCGGGCCGCCGGGACCGATGCGGCGCCGGTGCGGCGCGCGTGGATGCTCGCCGCCGACCGCGGCGCGGTCGCGCAGGCGGCGCTGGCCGGCGGCGACGCGGCGCTGGCGGCCTTCGACCTCTGCGTGATGCGCCCGGTGCAGCCGATGCTCGCGGGCGCGGCGCAGGACCTGGACGACGCGCTGTCGCGCATCGCCGACCCGGTCTTCGAGCACAAGCTCGACGGTGCGCGGGTGCAGGTGCACAAGGCGCACGGCGAGGTGCGCGTGTTCACGCGCCGGCTGAACGACGTCACCGCTGCGGTGCCCGAGCTGGTGGAGGCGGTTGCGGCGCTGCCGGCGCGCTCGCTGATCCTCGACGGGGAGACCCTCGCGCTGGACCGCGACGGCCGGCCGCTGCCGTTCCAGGTCACGATGCGCCGCTTCGGCCGTCGCCTCGACGTCGAGCGGCTGCGCGGCGAGTTGCCGCTGACGACGGTCTTCTTCGACTGCCTGCTGCTCGACGGACAGAGCCTGCTCGACGCCGCGGGCGGCGAGCGATGGCGCGCGCTGCGCGACGCGCTGGGCGCCGGCGACGGTGCGGACCGCGGGCGTGAGGCCGGCGGCGGCTCGCCGCCCGTTGTCCCGGTGCCGCGCCTGGCGAGCGCCGATCGCGGTGCCGCGTCGCGCTTCGTGGCGCGCGCCTTCGAGGCCGGCCACGAGGGCGTGATGGTGAAATCGCTGGGTGCACCCTACGCCGCGGGCTCGCGGGGCGCGGCCTGGCTGAAGCTCAAGCAGGTGCACACCCTGGATCTGGTCGTGCTCGCGGTGGAGCAGGGCAGCGGCCGGCGCAGCCGGTGGCTGAGCAATCTGCACCTGGGAGCCCGCGACCCCGCGAGCGGCGGCTTCGTGATGCTCGGGAAGACCTTCAAGGGCATGACCGACCGCATGCTGGCCTGGCAGACCGAGCGCCTGCAGGCGCTGGCGCTGGAGCGTGACGGCCACGTGCTGCGCGTGCGCCCCGAGCTGGTGGTCGAGGTCGCGTTCAACGACGTGCAGGAGAGCCCGCACTACCCGGGCGGGCTCGCGCTGCGCTTCGCGCGCGTGAAGCGTTACCGCGACGACAAGTCGCCGGAGGAGGCGGACACCGTGGACACGGTGCGCGCCATCCATGCGGCCGCGACGAACGGGGCGCGTGCGAATCCGCGACGGTGACGTTCGCGCCGCGTGCGCCCGGCGGCGCAGGCCGTCGTGCATCCGCACCCGCGCGCGGTAACGCTCCCCGTACCCCCGTTGCGCCCGGGAAGCGGGCGGGTCGACGTCGGCAGTCGATTCCCGCCGCGCCGGGCGCTGATCCCGGTCAATCCCTCGCCCCTCTCCGCGGGCAGGATTCGGCGTCCGGCGCGCCTCCCCGGCGCCGCCGATCCGATCCATGCAAGAGGAGGACTCGACATGAAGACGACTGCATCAGTCTCCGCGGCCGCGACGCTGGGCGTGGCCATCGGCCTGGCCGCGTTCGCGTGGAATGCGGGCGCGGCGCCCGGCGGCAACGGGGTGCCGGCGCACCTCGCCGCGATCCAGGGGCAGATCGGGCTCATCCTGGACGAGCTCGCGGCGCTGGATACCGGCGGCGCGAGCGTGAAGGCCGCACAGCGCAGCGAAGGCCTGGTCACGAACCCCGGTCCGAACACCGTGCACACCCTGGTCGACGTCACCGGGCCGGGCAAGTTCGTGTCCGCGCGACTGACGAAGCAGGGCGGCGACAGCGGCCTGACGGCGATCCGGCTGATCCTCGACGGGCGCGTGGTCGTGGGACGCAACATCGCCGCGTTGAAGAACTTCGCGATGACCGAGCACAACTCCTACGGCGTCAGCGTGTTCACGTCGCCCGCAGGCATCGACGCCGTGACGGTCGGGTTCTCGCAGCCGCTCGAGTTCGAGAGCAGCCTGCAGCTGGAGGCGGTGGTCGGTGACGACTTCGGCATCGTGCAGATGATCGGCACCGTGATCCACGGCGAGTGAGCCGAACGGCCGTCCCGCGCCGCGGCGCGGGACGGCCAGGTCGCGCCAGTGAGGGGCACCGCGTTGCCGGCGGCGCGCACCGTCACACCGCGTCGGCGAGGATCGGGCCGGCGCCGTTCTCGCCGATCATGATGACGGCGGCGTTGCTGTTGCCGGACACCGGCGTCGGCATGATCGACGCGTCCACGACGCGCAGGCCCGGGACGCCGCGCACCTTCAGCGTGTCGTCCACCACCGCCGCGCGGTCGGTGTGCGAGCGACACGCGCGGGGCCCGGCGGCGAGCCGGATCGCGAGAGTCGGCGACGACACGGTCTGCAGCCGCGTCATCGCCGCCGCGGACCTGCGCGCGGCGCCGCGGTCGGCGCCGCTCGGCGCGCCGCCGGCGCGACGGCGAGCGCCCCGGCCGCGCAGGCCAGGCCGCAGCTGCCGTAGGCGAGCATCCACGCGGTCGAGTGTGCCGAGCCGCCTGCGCCGTCGAGCACGAGGCCGAACACGGTCGGCCCGACGACGCCGCCCGAGAAGCCCACGAAGGAGTGCAGCGCCATGGTCGCGCCGATGCGCCCGGGCTCGGCCGCCGCGACGACGCCGGCGGTGAGGCTGGAGACGTTGCCCTGGACGACGAACGCGTAGAGCAGCACGCAGGCGACGACCAGCGGGGCGGGCGCGACGAGCAGCGCCCCCACGAGCGGGCTGGTCACCGCCCCGAGCGCGAAGATGCGGATGGCCGCCGGCGCGAAGCCGATGCGGATGGCGAGCTCGTTTCCGAGCAGGGCCGCGGGTACGCCGAGCATGCTCGCCAGCGCCGCGACGACGTAGACGTCGCCGCCCCATCCGGCGCCCGCCAGCGTGGAGGCGTCGAGGAACACCACCAGCCACTGTCTCACGCCGGCGCACGCCCAGATGACGGCGGCGTAGGCGAGGACGAAGGCGACGGCGGCGCGGTTGCGGAGAACCGGCAGCAACTGCCAGGGATGACCGCCCGCCGTGGCGGCGGGCGCGCCCCGCGGGAGCAGCGCCAGCGCGAGCGGCAGCGCGCAGGCGCTCAATGCCGCGGCGGTCGCGAGGGCCACCCGCCAGCCCCCGAGCGCCGCGGCGTGCCCTGCGACGACGAAGGACAGGCCGGCCCCGACCGTGAACGACGCCGTGTACCAGGCGACCACCCGTGCCCGGCGCGCGCCCTCGAGACGGTCGCTGAGCGCCTTCAGGCCCGGCATGTAGGTTCCGGCGAGCCCGACCCCGGCGGCGGCGCGCAGCGCCAGCGCCTCCCCGAAGCCGTCGGCGCCGGCGAGCAGTGCGTTGGCGAGGACGGTCACGGCCGCGCTCGCGAGATAGAGCCGTCGCGCTGCGATCCGGTCGCTCAGCGTGACGACGACCAGGACGCTGCCGACGTAGCCGGCGAACAGCACGCCGGCGAGCCATCCGCCCTCGGCGTGGCTGAGGCTCCACTGCGCGATCAGCTCCGGCAGCAGCGCCGGCACTGCGCTGAAGCCCGCCATGCCGAGCACCTGCGCGATGCAGATGCCGGCGACGACGCCGTTGGACACGCCGCGCCCGCCGTCGTTGCCGATCACTGTGGTCCCCTGGTGACAACGGAGGCGCGACAGCGTGACCGCCGCGGGGCGTGCGGGCAACCGCCGCACGGTGGCGTCAGCAGGCTGTTGATCTTCGACAGCCTGCGCCCGGTGCAGGGATGCGCCGGCATACATCGAGCACGCAAGTGCTCGATGTATGGAGCAAGCCGGAGACCGCGTCCTGCGCGAAGCGAGTCGGAAGTCAACAGGACGTCGAACTTCAACAACCTGTTGTCGCTCCGTTCGCGGCGGCCGCCGGCTCGGCTTCCCTCGCGCCGATCGGCCTGTCCGTCAGCCCGGTCCCGGCGACCGAGGCCGCGCGCCCGATGCCCTTGCACGCCCACCCATCGAGCCTGACGATCCGGCATGGCACGAAGCGCGGAGCGTGAGATGGTGCGTTGCCCGCCCACCTGGATCGAGCGTCGCCGGCGAGTGGCGCCGCGCGGAGTCGCCGGCGCCTCGCGGTGGACGAGCCGGGAGGCACCGGTCGCGGGTGGTCGCCGGCTCCGGTGCGCCGCGCGTGCCGCGCTGGCGGCGTACCTCGTCTCGGCCCTGCTGCTCGCGGCCCCGGTGCCGCCCGCCCAGGCGCGGGTTGCCGCGACCGTCGTCAGCTCGAGCCTCAACGTGCGTGACGGCCCCGGCGGTGCGGTGATCGACTGGCTGCCGCGCGGTGCCGAGGTGAGCGTCACGGCGGTCGAGGGCGACTGGGCGCGGATCACGTGGATGGACGAGCCGGGCCACGTGCGTGGAGGATGGGTGGCCCTGCACTACCTGCGGCGCGGCACCGCCGCCGCCGCGGGCGGCGAACGGTTCACGACGACCCGTGGCGTCACCTTCTCGGTGGACATCGACGACGTGGCGCTGGCGTGCCGCGAGCGGGGAGGCGAGTTCGACGCGTGCGGCGTCACGGTGCGCTTCGCGGTCCGATCCGATGGCGATCAGGGTCGCGGGACCGCGGTGCGCATCGGCTGCCGCGTCCGACTTCGCGGTGAGACGGCGGCCGGATCCGCCATCCTGGACAGCGGCTCGCGCAGCTCCGCCGTCGCGATGTCGTCGCAAACGGTCTCGGGGAAGATCGACCTCGACTTCGACTTCGAGCCCCGCCCGATCGACGTCGTCGTCGACGACGCCGCCTGCCGCGTCCTGGCCGTGCACTGAGGACCCCGCGGGAGCGCCTGCTCAGACCGCGTCGGCGAGGATCAGGTCGGCGCCCTTCTCACCGATCATGATGGCGGCGGCGTTGGTGTTGCCGGACACCAGCGTCGGCATGATCGAGGCGTCCACGACGCGCAGGCCCGGGACGCCGTGCACCTTCAGCCTGTCGTCCACCACCGCCATGCGGTCGGTGTCCGGCCCCATCTTCGCGGTGCCCACCGGGTGGTACAGCGTCTGGCCGGTCGCGCGCGCGAAGCTCTCCAGGTCCGCGTCGCTCTCGCAGTCCATGCCGGGGCTGAGCTCCAGCGCCCTGTACGGGTCCAGCGCCGGCGCCTGGATCACCTGCCGCCCGACCCGCATGCCGGCGACCAGGGTGCGCACGTCGCCGGGCTCGGCCAGATAGTTGCCGCGGATGGACGGAGGCGCGAGCGGGTCCGGCGACTTCGCGTGGATGCTGCCGCGCGAATCGGGCCTGAGCTGGCACACCGCGAGCGTCATGCCGGGGTGGCTGTCCAGGCGCCGCGTCGCCGGGTCGGCGTAGCTCGCGTGGGCGAGGTGGAACTGCACGTCGGGCCGGTCCACCGACGCGCCGGTGCGCACGAAGCCGAACGCGCCGCCTGCGCCGTAGGTGAGGATGCCGCGGCCGAACAGCGCGTAGCGCGCGAGCTCGCGCAGCAGCGACAGCCCGCGCGCCTGCTCGTTGAGCGTGACGGGCCTGCTCACCTTCCAGCGCAGGCGCACGCCGTAGTGGTCCTGGTAGTTCTCGCCCACGCCCGGCAGCGCGCGACGCACCTCGATGCCCAGCGCCTGCAGGCGCGCGGGGTCGCCCAGGCCGGAGAGCTCGAGGAGCTGCGGGCTCTGCACCGCCCCGGCCGCGAGGATCACCTCGCCGCCGCACCACGCCTGCACGAGCTCGCCGCCGCGCAGGTACTCGATGCCGCCGGCGCGCGCGCCGCGAAACAGCACGCGGGTGGTGTGCGCGCCGGTGACGATCCGCAGGTTCTCGCGGTACATCGCGCGGCGCAGGTACGCGCGCGCGGTGCTCGCGCGGCGCCCGCCGCGCGCGGTGCGCTGGTAGTAGCCGAATCCCTCCTGGTCGCCGTCGTTGTAGTCGGCGTTGCGCGGGTAGCCCAGGCTCTGCGCGGCGTCGACGAAGGCGTCAAGGATCTCGTGGCGCTCGGAGCCCGCGCTCACCGCCAGCGGACCGGCGCCGCCGCGCGCGTCGCTCTCGCCACCCTCGAAGGTCTCGGCGCGGCGGAAGTACGGCAGCACCGACTCGTACGACCAGCCGCGGTTCCCGAACTGCGCCCACAGGTCGTAGTCGGTGGGCTGGCCGCGCACGTACAGCACGCCGTTGATCGCGCTGGAGCCGCCCAGGGTCCTGCCGCGGGGGATCGTGATCGGGCGATTGCCGGTGCCTTCCTCCGGCTCGCTCCAGAAGCACCAGTTGTAGCGCGGGTCCGAGATCAGCTTGTAGAAGCCCGCAGGCATCGTGATCAGCGGGCTGGCGTCCACCGGCCCCGCCTCGAGCAGCAGAACGCGGTGGCGGCCCGATTCGGTCAGGCGGTGCGCGAGCACGCAGCCGGCGGAGCCGGCGCCGACGATGATGTAGTCGAACTGATCCATGGGGGCAGACCGCGTGCGTGGGTGGGCGGGAGTATGCCAAAGCGCCGCCGGTGACGCGGTCTCCGGTCGGCTCGAACCCGGCACATCCGGCTGCCGGGCGCGGGCCGTCGGCGACCTTCATTCTCCGGCGGCCTGTTAATGTGCGCGCGACCGGGCAGGCCGGCGACATCAGCAGCGACGGGGGCGAGACGCAATGGCGGCGACAAGCGAGAAGATCCTGGCCGAGGCGCGCGACGGCGTGGGCTGGATCACGATCAACAACCCGGAGCGGCGCAACGCGATCTCGCTCGAGATGTGGGAGGCGATGCACGCCGCGTTCGACAGCTTCGAGGCGGATGCCGACGTGCGTTGCGTGGTGATGCGCGGGGCGGGCGACAAGGCGTTCGCGTCGGGCGCCGACATCTCGCAGTTCGAGAAGAACCGCGCCAACGCCGACGCCGCGGACGCCTACGCGAAGATCTCGAAGGGAACCCGCGAGCGCATGCTGGCGTTCGAGAAGCCGTTCATCGCGATGATCCGCGGCTACTGCATGGGCGGAGGCCTCGGGCTCGCGATGACCGCGGATCTGCGCATCGCGGCGGACGACGCGGTGTTCGCGATCCCGGCGGCGCGCCTCGGCATCGCGTACGACTTCATGAACGTGAGCAACCTGGTGCACCTCGTCGGACCGTCACGCGCGAAGGAGATCCTGCTCACCGCGCGGCGCTACGACGCCGCCGAGGCGGCCGCGATGGGGCTCGTCAACCGGGTGGTGCCGGTGGCGGCGCTGGAGGAGACGGTCGCGGAGATCACCGGCGCGCTGGTGGTGAACGCGCCGCTGTCCATGCGCGCGTCGAAGCTCACGATCGACGAGGTGGTGAAGGACGCCGCCGAGCGCGACATGGAGAAGCTGGCGGCGCTGTCGCGCGCGTGCTTCGACAGCGCCGACTACACCGAGGGCCGGCGCGCGTTCATGGAGAAGCGCAAGCCGCAGTTCGTCGGCCGCTGAAGAAGGGCCGACGGAGCACGCAGGGCGCTGAGCCCGCGAGGGAGAAGGAGCGGGCGGGCTGCGCCGCCGGATGTCCGAGACCAGCGGAGGACCGCCGCGCCGTCGCCCGTTCCGCCCGAGCGCGCCGTGACCCGTGTGTCCTTCGCGCCTTCGTCGTGATCACCGCCCGCAAAAAAGCCCCGGCCGCTCGCGCGGCCGGGGCTCGTCCGTGCGCCGGGGCGTCGCGCCCCGCGCGGCGGGCTCAGCTCGGGGTCTGGCCCTTCTTGGAGGCGCTCGCCGGGGGCGGCGTCTCCATGTCGTTCTTCTTCGTCACCTTGCCGCTGTAGTCGCACCCCTCGCCGGCGTGGACGGCGGGCGCCAGGCCCCCCAGGGCGAAGGCCATCGACATCGCGTAGATCAGCTTGCGCATCGTGCACTCCCTTGATTCGGGCGCCCCGGGGTCGAGGCGATGGGGGAAATATACTCCCGCCGGGCCCCGCCGCAAGGCGCACCGCGCTGCGCCGCCGCAACGGCGCCGCCCCGCGGACGGTGACCGAACGGTCATCGTGTGCTGCCGCCACACCGCGGTGCACCGGCGGCAGGTCAGTAGCTCATCGCGTAGACCACGATGTTGATGCCCATGCGGTACGCGTAGTTGGAGTAGCGCAGCGGGTAGTCCTCGTCGTCGGCCCACTCCCAGGCGTCGCCGAGGTCGGTGTTCCAGTTCACCAGCACCATCAGCCTGCCGTCGTCGTCGAAGAGGCCGCGGGTGAACGGCACGTAGCCGTCGTACTCGTGGGTGCGCCCGGTGCCGGCCTGCGCGACGTTCGGCACCTGCAGCAGCTCGTCGATGTCGTAGTAGCTGTGGAACACCGGGTGGTCCAGCGGCACGTCCACCAGCGTGCGCTCCGGGAACACCAGCGCGAGCTCCGCGACCAGGTTGTCCCACGCCCAGGTGCCCCAGAAGTCGTCGATCACCAGGAAGCCGCCGGCCAGCAGGTAGGCGCGCAGCGCCTCGCGCGCAGGCGCCTCGAGCTGCAGCGCGCCCGCCTCCACCACGTACACGAACGGGAAGTCCCTGAGAAGCGCCGCGTCCAGATCCACCGCGTGGTCGGCGTCGAACGCGTCCACGCCGGTCAGCCGGCGCAGCGCCACCAGGAAGTGCTGGTCCGCCTCCGGGTAGTCGATGGCCCAGCGCGGGCCCCAGGCGTCGCCGTCGGCGGTGCTCTGGTAGATGCCGCGGGTGAAGTAGAACTCGTGCGGCCGCGGGTGCGCACCCGAGCCCGGCAGCGGCGCCTGCGCGCCGGCGGTGGCCGCAGCGATCAGGCAGGCGCACGGCGCGAGTCGGGCCAGCAGTCTGCGGGGCATCGGCGGCGGGGAGCGGCGGGCGTGCCGGACATCCTACGCGCACCGAGCCGCCGGCTCGCGGCAGCCCGGGCCATGGGCAAGCGGCGCCGGGTCTGGTAATGCTTGCGGGGCGCGGCGGCGTCGCCGGGACAGCCATCGGGGAGGAATGCGCGATGACCATCGGAATCTGCGGCACCGGGCGCATGGGCGCCGCCATCGGCGAGCGGCTGCTGGACGAGGGCGAGCAGCTCGCGGTCTGGAACCGCACCGAGGCGCGCACGCGGGCCCTGGTCGAGCGCGGGGCAGCGCGGCTCGAGAGCCCGGCGGCGCTCGCCGGCGCGTGCGCCACGGTGATCGTGATGCTGCTCGACGAGCGCGCGCAGGATGCCGTGTACGACGGGCCGGGCGGGCTGCTCCACGCGAACCTGGACGACGTGACGGTGATCGACATGAGCACGGTGAGCCCGGCCTCGGTGCCGCCGCGGGCGCACGCCGTGCGCGCGCGCGGCGGCGCGTTCGTGGAGTGCCCCGTCGGGGGCACGGTGACGCCGGCGCGCACCGGCAAGCTGCTCGGCATGGCGGGTGGAAGCGCGGGCGACGTGGCGCGCGTGCGTCCGCTGCTCGAGAAGCTGTGCCGCCGCGTGGAGCACGTCGGCGAGCCGGGCGCCGGGGCGTCCATGAAGCTCGCGATCAACCTGCCGCTGATCGTGTACTGGGAGGCGCTGGGCGAGTCCCTCGCGCTGTGCGACGCCGCGGGCATCGACCTCGACCTCGCCGGCGACATCCTCGCCGACTCCTCCGGCGCGATCGGCGTCGCGAGAGCGCGCATCCCGTCGATCCTGGACGCGCTGCGGGGCGCCGAGCCGGCGCCGCCGAACTTCGCGCTCGCCGGCTCCGCGAAGGATCTCGGCCTGGCCGTGGACGCGGCGGCGCAGGCCGGCGGCGACGCGCCCGTCGCGCGTGCCGCCTTCGCCGCGGTGCAGGCGGCCGTGGCGGACGGCTGGGGCGAACGCGACTTCCCGATGCAGGCCGCGTGGCGCGCGGGCCGGCGGGCCGGGCGCTGACGGGCCTCGCCGTGGCCCGCTACCGCGCTCCCGCGCCGCGCTCGTCGCCGTACATCACGGCGGCGGGACAGCGCCGGCTGCGCGACGAGCTGGCCGCGCTCCTCGAGCGCCGCCGCGAGGTCGTGACGCACCTCTCGGCGGCCGCCGCGGAGGGCGACCGATCGGAGAATGCCGAGTACATCTACCGCAAGAAGCAGCTTCGCGAGCTGGATCGCCGCGCCGGCTACCTGCAGCGGCGCCTGCCGACGCTGCAGGTGGTGCGCGACGCGCCCGCGGCGCGCGACCGGGTGTTCTTCGGCGCCTGGGTGACGCTGGCCCGTGAGTCCGGCGAGGAGCGCCGGGTGCGCATCGTGGGCGCCGACGAGATCGATCCCGGGCGCGCGTGGATCAGCGTCGATTCGCCGATGGCGCGCGCGCTGTTGAACCGTGGCGTCGACGACGAGGTGGAGGTGGCCACGCCGCAAGGGCCGGTCACGTGGTGGGTGCTCGCCGTCGAGTACCCGGACGAGGGGACCGACGTCGGCACCTGAGCGCGGCGTGCGCCGCTTGTCGACGCCGGCGGCGCGGCATAGGTTAGCAGGCTGTCGAGAATCCACGGCCTGCGCCCGGCACGGGATCGTGCCGGCGTCCATCGGGCTCGCACGTGCTCGATGGACGGAGCAGGCCGCAGAGCGCGTCCCGGGCGCCGCGAGCCGGGATTCGCCGGGACGGCGAAGCCCGGGAGCCCGTCACGTGCGTCGTCACACGAGGAGCATGCAATGGACTGGTCTGATCGCCGCACGCGTTTCCGCGCCGTCTTCGAAGGGGAGCGCTGCGTGCACCCCGGATCCGTGTACGACCCGCTCTCGGCACGGGTCGCGGAGGATCTCGGCTTCGAGACCGGCATGTTCGCCGGCTCGATCGCGTCCTTCACGGTGCTGGGCGCGCCGGACCTCATCGTGCTCACGCTGACCGAGTTCGCGGCGCAGGCCTACCGCATCAACCGCGCCGGCGGACTGCCGCTGATCGTCGACGCCGATCACGGCTACGGCAACGCGCTCAACGTCAGGCGCACGGTGGAAGAGCTGGAGACCGCGGGCGTCGCCGCGCTCACGATCGAGGACACGCTGCTGCCGACGCGCTTCGGCGCCGGCGGCACCGAGCTGGTGTCCATCGACGAGGGTGTCGGCAAGATGAAGGCCGCGCTCGCGGGGCGCCAGGACCCTGAGCTCACGATCCTCGGGCGCACCAGTGCGGTGGGCATCACCGGCGTCGACGACGCGATCGCGCGCGGCAAGGCCTACCTGGACGCCGGCGTCGACGGCGTGATGTACGTGGGCGTGAAGACCCGCGAGCAGCTCGAGCCCATCGCGGCGGCGCTGGACGCGCCGATCATGCTCGGCGGCAGCCCGGCGGAGCTCCAGGATCTCGACTACCTGAGCGGGCTGGGCGTGCGCATCTGCCTGCAGGGCCACCAGCCGTTCATGGCCGCGGTGAAGGCGATGCACGACACGCTGAAGGCGCTGCGCGAGGGCACCGCGCCGAAGGACCTGTCCGGCGTGCCGGGCGGCGACTTCATGGCCAAGCTGACCCGCGAGGACGAGTACGCGGCGTGGACGAGGGAGTTCCTCGGCGGGTGAACGGGTCGTCGGCCTTGTTCGAGCGCGTTGCGCTCACCGCACGGATGTGGGGACCGCGCAGGATGCAGCGACGGCCGTGCAGGATCGCGGGCGCGGTGCTCTCGCCGTGAATGACACCGTCCGCTACGAGGTGCGCGACCGCGTGGCGGAGATCACGCTCGCGCGCGAGCCCGTGAACGCGATCGACATGGCGCTCAGCCAGGGGCTGAACGCGGCGCTTCGCCGGGCGAAGGACGATCCGCAGGCGCGCGCGGTGATCGTCACCAGCGCCTGCGAGCGGGCGTTCAGCGCGGGCATGGATCTCGCGATGATCCGCGGCGGCACCGGGCTCGATCTGCGGCGCTTCCTGGAGAGCCTGTACTTCGAGATGCACGACCTGCAGTACCGCCTGGGCAAGCCCAGCATCGCCGCGGTGAACGGCCCGGCGCGCGCGGCCGGCATGACCATCGCGGTGTCGTGCGACATGATCGTCGTGGCCGACGACGTGGACCTGGGCTACCCCGAGATCAACGTGGGCGTGATCCCGGCGATGCACTTCGTGCACCTGCCGCGCCAGATCGGCCGCCACCGCGCGTTCGAGCTGCTGTTCACCGGCGACACCCTGAGCGCGACCGAGGCTGCCGCGCGCGGCCTCGTGAACCGGGCCGTTCCCCGCGAGCGGGTGCTGGAGGAGGCGCGCGCGCTCGCGGCGAACCTGGCCGAGAAGTCGCCGACGGTGATGAAGCTCGCGCGCGACGCGTTCATGCGCGCCAACGACGTCGAGTACCGGCGCAACATCGAGGGCATGGTGGACGCGATCTGCAACATCATCGAGACGCTGGATGCCCAGGAAGGGCTGGACGCGTTCAACGAGAAGCGAAAGCCGCGGTGGTGACCCGGGCGT
>CBDUCN010000045.1:0-22222 GCA_965365655.1 uncultured Gammaproteobacteria bacterium | reverse complement strand
CGCCGCGGCGGGCGACGCGCGCACGGGCGCCGTCGGCCGTGAAGGGGGGCACGTGTGGGTCCTGATCACCTGCACCCTGGTGACGACTCTCTACGCGACCACCATCACCATCGCCAACGTGTCGCTGCCCCAGATCCAGGGCGCGATGTCGGCGAGCCCGGACCAGATCGCGTGGATCATCACCGCGAACCTGATCGCGACCGCGGTCACCATTCCCGCCGCCGGCTGGCTGTCGGCGCGCCTCGGGCGGCGCCGCGCGATGATCTGGGGCGTGAGCGGCTTCGCGCTGGCGTCGGTGATGTGCGGGCTGTCCACGTCGCTCGGCGAGCTGATCCTGTGGCGCGTCGTGCAGTCCGCGTGCGGCTCGCCGCTGACGCCGATCTCGCAGTCGGTGGTGATCGACCGGTTTCCGGGCAGCAAGCGCGGGCCGGCGATGGCGATCTACGGCCTCGGCGTGGTCATGGGTCCGACCGTCGCGCCGCTGGTGGGCGGCTGGGTGAGCGAGGAGTACTCGTGGCGCTGGGTGTTCTTCATCCTGGTGCCGATGGCGATGCTCGCGCTGGCCGGCCTGCTCGCGTTCGTGAAGGAGGATCGCCCCGGCCGGCGTGACGCGCGCCTCGACTGGACCGGCTTCCTGTCGCTGTCGGTCGCGGTGTCGTGCATCCAGCTCATGCTCGATCGCGGCGAGCGCCTGGAGTGGTTCACGTCCACCGAGATCGTGGTGGAGGCCTTCGTGGCCGCGGTGGCGGCGTGGATCTTCATCGCCCACAGCCTGACGACGCGCCGGCCCTTCCTCGACCCGCGGCTGTTGCTCAACTGGAACTTCTCGGTGGGCCTCGGGATCTCGCTCATCTTCGGTGCGCTGTTCGTGACACCGATGGTGCTGCTGCCGGTGCTGCTGCAGCGCCTGCAGGACATCCCCGAGTTCACCGTCGCGCTGCTGCTCGCCGCGCGCGGCGTGGGCACGCTGGTCTCGCAGCTGATGATGATCGGGGTGAGCAACCGCATGACGCCGCGCGCGATGCTGCTGGTGGGCTTCGGCGCGCATACCATCGCGGGCTTCCAGATGATGCAGTTCGACATGAACGTGTCGCTCGCGGAGGTCGCGATCAGCAACGCGATCCAGGGCTTCGGCGTGGGCTTCCTGTGGGTGCCGATCACGCTGGTGCTGTTCTCCGAGTTCGACCCCGAGCGCACGCCGGAGGGGTCGGGCCTGTTCCACTTCGTGCGCAGCGTCGGCTCCAGCTACTTCATTTCCGGGAGCTTCGTGCTCGCCTTCCACACCGAGAAGATGAACTACGCGACGCTGTCGCAGTGGATCACGCCGTTCAACGACTTCTTCCGCTACCCGCTCAACGGCGACGCGTGGGACCTCGCGAGCAGCACCGAGCTGCTGTTGCTGTCCGGGGAGGTGAGCCGGCAGGCGGTGACGATCGGCTACGTCAACGCGTTCCACCTCTTCACGTGGACCTCGCTCGCCGTGTACCCGCTGATCCTGATGGTTCGCTGGCCGCCGCGCGGGGCACGCGCTTGAGCGCGCGGGGCGGGGAGCCGGGCGGCGCCGCGGTGGACCAGCACGTCCCGGAGCCGCGCTCCACGTTCAGCAAGATGGCCATCCTGGTGGTGTCCATCCTCGCCGCGACGCTGTACTCGACGACCCTGCTGATGGTGTCCACGGTGCTGCCGCAGATGCAGGGCGCGCTGTCGGCGGCGCCGGACGAGATCTCGTGGGTGGTCACGTTCAACATCCTCGCGACCGCGATCGCGACGCCGATGTCCGGCTGGCTGACGGCGCGCTTCGGCACCCGCACCGTGATGGTGTGGAGCATGGGCGCGTTCACGTTCGCGACGCTGATGTGCGGTCTCGCCGGAAGCCTCGAGTCGCTGGTGTTCTGGCGCATTCTGCAGGGCGCGTTCGGCGCGCCGTCGACGCCGCTCACGCAGTCCATCCTGCTCGAGACCTTCGAGCGCCGGCACCACGGCAAGGTGATCGGGGTGTACGGCTTCGGCGTCGTGATCGGGCCCATCATCGGCCCGGTGCTGGGCGGGCTGATGGCGGAGCTCTACTCGTGGCGCTGGGCCTTCTTCGTGCTGGTGCCGGTCGGGATGCTGAGCGTGGCGGGCCTCGCGCTGTACCTGGATCCGGACAAGGCGCGCCGCCCGGTGCGCCTCGACTGGACCGGCTTTCTCGCGCTGTCGGTCGCGCTCAGCGCGATCCAGCTCGTGCTCGCGCGCGGCCAGCGCCTGGACTGGTTCGAGTCGGCCGAGATCGTGATCGAGGCGATCGTGGCCGGCATCGCGCTGTGGATCTTCGTCGCGCACAGCCTCACGAGCCGCGCGCCGTTCCTGAACCCGCGCTACCTGCTGGACCGCAACTACGCGATCGGCCTCGTGCTCGTGACCACCTACGGCATGCTGAACTTCACGCCGATGGTGCTGCTGCCGCCGCTGCTGCGCGAGCACGCGGGCTACAGCGAGCTGCTCATCGGCATCGTCGTCGGCAGCCGCGGCATCGGCGGCGCGGTCGGCTTCCTCGCCGCGGGATTCGCCGCGCGCCTCGACCCCAGGGTGAGCATGGGCCTCGGCTTCGGCATGCTGTTCGGCGCCGGCGTGTGGCTGATGAACATCAGCCTCGACGTGACGGTGGCGTCGCTGTCGCTGAACGCGATGGTGCAGGGGCTCGCGATCGGCGCCATCTGGGTGCCGCTCACGACGGTCACGTTCTCCAGCATGCCGCCGCAGGCGCTGGCCGAGACCTCGGCGGTGTTCCACCTGCTGCGCAATCTCGGCTCCAGCTTCTTCATCAGCCTGTGCGTCGCGGCCATCGTGCGCTCGACGCGCGAGACCTACAGTCACATGGTGGAGTCGATCAATCCCTTCAACGAGCTGCTGACGATGCAGTGGGTGGTCGGGGCGTGGAACGTGAAGTCGGACTCCGGTCTCGCCGCGCTGTCGGGCGAGATGGGGCGTCAGTCGGCGATGGTGGGCTACCTGAACGCGTTCGGGCTGTTCACCGCGACCTGCGCGGTGGCGTTGCCGTTGCTGCTGCTGGTCAGGCGGCGACCCGCGCGCGTGCCGGGGGCCGGCGACGGGCGCTGAGGCGGCCCGCGGCGTCCCCCACGGTCGGAGACCGGCGTGCGGACCCGGCGCGGCCGTCGCGCCCGGCGTTGCGCTCCCCCTGCCCTCGGCTACGCTGAGGGCGTGACACGCCGCCAGGAGGCCCGTCGTGGAGGCTCGTTCTGCCTGGATCTTCCAGTACACGGCCGAGAGCCGCACCGATCGCCTCCTGCGCGACGGGACGGACGCGCAGGTCAACTGGCTGTGGAACGGGCGCCGCAGGCTGCCGGCCGTCGGCGACATCGTGTTCTTCCTGCGCTCCGGTGCACGCGGCAAGGATTATCCGAGGTCGCGGCCGTGGCGAGGGCTCACCGGCTTCGGCGAGGTGCTCGGCCCGCCGGCCACGACCCGCGGCGCGAAGACCGACGAGACGGTGCCCGTGCGCACGGCCGCGTTCGCGCCGGATGCGCCGCTGCCGGACAGCCGCGTGTGGCACGACCATCGTGTCGCCGGCACGGGCGTGCTGTTCGGGCAGCAGGGCACGAACTTCGCGATCGCGCCGGGTGCCGCGAGCGCGCTCGCGCAGCGGATGGCCGCGTGGGAGGCGTTCGCGCAGCCCGCCGCAGGCCTCGACGCCGCGTTCGCGAGCGACGAGCCCGACGCGCTGACCGAGCTGATCGAGCGCCGCGGCGCGTGGTGCGGCAACCTTGCCGCGCGCGTGCTGCACGCGGCGCGGGACTTCGGCGCGCACACGCCGTCCGGCGGGCAGCTGACCCGCACGGACCTGCTCGTCGGCGTGCTCGCCATCGGCTCGCGGCTGCGCGACGGGGCGCGGGCCGGTGCGGCGGCCGCCGTCCTGCACGATCTCACCTTCGGGACGGACGACGCGTCCCGGCTTCCGCGCTATCTCGCCGAGCGCACGGAGAAGAGCGTCGAGAGCATCGACGCCGTGGACTGGCGCACGGTGAACCGCGTCGAGCGCGTGACGCCGGATGCGGCGAGCGTGCTGGACGCCGCCGCCGGAATGGCGGAGCCGGAGCCGATCCCGGTCGAGGCGCTGATCGCGAGCCTGCTGCGCGAGCCGGGCGACGACGCCGAGGGTGACCATGCCCTGTTCGGCCTGAGCGGCGACGCCCTCGCGGACCGCCTGCTCGAGGACGCCCGCGTGCCGGCCTACCCCCGCGACCTCGCGCGCCTCGCACGCTGGATGGATCGTGAGCCGCCGGCGGGCGCGGATGCCGCGGCGCCGCCGCCATCGAGCGGTTCGGGCGACGCTGCGGAGGCGGAGCCGCCGGGCGCGGAGAGCGAGGGTGTCGCTGGCGCCGTGCCTGACGCGGAGGGCGAGGGCGTCGAGGGCCCGGCGCCCGCCGCGCAGGGTGAGGCGGCGGCGCCGATGCCGCCGATCGGGCCGCGTGTCGCGAGCACGATCAACGACACCGTCAATCACGCCGACGATCTGCTAGACGTCTGCGACGAGGCCCGCGCGTTCGCGAGGCTGATCGCGTCGAGCGCGTTCGAGCCGCCGCTGGCCATCGGCGTGTTCGGCCGCTGGGGCACCGGCAAGACGTTCTTCATGGAGCGCATCGAGGACGCGCTCGAGGGGCTGGTCAAACGGCAGCGGCCGTCGGCGCCGGGAAACGGCGCCCGCTTCCACGGCAACATCGTGCGCATCAAGTTCAACGCCTGGCACTACATGGAGACCAACATCTGGGCGAGCCTCGTGGACGTCATCTTCCGCGAGCTGGACGCGTGGCTGCGGCAGCAGACCGCCGGCACCGGCCGCGGCGACGAGGTCGAGAAGCTCTTCGACGGGTTGTCCACGGCGCAGACGCAACGCCTGGAGGCGATCGAGGATCTCGCCGAGCGCCTGAGCGACATGAACGCGGCGCGGCAGAGTCTCGGCGCCGCGCGGGCGGACGCGCAGGGCCACTGGAGCGAGCTTGCCGGCGAGATCGTCTCCGCGGGCGCCGCCGCCGCGGACGACATCGAGCGCGTGGCCGCCGGGCTGGGCCTCAAGGAGCTCGCGACGCAGGGGGAGAAGCTGCGCGCGATCGTCGACAAGGCGCAGGGCACGCTCTCCGACGCCGAGCTGATGTGGTCCTCCGTGAAGACCAGCACCGCGGACCCTGTGCGCATCACGATCCTCGCCGGCGTGATCACGGTGCCGTTGCTGCTGCTGGCGACGCCGGCCGGAGCCGTGGTCATGGACTCGATGGCCGGGACCCTCGGGACCGCGACCGCGTGGCTGACGGGGCTCTACGCGCTGGTCAACCGCGCGAGCGACACGGTCGCGCGCATGCGCCGCGTCCACGGCGCCTTCGAGAAGGTCGAGGCGGCGCGTGCGCAGGCTCGCAAGGGCCATCTCGCGCAGTACGAGACGAAGCTGGACGAGGCCAGGATCGCCCTCGAGGCGGCGGAGCGCGCAGCCTTCGAGGCCCACCGCGAGGTGCGCGCCGGCACGTCGGCCGGACGTGTCGCGGCGTTCATCCACTCGCGTGCGTCGACCGACACCTACGCGCGGCATCTCGGCATCATCGACACCGTGCGCAGCGATTTCGAGCAGCTCACCGCGCTGATGGCGACGTCGCGGGTGCAGGCGAAGCGCGAGATCGCCGCGTTCGAGAAGCAGCAGGCGGACCTCGAGATGCGCGTCCGCGCGTTGCTGGAGCGCTATCACGACGGCAAGGACGTCCAGCCCGCGGAGAAGGAGCTGTTCGCGCCGGTCGCGGACGCGCTGAAGAAGATGCTGCGCACCGCCGGCGGGACCGACGACGAAGCTCCGGCGCCCGCGAACCCGCTCGGCGTGAGCATCGATCGCATCGTGCTGTTCATCGACGACCTCGACCGCTGTCCGCCGGAGAAGGTGTACCACGTGCTGCAGGCCGTGCACCTGTTCCTGAACTTCCCGCTGTTCGTCGTGGTGGTGGGCGTGGACACGCGCTGGATGGAGACCTCGCTCGTCAAGGAGCTGGGCCAGCTCGTGGACGGCAGCCGGGGCACCAGCGCCCAGGACTACCTCGAGAAGATCTTCCAGATCCCGTACTGGACGCGCCGCATGGACCCCGATTCGAGCAAGCTGTTCGTCGAGGGCGTGCTGAGGCGCATCCCCGGGCTGGACGAGGATGCCGGCGCTGGAGGCGGCGCCGGCACGGAGGGTGCTCGCACGGGTGCAGCGGCGTCACGGGCGCCGCCGCACGGTGAGGACGTCGCGCCCGGCGAGACGCCGGAGGTCGAAGCGCTGGAGGTGGAGGAGCCGGACGTGGAGGAGCCGGGCGTTGAGGAGCCGGAGGTGGAGGAGTCCGAAGGCGAGCCGGTTGCAGCGGACGATGCCGGCGTCGACGACGCGCCGCCCACGCCGGTCGTCCTCACCGACGAGGAGCGTGTGGTCATCGCCGCCCTCGCGCCGCAGGCGGGACGTTCGCCACGCCAGCTCCTGCGTTTCGTGAACGTGTACGGCCTGATCCGCTCGGTCTCGAAGGAGGACGGGCAGCCGCTGCTCGATCCGGACGCCGATCCGGACAAGGCGCTGGCCATGCTCGTGCAGCTCGCGATCGCGACCGGTGCGCCGGAGGTCGCCGGGCGCTACTTCGCCATCCTCGGCGATGGCACCCTCGACTGCGCCGGCATGCTCGAGCGCTGGTTCGAGGGCGCAGACGGCGGCACGTCGCGAGGAACCGGTACCGGCTCATCCTCTCCCCGCGAGCACGCGGCGGTCACGCGCGCGCTGCGCCTGTTCTTCCAGCGCTCGGGCTTCGAGGTCACGCCGGCGGACGAGGGCGCGGCGCGCTTCGCGGTGCGGGGCGCGACGCCGGGTGCGGCGGATGCGGCGCTGCGCCGGCTGCGCGAGACAGCGCCCACGGCCCGCCGGTACACCTTCGCGGCCATCGACGCGACCTTCTCCGCGCGCTCCGCGGCGACGGAGAGCGATCCGGAGGCCGCGCCCGCGGGCTGACCCGTTTCTGTCGCGCCGCCGCGCGCGCGGGCGAAGCCGCCGCGATCAGACGGCCGGCGGCTCGGCGCACACCTGCTCGTAGGGGTGGCGCTTCTTCAGCAGGCCGTTGTACTCGAAGATGTCCAGCGTCGCCTCGTAGGCCTTGCGCGTGATCTCCACGTGCGGGGTCCAGCAGCCGAGCGCCTGGTAGGCCGCGATGCACTTCGCGAGCACCGCCTCGTCGATCTTCGGGAAGAAAGGCTTCTCCGCCTTCGCGATCTCTGCCGCCGGCGTGTCGTTCATGTACGCGCGCGTCTTGCGGTACGCGCGCGTGAACGCCTTCGCCATGTCGGTGGTCAGCCACTCGCGGGTGGCCGCGAGGCTGGAGAAGCCGTTGGGGCCGATCACGGGGCCGGTCTGCGCGACCACGTGGCCGATGCCGTCGGCCTCGAGCTGCTGCGGCATCGGGCCCTGCTGGTGCACGTACTGCCCGGTGCCGTCGCGGAAGGCCTGGTCGATCTGCGCCGCGTTGCCGGCGTCGATGGCCTTGATCTTCGCGAAGTCGATGCCGGCCTTGTGGCACGCGTAGCGGAACATCGCCTCCGGCTGGCCGCCGTGGTGCACCAGCACCTCGGCGCCCTCCAGCTTCCTGAAGCTGAAGTCCGGGTCCGGCTCGCGGCCGGTGATGAAGAAGCCGTCCATCTCGTTGACCTGCGCGAAGTGCACCGCCGGCGGCGTCTTGCCCTCGTTCAGCGGGCGGAAGCCCTGGCTGAGCGCCGACTGCACGACGTGCGCCGAGCCGTCCGCGAGCGCCGCGAGCGCGGACACGCCGGGCTTTGCCACCGACCACTCGTAGTCGAGCCCCTCCTCCTTCAGGAAGCCGCCCGACATCGTCGAGATGAGCGGCGAGTAGAACGCGGAGAACAGGGTGAACTGGATCTTGATGGTGGCCATGGGGCTCCTCTTCGGTACGCTGGTCTGGCTTCGGCGCCGCCGCCGCCGGCCCGCGGTGATGCGGACCGGCGGCGAATATTACCGTTCCCTGCGCGACGGGCGGTGACGGCGTCGCGGGCGCCCGGCACGAGGCCGTGCGATCGGGGTCAGTTCGTCAGCGACACGGTCTTCATGTTCATGTGCTCGAGGATCCCCTCGACGCCCGCCTCACGGCCGATGCCGCTCTCCTTGATGCCGCCGAACGGCGTCTCGGGCGACGCGACCAGCAGGCTGTTCACCGCGACCATGCCGGCCTCCAGATCGCGCGACAGGGTCTGCGCGCGCGACGAGCTGCCGGTGAAGCAGTACGCGGCGAGGCCGTACTCCAGGCCGTTCGCACGCTCGATCACCTCGTCGTAATCCTTGAAGGTCACGATCGGCGCCACGGGGCCGAAGGGCTCCTCGGTCATGATGCGGGCGTCGTCCGGCACGTCGGTGAGCACGGTGGGCTGGAAGTAGAAGCCCTGGTTGCCGATGCGCTCGCCGCCGGTCTTCACGGTCGCGCCGTGCTCCTTCGCGTCGGCGACGAAGGCCTCCATCGCGTCGATGCGCCGCGGGTTCGCCATCGGGCCCATCTTCGTGGCCTCGTCCATGCCGTCGCCCACCGGCAGCTTCGCGAAGATGTCGGTGAAGCGGTCGACGAACTTGCCGTGGATCTTCTCGTGCACGTAGAAGCGGGTCGGGGACACGCACACCTGGCCGGCGTTGCGGTGCTTGCCGCCGGCGGCGATCGCGGCCACCTTGTCGACGTCCACGTCGTCGAACACCACCACGGGCGAGTGCCCGCCCAGCTCCATCGTGATCTTCTTCATGCCCTCGGCGGCGAGTCCCATCAGCTGCTTGCCGACGGGGATGGAGCCGGTGAAGCTCACCTTGCGGATCACCTTCGAGCGGATGAGCTTCGTCGAGACCTCGGCGGGCACCCCGAACACGAGCTGCACCAGGCCCTTCGGCGCGCCGGCCTCGTCGTAGAGACGCGTCATCGCGATCGCGGTGCCCGGGGTCTCCTCGGCGGGCTTGCAGATCACGGAGCAGCCGGCCGCCACCGCGGTCGCGATCTTGCGCATCGGCATCAGCGCCGGGAAGTTCCACGGCGACAGCGCGAGCACGGGGCCCACCGGCTCGTACTCGACCAGCATGCGGGTGCCGTCGAAGCGCGACGGCACCACGCGGCCGTAGGTGCGCACGCACTCCTCGGCGGCCCAGTCGTGGCTGTCGGCGGTGATCGCCACCTCCATGCGCGACTCGGCGATGGGCTTGCCCTGCTCGAGCGTCATCACCTGCGCGAGGTGCTCCTGGTCGCGGCGGATCAGGTTCGCGACCGCGTGCAGCAGCGCGGCGCGCTTGTACGGGTTGGTGCGGCTCCACGACCGGAACGCGCGGTCGGCCGCGGCCAGCGCCTCGTCGAGGTCGGCGGCGGACGCGTGGGGCAGCTCCCCCAGCACGCTCTCGTTCGCGGGATTCAGGACGGGCTCGGTCGTGCCCTCCGATCCCTGGCGCCACTGGCCGTCGATGCAGAGCTCGAGCTTCGTGTACATGGTCGTTCTCCTGTTGCGTGCGATACCGGGCCGCCGCGTCGAACCGCGGCGGCCGCTGATGATTCGGAGCAGATCCTTAAAAGCGCGCGCGCTTGTCGGCGAGGCGCTCGGCGTGCTTTTCGGTGTCGATCACGAAGCGGGTGTGGTGCCCGCGCCCGACCGTCTCCACCGCGTCGCGGATCTCGACGCTGAAGGTGACGCGGCGCCCGTCCACCTTCTCCACCTCCACCACCACCCGCACGTCCTCGTGCACCGGAGTCGCGCCCATGTGGCTCATCTCGAGGTGCACGCCCACCGAGCTCTCGCCCTCGTCGAGGTGCTCCGCGAGCAGCCGCAGGCAGGCGTACTCCGCGTCGTTGACCATCGACGGCGTGCTGTAGGTGCGCATCTCCGGACCAAGGAAGTCGATGCAGCGATCCTCGTCCACGGTCACGGATTCCGAGCGCGAGAGGCCTGTTTGCAGCGAATCCTTCACGGCGGTGTCGTGCGGTGACGGGGGCGAGAGCGTACCACGCCCGCCCTGCGGCGGCGGTCACCACGGGATGGGACTGCCGTCCCACGCGAAGAAGCCGCCGCTGTCGCCGGTGCTCAGTCCGTCCAGCACCGCGAGCAGGTGCCCGGCCGCGCGCTCGGGGCTGAACAGCTGCTCGTCGGGCACCCGGGCCTGGAACGGCGCCGACAGCGCGGTGTCCGTGGTGCCGGGGTGCAGCGCGACGACGACGGCGCCGCGGGCGCGGCGCCGCAGCTCGATGGCGAGGCCGCGCGTGATCATGTTCTGCGCCGCCTTGGACGCGCGGTACGCGTACCAGCCGCCGAGGCGGTTGTCCCCGATGCTGCCCACCCGCGCCGAGAGGTTGGCCACCACGCACGGGCCGCGCCTCGGCAGCAGCGGTGCGAAGTGGCGTGCCAGCAGCAGGGCGCCGGTCGCGTTGACGGCGAACGCGTGGGCCAGGCTGTCCGCCGACACGTCCTCCAGGCGTCGCTCCGGCTGCATGCCGCGGGACGCGTCGTGCAGCACGCCGGCGCAGTTCAGCAGCAGGTCCACCTCGCCGAACGCGCTTCGCGCGTCGTCGGCGGCGCGCGCCAGGGTGCGCTCGTCGGTCACGTCCAGAGAAACTATCGAGATTCCCGGGCATGCGTCCGCGGCTTCCTGCAATCGCACGGCCGAGGCCGGGTCGCGGGTGCCCGCGAGGATGTGCACACCCGGCACGGCCGCGGCGAGTCCACGCGCGAGCGCGGCTCCGATCCCGCCACCGGCGCCTGCGATCACCGCGCTGCGCACCCCGGCGAGCAGTCCCCGAGCGCTCATCGTGAAGGCCGGCGCCGCTGCGGCGGCCGCCTCGCTTGAATCCTGCCGGTGCTTGTCACAATCTTTACAATTCGTTTCTCAACCCGCCGCCGACGGGCAGGCCGCAGAGTTCATGTCCCACCCGCCGGCGGAGATGCACGCGCGTCGCGACGCGCTCGCGATCGTCTACAGCGCGATGCCGCACAGCGCCTGGTTCACCGTGCTGGTGGCGTGGGCCTGCGCGTACGTGCTGTGGCCGGTCGCGCCCGCGGGGGGGCTCGTGGGGTGGGCGCTGCTGATGACGGCGCTGTCGCTGGCCCGTGCCGCGTACGCCCGTGCGTGCTGCGCGGACCCGGCGTTTCCGCTGCACCTCGAGCACGATACCCGCGTGCTTGCAGGCTGGCTGCTGCTGACCAGCGCCGGCTTCGCCGCGGGCTTCGTGCTGTTCGCGCTGGATGCGCCGGCGCACGAGCAGTTCGCATTCTCGCTGTTCGTGCTGGTGATCACCGCCGGCGCGACCACCGTGCTCACGGGCTGCCGCGCCGGCTTCCTCGCCTACTGCCTGCCCGCGACCCTGACCATCGCCGCCGCGATGTGCTGGAGCGGGGTCGCCGGCGACGATTCGACCCGCCTGTTCCTCGGCCTGATGATGCTGCTCTACGCGGTGGCCATCTCCGGCTACCAGCGCCGCCTGGACCGACGCCTCCTGGAGAGCCTGCGCGCGCGCCACGACCAGTCGCTGCTGCTCGCGGAGAAGGATGCGCAGCTCGCCCGTCTCAACAAGCACAACGAGGAGCTCTCCGCCGATCGCGCGGAGTTCCTCACCGCGTCGCTGACCGACGGCCTGACCGGGCTCGCGAACCGGCGCCACTTCGACCGCACCCTCGCGCGCGACTGGGAGCGCCACCGCCGCGAGGGGATCCCGCTCGCGTGCATCCTGATGGATATCGACCGCTTCAAGCACTACAACGACATCTACGGCCACATGGCCGGCGACGACTGCCTGCGCGTGATCGCCGGCATCATCGCCGCGACGGTCAGCCGCGGCGGCGACTTCGCCGCCCGCTACGGCGGCGAGGAGTTCGTGGTGCTGCTGCCGGGGACCGACGCGAGCGGCGCGCGGCTCATCGCCGAGCGCGTGCGCGACGCGGTGGAGCGCCAGGCGATCGCGCACGCGGGCGGCGGCCCCGGGCGCGTGGTGACGCTGTCGGCCGGGGTCAGCGCCGTGGTGCCGGGGCAGCGCCACCCGTCGGCGCAGACCCTGGTGGACCTCGCCGACGAGGCGCTCTACGCGGCCAAGAACCGTGGGCGCAACCGGGTCGCGGTGCGCGATCCCGACGACCCGGTCTCGCTGCCGGACGGCTACATCACCGATTCCTGATCACGCGGCGCGCACGTCCAGGCGGACCTCCACGCGGGCGCCGCCGCCGTCCGCGTCGCCGAGCTCCAGCTCGCCGCCGTAGTGCGCGACCAGCTCGCGCACCAGCGAAAGCCCGAGTCCCTGTCCCGGCACGCGCTCGTCGCCGCGCACGCCGCGCTCCAGGACCCGCGCGCGCTGCTCCGCGGCGATTCCCGGCCCGTCGTCCTCCACGACCAGCACCAGGCCCCGTCCGGCGGGCCCCGCGCTCGCGCGCGCGCGCACCCGGCCCCGCGCCCACTTGCAGGCGTTGTCGAGCAGGTTGCCGAGGATCTCGGTCAGGTCGCCGGCATCCACGCGCGCGCCCAGGTGCGGCGGGGCGTCCAGGTCCAGCGCGAGACGCTTGTCCGCGTACACCTTCGCGAGGCTGGCGCCCAGGCGCTCGAGCAGCGGTGCCACCGGCACCGGCGCGTTGAGGGTGCTGTCGCCCGCGACCGACGCACGGCGGGTCCAGTACGACAGCGCCTCGTCCATGCGCGCGACCGAGTCCAGCAGCGTGCGCCGCAGCTGCGGGTCCGCGCCGGTGTCGTCCTCGGCGGCGCCGCGGATCACCGCCAGCGGCGTCTTCAGCGCGTGCGCGAGATCCGCCAGCGCGTTGCGATTGCGCTGCATCGCGCGCCGCCCGAAGCCGATCAGCTGGTTCATGCTCGCGACCAGCGGGCGCAGCTCCTGCGGCTGCGTCTCGCTCAGGTACTCGCGCTCGCCGGCCTCGATCGCGCGCACTTCCCGCGACAGCCGCCCGAGCGGCGACAGCCCCCACGACAGCACCGCCGCCTGCGCGAGCAGCAGGCCCGCCGCGAGCCCGGCCAGCCAGGTCCAGAGATCCTTGCGAAAGCGCGACACGCGCTCGTCGAAGTCGCGCCGCGACTGCGCCACGTGAAGGTCCAGCACCCGGTCGGGGCGGTCCGCGAACTCCCAGCGCACCCGGTAGCTGAGGGTGAACAGCGCTTCGCCCCACGGCGCCGCGCGCTCGCCGAAGCGCGGATCGCCGGGGCTCGCGGGCGCGTCCAGCTCGAGGTCCCGCCCGAGCAGCGAGCCCGAGCGCCACGGCGTGCCCTCGCCGGGCTCGCGGACCAGCGCGTAGAGCCCCGATTCCGGCAGCGAGAAGCCGGGCTCGGCGAGGCCGCTCAGCTCCAGGCGGCCGTCCGGCTGCGGCTCGGCGGCAGCCAGCAGCGCGTACACCTGGGCCAGCAGCCGCTCGCGCACCAGCTCGCGGCCGGTGTCCTCGAATGCGCGCTCCAGCGCCATCGCGGTGATGCCCAGGAACGCGGCCAGCACCAGGCTCGCGACCACCACCATGCGCGTGCGCAGGGCATTCACGCGCCGTGCCCCGCCACGTTGGCGCCGCGACCGCTCAGCGGCCGGGGGGCGCTTCGGCGCGGAAGCGGTAGCCCCGCCCGCGCAGCGTCTCGATCGGGTCGTGACGGCGCTCGGGGTCCAGCTTGCGGCGCAGCCGACCCACCAGCACCTCGATCACGTTGCTGTCGCGCTCCATGTCCTCGGCGTACACGTGCTCCGAGAGCTCGGTCTTGGAGACCACCTTGCCGGCGTGCAGCATCAGGTATTCCACCAGCTTGTACTCGAACGCGGTGAGCGCGACCTCGGCGCCGTCCGCCCGCAGCTGCTGGCCGGAGGTGTCGAGCGCGTACGGGCCGACGGTGAGCACGCTCTCCGCCCAGCCCGCGGCGCGGCGCACCAGGGCCCGCAGCCGCGCGAGCAGCTCCTCGGTGTTGAACGGCTTCACGAGATAGTCGTCGGCGCCCGCCTCCAGTCCCTCGACCTTGTCCTGCCAGCGGTCGCGGGCGGTCAGGATGAGCACCGGGAAGCGCCGCCCGGCGGCGCGCCAGCGCCGGATCACGTCGATGCCCGCGATGCCGGGCAGGCCCAGGTCCACCACCGCGACGTCCAGCGGATACTCCTCGCCCATCCACAGCCCCTCGGTTCCGTCGGCGGCGCTCTCCACCGCCCAGCCGGACTGCGTGAGCCGCGCGACGAGCCGCTCGCGCAGCGCGTCCTCGTCCTCCAGCACCAGCGCGCGCATCGTTCAGGCGCTCCGTGGCCGGCGGCGCAGATCGCGGCCCATCAGCCGACCTGGCCGCTCGCGCCGTCCACCGTCACGGTGCGCACGCGCCCGCCCGGCAGCAGCAGCTTGACGCGGTAGACGGTGCGCCCGTCGGCGCGCGCCGCCCGGACGCCCAGCACCTTGCCGCCGGTCGCGGCGCGTGCCGCGGCTGCAGCGCCGGCCGGGCCGATGTCGGCGGACTGCGCCAGCGCGGGTGGCGCCGCGTGCGCCGGTGGGGCGCCGCACGGGACCGCCGCGAGGGCGAGCAGCAGGGCGGCGGTGTGACGGGTCATCGCGGTGCGCGGCTGATCATCTCGGCGCCGTGCCGTCTGACGGTGCGCCCGCCGGCAGCGTGGACCCTCCGTCGCGGGAGGCGTCGGGCCGGCCGGGCCGCCGGCTCCGGGCGCCGCGACGGGGTCGCGCCAGGCGTGGTGACGGATTCACGAGTGCTCAATGCCTGCCGAAGCCGCCCCGGTGCCCGCCGTACGGGCGATGCCCGCGCCGCGGCCCGGTGGAGTACGGGAAGCGGTCGTACGAGCGGAATCGCTGCTGCGGGTGGCTCGGGAAGCGGCGGTGCTGGTGGGACGGCGGGGTGGCGCCGAAGCGGTAGCGCGGATACGCGCCCCGCCGATCGTGCTGGAAGGTGCGGGGGTGGCTGCCGAACGGCGGCTGCCGGTACGCGCGCGGGTGGCCGTCGTGGCGTGGCTGCCCGTAGCCGCGCGGGTAGCCGCGGTGGCGGTCGTGCTGAAAGGTGCGCGGATGGCTTTCGAACTGGTGCTTGCGGTGTGACGGGCCGCGCCCGTCTACATGCTTGCGGTAAGCGCGCGGGTATCCATGGCTGCGCTGGTGCTGGCCCGCGTACGCGCCGCCGCTGCCGATCAGGACGCTGACCCCGCCCGCGGCCGGCGTCATCGGGACGGTCAGCAGCGCGGCGGTGATGGCGGCGCCGGCGGTGAGTCGCTGCAGTGCGGTCATCACGATGCTCCGTGTGTCGGGCGGTGGCGGCCAATCTGGCGCCGTGGCGCTGAACCTGTCCTGAACCCTGGCGGCCCGGCTCAGTTGCGGCGCTGCAGCAGCGCGTCCAGCACCGCGTCCAGCGAGGGCTCGCGGTCGTCCCGGAAGCCGCTCAGGTCCTCGTAGACCTCGGCGGCCGCGCGGTGGAAGCCGGGGGGCAGCCCCTCGGCGTCGAAGCTGGCCGCGATCTCGTGCATCTCCGCGATCCAGCGCCAGGCCTTGAACGCGTTGCCGCGCACGCTGGACTCGGAGCGCCCGGCGAGTCCCGGCTGCGACAGCTCCCACTCGTCGACCAGGGCGTCCTCGACCCCGGTGGACCTGGCCAGCGCCCGGATCGCGGCGAGCAGCGCGGTGGTGCCCTTGGTCCACGCCGCGTAGCACATCTTGAGCGCCGACGCGGCGTCCGGCGGGCCGTCCAGAACGCGCGCGTCCAGCGCCGAGCCGTCGAACAGGGCCGCCGCCCGCGCCGCGTGCGGGCCGGACAGGTAGAGCCGGGTGGTGCCCGCCTTCTTCACCGGCGGGCCGATGATGCCGCCGTCGGCGAAGCGGGCGCCGGCGGCCTCGACGATCGCGCCCACCTCGCGGGTCGTCGCCGGCGCGATGGCGTTGCCGTCCACGTACAGCCCGGTGAAGCCGGCGGCCGCGACGCTGCGCGCGGTGTCCGCGGCGGCGTGCGGCGGGCACACCGACAGCACCACCGCCGCGCCGTCCAGGGCCTGCGCGAGCGAGCCGCAGGCCTCGAGGTGCGCGGCCGCGGCGCGCGCGCGCGTGGCGTCGCTGCGTCCGGCCTCCACCCAGCGCACCCGGTGCCCGCGCGACGCCGCGGCGGCGCCCACGCTCGCGCCCATGTCGCCCGGGTGCAGCACGGTGATGATCGTGGTGTCCATTCACGGGTCTCCGTCGGCCAGGGCGCGATGGGGGGCGGCTGCCGGACCGCCTGCCGCACCGGCGGGGGCGACCGCCTGGAATAACGCCCCGCCCGAAGCGTACATCGAAGTCGGCGCGTGGAAACCGGTTCCTCCGCCAGGATCGGGCGGCGTTATGATGCCGCCGCTTTCTAGCGAGCTCCGGCGGCAAAGGACCGCCGGGGCCGATTGCATACCCCACGAGGAGAGACCCATGACGATGTCGAAGACCTTCCGCGCCGGCGCGCTGGCCGCCGCGGTGACCGCTCTCGCGGCGCCCGCGCAGGCCGTGGAGCTGCAGTGGCTGGGCCAGGCCGCGGTGAAGATCACCAGCAACAGCGGCAAGGTGATCGTGATCGATCCGTTCATCACGAAGAATCCGAAGACCCCCGAGGAGCACAAGGACCTCGCGAAGCTGGGCAAGGTCGACCTGATCATGGTCACCCACGGTCATGGCGACCACATCGGCGACACCGCGGCGCTCGCGAAGATGACCGGTGCGAAGGTCGCGATGAACGCCGACATGGGTCACACCTTCGGCACGCTGGGCATCGTCGACTACAAGCAGCTCATCCGCTTCAACAAGAGCGGGCCGATCCAGCCGGTGGAGGGCATCACGGTCACGATGGTGCACGCCGAGCACAGCTCCGACGTCGTGTACACGGAATCGGACGGCACGAAGCGCGTGTATCCGGGCGGTGAGCCGTGCGGCTACATCATCGAGCTCGAGAACGGCTTCACGATCTACCACGCGGGCGATACCGGCGTGTTCTCCGACATGGCGCTGATCAAGACGCTGTACGACCCGGACGTGTCGCTGCTCCCGATCGGCGGGCACTTCACGATGGATCCGGGCCACGCCGCGTTCGCGATCCGCAACCTGCTGCAGTCGAAGCAGGTGATCCCGATCCACTACGGCACCTTCCCGCCGCTGAAGGGCACGCCCGCGCAGCTCAAGGAGGCGCTGGGCGACCTCTCCGGGCGGGTGATGGACGTGCAGCCGGGCGACACCGTCCGCTTCTGATCCGCGTGCCGCATCCTGCCGGCGCCCGGTCCGCCCGGGCGCCGGCGACGCTCACCGTGCGAGCAGTCCCGCGGCGGCCTTGATCGCCCGGTCCGGGTAGTCGCTGATGATGCCGTCGACGCCCATGCGGATCAGGCGGCGGATGTCACGCGGGTCGTTCACCGTCCACACGACCACCCGCAGGCCCAGCGCGCGGGCCTCGGCGAGGCGTTGTGCGTCCAGGTCCCCGTAGTGCGGCGACCACACGTCGCCGCCCGCGGCGCTGACCGCGCGCGGCACCGACCCGCCGTAATCGTCGACGTCGAGGCCGCCGGTCCACGGCGAAGGCCCGGGACGGCCGCGGCGCACGGTGTCCCACTGTCCCTCCGAGCTCAGGAATCCGGTGCGGATCGACGGCGCGAGGCGCTGCACGTGCTCGAGCACCCGCCAGTCGAAGGACTGGATGGTCGCGCGCGCGTCCACGCCGCCGCCGGTCAGCACGGCGATCACGGCTCGCGCGAACGCCTCCGGCGCGGGGCTTCGCTGCGGCGCATGGGGATCGATCTTGGTCTCCACGTTCAGGCGCACGTCGTCCCGGCGCAGGCGCGCGAGCAGCGCGATCACCTCGGCCAGCGTCGGGATGCGCGCACCGTCCACCGCGCGCTGGTGCGGGAAGCGCCGCGCGTACTCGGAGGCCGGGTCGATCGCGCCGACGTCGTAGCGGCGAAGCTCCGCGAGCGTCAGCGCGTGGATCGGCCGCGCTTCGTCCGCCCGGATCCAGCGCCCGTCGAGGCGCGTGGTCTCGGGGTTCAGCGACTGGTCGTGGTGCACCACCACGTGTCCGTCGGCGGTCACGCCCACGTCCAGCTCCAGCGTGTCCACGCCGAAGGCCAGCGCCTTCTCGAAGCCCTGCAGCGTGTTCTCGGGCAGCCAGCCGCGGGCTCCGCGGTGGCCCTGCACCTCGACGCGCGGCGTGGCCGCGCCTCGCACGTCGACGCTCACCGGCAGCGCCGCCGCCGGCAGCGCGAGGGCGAGCCCGAGGACGGCCGCGCGCGCAGCATTCACGGCGTGCGCGCGTGCAACCGGTGCGTGCGGCGGCTCACGACAGCTCGCCGCACGCGCGCTGGATGCGCGTGCATGCCTCCTCCAGCCGGTCGGTGGCCAGCGCGTACGAGATGCGGAAGTACGGCCCCATGCCGAAGGCCGAGCCGTGCACCGCGGCGACGCCCTCGCGGTCGAGCAGCCAGGTGACGAAGTCCTCGTCGGTCTCGAGCGTCTTGCCCTCGGGCGTCCTCTTCCCGATCACGCCGGCGCAGTCCACGTACAGGTAGAACGCGCCGCCCGGCTTCGCGCAGTGCAGGCCCTGGCTCTGGTTCAGGATCGACAGCGCGAGGTCGCGGCGCTCCTGGAACACGGCGTTGTGCTTCTCGATGAACGAGAGATCGCCGTCCAGCGCCGCGACGCCGGCCCACTGGCTGATCGTGCACGCGCAGCTCGTCGACTGCGACTGCAGCTTGACCATCGCGTCGATGAGCGGCTTCGGCCCGGCGGCGAAGCCGATGCGCCAGCCGGTCATGCAGTAGGTCTTCGACAGCCCGTTCATCGTCAGCGTGCGGTCGATCAGCGACGGCGTCGCCTGCGCCATCGTCGCGAAGGCCGCGCCGTCGTAGCGGATGTGCTCGTAGATGTCGTCGCTGAGCACCCACACGTGGGGGTGGCGCTCGAGCACCGCGCCCAGCGCGGCGAGGTCGTCCGGGCCCATCACGCCGCCGGTGGGGTTGCCGGGGTTGTTCAGGATCAGCCACTTCGTCTTCGGCGTGATCGCGGCCTCCAGCGCCTCGGGCGGAAGGCGGAAGCCGTTCGCCGGGTCGGTCTCGACGAACACCGGCGTGCCGCCGCCGAGCAGCACCATGTCCGGGTAGCTGACCCAGTACGGCGCGGGAATGATCACCTCGTCGCCGGGATCCAGTGACGCGAGCAGCGCGTTGTACAGCGCCTGCTTGCCGCCGGACGTGATGATGGTCTGCGCCGGCGCGTAGTCCAGGCCGTTCTCGCGCTTGAACTTGCGGCACACGGCCTCGCGGAGCTCCGGGATCCCGGCCGGCGCCGAGTAGCGGGTCTTGCCCTCGTCCATCGCGCGCACCGCGGCCGCGCGGATGTGCGCCGGGGTGTCGAAGTCGGGCTCCCCGGCGGACAGCGCGATGATGTCGCGCCCCTGGCGCTCGAGATCCATCGCGAGCGCGGTGATCCCCTGGGTGGGCGACGCCTTGATGCGGGACAGGCTGGCGGCAACGATGGACATGGCGGGACGGGCTCCGGCGAGGGCGAGGCGCCGAAGTGTGGACGCTGGCCGGGACGCGTTCAACGCCGCCCGGTCGGCGGCCCGACGCGGGGGCGGCGTGCGGACGCGGCGGCTGACGCGCGGCGGGTGCGCCCACGTTCCGTGGACGGGACGGGCGACCGGCGGCGCGCGGGCACCCGCTTCGGCCGGCCTGCGGCCCGCGCGCGGCGGATCGGGTGCAGGGCCGGGGCTCGCGCGCCGAATCCCTTGACATCATGCGCGGCGGGCCGAGCATTGGGCGCGTAGCCGCACGGAGCCCTGCACCATGGCGCCCCCGATCGACGATGCGCGAACCGGCCCGGCGCTCCCGATGCACGATCTCCCGGCGCTACGCCCGGGCATCGGCGCGGACCTGCTCGCCGACGTGCTGGTCGTGGACCTCACCACGTCCATCGCCGGGCCCTACGCGACGATGCTGCTGGCCGATCTCGGCGCCACGGTCGTCAAGGTGGAGCGCCCGGGCGGCGGTGACGACGCCCGCGCGTGGGGCCCGCCGTTCCTCGACGGCCAGTCGCTGTGGTTCGCGTCGGTGAACCGCAACAAGCTGAGCCTCGCGCTGGACCTGACCCGCGACGAGGGACGCGCGGTGCTCGACGACCTGGTCGCCGGCGCCGACGTGTTCGTGACCAACCAGCCGCCGCGGGTGCAGCGCAAGCTGGGGCTGGACCCGGGCGCGGTGCACGGCCGCAACCCGGGCGTCGTGTTCGTGTCCATCACCGGCTTCGGCCTCGACGGCGCGCGCGCCGACCACGCGTGCTACGACCTGATCGCCGAGGGGTATTCCGGCGTCATGGACCTCACCGGCGCGGCCGGCGGCGACCCGCAGAAGGTGGGCACGCCCGCGGCGGACATGCTGGCCGGCCAGGACGCCGCGATGGGTGCGCTCGCGGCGCTGCTCGCGCGCGCGCGCGGCGGACGCGGGCGGGTCGTGGACGTGTCGCTGGTCGAGAGCATGACGCGCTTCCTCGCGTGTCGCATCGTGCCGTACCTGGGCTCCGGCGAGGTGCCGCGTCGAAGCGGGGGCACCGACAGCGTGATCGCGGTCTACCAGGCCTTCGACACGGCCGACGAGCCGATCACGCTGGGGCTCGGCACCGACGCGATCTGGACCCGTTTCTGGGAGGCCGTGGGGCGCCCGGATCGGGCCGGCGCCGCGGGGCGCGGCTCGAACGCGGAGCGGCGCGCCGACCGCGCGGCCATCGTCGCCGAGATCGGGGACATCCTGCGCACCGCCGGGCGTGCCGACTGGCTCGCGCGCTTCGAGCGCGCGCGGGTGCCGGCCGGGCCGATCAACCGGGTGGACCAGGTCGCGGCGGACCCGGAGCTGCGCGCGCGCGGGCTGTTCTACCGGCTGGACGGCGACCCGCCGGTGCCGCAGGTGGGGCTGGGCATCCGCTTCGACGGCGAGCCGCCGGGGCCGCGGCGCGCGCCGCCGCGGCTCGGCGCGGACGGCGACGAGGTGCTGAGGTCCATCCTCGGCTACGACGACCAACGGGTGCAGCGGCTGCGCGCGGCGGGCATCATCGGCTGACGCCGCCACGGCCCGAAGGAGAACGTCGACGATGAGCTACGAGACCATCCTGTACGAGGAGGACGGCCCGGTCGGGACCCTGACCCTCAACCGTCCCGACGACGGCAACATGTTCAACGCGACCATGTGCCACGAGATCCGCGACTGCATCAACGAGGTGCGCCGCGAGACGCGCACCCGGGTGCTGGTGATCACCGGCGCCGGCGACCGCTTCTTCTGCATCGGCGGACGCAAGGACGGCCTGGAGGACACGAAGCTGTACGCCGGCATGCTGCCGACGCTGGAGATGTACGAGTCCATCGACCGGCTGCAGAAGCCGGTGATCGCGAGCGTGAACGGCTTCGCGGTGGGCGGCGGCAACGTGCTGCAGATGGTGTGCGACCTCACCATCGCGAAGGAGAGCGCGGTGTTCCGCCAGGTCGGCCCGATGATGGGCTCCTTCGACGCCGGCTACGGCACCTGGTACCTGGAGGACCTGGTCGGCAAGAAGAAGGCGAAGGAGATGTGGTACTGCAATCCGAAGCTGTCGGCGAAGGAGGCGCTGGAGCTGGGCCTCATCAACCGCGTGGTGCCGGACGCCGAGCTCGGCGCCGCGACGCGCGCGTTCGCCGACGAGGTCGCGGCGCGCGGCAGCTTCGCGCTGGCGTCGGTGAAGGCGGCGTTCAACGCGCGCCACGGCGGGGTGTCGGGCCTCGGGCGCATGGCGCACGACCTGCTGCTCTCCGGGTACCTGGGGACGCGCGAGTCGAAGGAGCTGGGCAAGGCGTTCGCGGAGCGGCGGGCGCCGGATGCGGACGAGTTCGGGCATTGAGGGTGGGGCGTCGGTGCGGCCGGTTCTTGCGTCGGGTGCCGCGAGGCGGGTGCGCCCTGGCGCGACACGCCGTGAATCCGTCCATGGAGGCTCGCCGGCCGCATCCCTGCGGCCGACGGTCGCGCCAGGGCGCACCCGCCTCGCGTTCGGGCGTCGGGGGTGGCCGTCCGACGCGGTGTGGGGGTGGGGTGAGGTGAGGGCGTCGGTGCGGGCGGTCCTGGCGTGTGGTGCCGCGAGGCGGGTGCGCGCTGGCGCGACACGCCGTGAATCCGTCCGTGGAGGCTCGCCGGCCGCATCCCTGCGGCCGACGGTCGCGCCAGGGCGCACCCGC
>CBDUCN010000044.1:0-22407 GCA_965365655.1 uncultured Gammaproteobacteria bacterium | reverse complement strand
GCCTCGGTCTCCACGAACTCGGCCACCACCGCGAGCCCCATGCCGTGGCCGATGCTGACCAGCGAGCGCAGCAGGTGCTGGCGCTCGCGGTCGCCGTCGATTCCCGAGATCAGCGCGCCGTAGAGCTTCGCGTAGTCGAGCGGCAGGCCGCGCAGCGCGGACAGCGAGGCCTCTGCCGCGCCGCAGTGGTCGACCCCGATGTTGACCCCCAGCGGGCGCAGCGTCTCCACCAGCGCACGCATGCCGTCGGGGTTGCCGGCCGCGAAGTGCTCGGTCACCTCCAGGCACAGGCGCGCGCGGCGCGCCGCGGGCTCGCGGGCGAGCCGCCCGCCCAGCCAGCGCAGGAAGTCCGCGTCGCCCGCCGCGGCGGCGGACACGTTCACCGCGACCCGCTCGGCGCTCTGGAAGCGCACCGCGAGGTGCTCCAGCACCTGCTCCAGGATCACCACGTCCAGCGAGCTGCCGAGGCCCAGGCGCACCGCGACCGGCACGAAGCGCCCGGCCGGCAGCAGCGTGCCGTCCCCGCGACGCAGGCGCGCCAGCACCTCCAGGTGCATCAGCCCGCCGTCGCGGGCCAGCACCGGCTGCGCCTCCAGCACCACGTCGCGCTCGGCGATGATGCGCTTGAGCTCGTCCTGCCACAGCGCCTCGTCGTGCAGCTCCGGCGCCGCCACGGTCGCGCCGGCCTGCCACAGGTGCCAGCACCCGGGCCCGCTGTCTTCGGCGTTGCGCAGCGCCGCCTCGCAGCGATCGACCAGCGTGGCCGCGTCGTCGTTGCCGGTCACGATCACGACGCCGGCGTTCACGCCCTCCGCGCGCACGCCGTCGTCACCGGCCGCCGACAGCGCCGCGACCAGCTCCTCGGCGAGGGCGCCGGCCGAGGCCTGCGTCGCGCGCGGCAGCACGACGCCGAAGATCGCCCCGCCCCAGCGCCCGAGCGCGGCGGCCTCGTCGCGCACCCGCTCCGCGAGCCGGGCGCCCATCGCGCACATGAACGCATCGCCGCTCTCGTAGCCGCCGCGGCGGTTGATCGCGTCCAGGCCGCGAACGTTGAGCAGCACGAACGCGGCCGGCCCCTCGTCGCGCGCCTGCCGGCCCGCGAGCGCGACGTCCATCAGCAGCGCACGCCGGTTGCGCAGCCCCGTCACCGGGTCCAGGTAGGCCTCTGCCTGCAGCTTGCGCGCCTGCTCGCTCTGATCGGCGATGAACTGCTCGACGCTGCGCGTCATGAAGTTCATCGCCTCGGCGACGCGGCGGAACTCGCGCGTGCGCGGCAGCTTCTCGATGCGTGGAAATCGCCGCTCGGCCACCGCGCGCGCCTGGCGCTCGATGAGGTCCAGGGGCTTGAGCGCGACGCGCAGCACGATGCCGATCACCACCGATGCCACGAGCAGGAACACCGCCGCCGACACGACGCTGCGCACGGTGGTCTCCCAGAGCTGACGCCAGGCGTAGCCGGGGTAGCTGCGCACGGTGACCCGGCCCGCGGTGTTCCAGCCGGCGGTGAGCACCGCGTCGCCCGTAGGCGCGTCGATGGGCACGAGGTCCACGAACCACGCCGGCACCTGCGACGGGCTCGGTGAGCGCTCGCGCGCGAGCAGCACCGCGCCGTCGAGGTCGTGCACGTGTATGGACGTGTAGTCGCCGCTGTCGAACAGCGAGTCCACCACCGACTCCATGAACACGTGGTCCCCCTCGGCGAGGTGCAGCGAGATCGACAGGCCCAGCGAGCGTGCCGCGTCGCGTGCGTGGGATTCGAGCTGCTCGGCGAGGTACTCGCGAGTCTCGTGCACGGTGAGCACGGTGCGCGCGGCCAGCGCCGCCAGGACCACCAGGAACAGCACCAGTGAAAGTTGTCTTGCAAAGCTCATCGTCGTGTCCTCTGCCGCGGCCGGTCAGCCGCTCACGTCCACACCTTCGCGCTGCATGCGCCGGGCCACGTCACGCCAGCCGTCGAGCCGCCCGGGCGCGCCCATGTGGCGGCTCTCGCCGTTGCCGCGGGTGGCCCACAGTCCGCGCGCGTTGAAGCTGTACACCGGGATCAGGTCACGGCGCAGCGACGCACCGCGGATCACGCCGTCCAGGTTGTCCAGGATCAAGGGCTCCGCGTCCGGGCGCGGGTAGTACGCGAGCACCATGTGGGGCTGGTTCAGCCGCGGCGCGCGGACGTAGGTGATGCGCAGGCGCGACGCGTCCACGCCCATCTTCACCAGCGTGATGTACTTGGCGATGGAATAGTCTTCGCAATCGCCGCCGTTGGTGCCCAGCATCTCGAGCGGCGTGGCCCAGTAGTCGCGCCGGCCCCAGTGCTCCTCGTCGCTGAGCCACGGGATCGCGTTGAAGAAGTCGTTCACCCGCTCGAGCTTCGCCCGCTCCGCCGCGGTCGAGTGCGCGCGCACCAGGTCCTGCCACGCGTTCAGGCGCTGCGTGGCCTGCTCGCCGTAGCGGCCGCGGTACATCGCCACCGCCGCGTCGCTGAGCAGGCTGTCGCGCGCGACCACGCAGTTCGCCAGCAGCACCAGCAGCACCAGCACCGTGTGCAGGCGCGGCGTCGCGCGGGCGCGGCGCCGCCCGGCGGCACGGCGGCCGGCGCGGACGATGGGAGACGACGGCGTGTACACGCCACAGGGCATCTGAGCTCCGGGTGCGCCACTGCCTTCCCCTGTAACGGCCGCGGGCGGGCGGCTCTTGAGGGTGCCGCGCCGCGCGGCGCGGCGGCACCGTGCGCGCGGCGGATAGACTGGCGGCGGGCCGGAGTGCGGTCCGACGTGACATCCCTGCCCTTCGCGGACCCGTGCGCATGCTGGTTTCCACCCTGGTCGCCGCCGGCGCCGTCTATGCGGCGCTGTGCCTCGGGCTCTTCCTGGGGCAGCATCGCCTCGTGTACTTCCCCGAGCGCACCCTGGCCGCGACCCCGCAGGCCGCGGGCCTCGCGTTCAGCGAGCAGTGGATCACGACCGAGGACGGCGTGCGGCTTCACGCGTGGTGGGTGCCCGCACCGGCGCCGGTGCGGGACACGGCGCCGGTGGTGCTGTTCCTGCACGGCAACGCCGGCAACATCTCGCACCGCCTGGAGACCGCGGCGCTGCTGCACGGCGTCGGGGCCGGCGTGCTGCTGCTGGAGTATCGCGGCTACGGGCTGAGCGGCGGCTCCCCAGGCGAGGAGGGCACGTACCGCGACGCCCGCGCGGCGTACGAGCACCTGACGACGACGCTGGGCGTGGCACCGGAGCGCCTGGTGCTGATGGGCCGCTCGCTGGGGGGCGCGGTCGCGACGCAGCTCGCCACGCAGCGCCCCTGCGCCGGGCTGATCGTGGAATCCGCGTTCACGTCGGTGCCGGATCTGGCGGCCGGCATCTACCCCCTGTTCCCGGTGCGGCTGCTCGCGCGCATCCGCTACGACTCCGTGGCGCGCATCGGCCACGTGCGCTGCCCGGTGCTGATCGTGCACAGCCGCGACGACGAGCTGGTGCCGTTCCGGCACGCGCAGCGGCTCGCGGAGGCGGCACCGGCGCGGCACCGGCTGCTGACGATCCGGGGCGGCCACAACGACGGATTCCTGGCCAGCGGCGCGCTGTACCGCGACGGCATCGCGCAGTTCCTGGACGCGGTGGGCCGGCCGGCCGCGGCGCCGGCGGACACGGATCAGAGCCGGTAGGCGGTCGCGGTCATCACCCGCGAGACCAGGCGCATCGCGCGGCGCACGGGCTCGGGCAGCGGCGCGGCGCCGCCCCGCTCGGCCATCCGCGCGTGCGACACCTCGTCCTCCTGCATCTGGCGCACGACCGCGCGGCTGCGCGCGTCGTCGGGCGGCAGGCGCTCGAGGTGCCCTTCCAGGTGCGCCTCCACCTGGCGCTCGGTCTCGGCGAGGAAGCCCAGGTTGACCCGGTCGCCGGCGAGCCCCGCCGCGGCGCCGATGACGAACGACCCGGCGTACCACAGCGGGTCCAGCAGGCTGGGGCGGTCGTCGAGCTCCGCGAGCCGCCGGCGGCACCACACCAGGTGGTCCTCCTCTTCCGCGGCAGCGCGCTCGAGGTCGCGCCGCACGCGGTCGCCGCGCGCGGTCAGCGACTGGCCGTGATACAGCGCCTGCGCGGCCACCTCGCCCGCGTGGTTGACCCGCATCAGCGCGGCAGCGTGACGGCGCTCCGGCTCCTCGAGCAGCGGCTCCGGCGCCGCCTGCGCGGGGTACTCGCGCCCGGTGCCGCGGGCCGCCCCGCCCACCGCCCGCAGCGCGCGATCGAGGTTGATTATGATGCTGTCCATGGTGCCTTCCGGGGGTGCGTTCTGGGGGGTGGCGTCGTGCTGACGTCGTCCGCCGCGGTCGCGTGCGGGGAGTGCCTGCACGCGGCGACCGCCACCGTGCCGGCCACGACGCCGGTCGGGAACGACCCGCCGCGGGCCGCGCGGTCCGCGACGACGAGCCCAGTCCCACGACCGACCACGGATCGTACACCCCGGTGAACATCTCCTCCCGCCACGCGGCGGCGCCCGCCGACGCACTCGTGACCGCGCACGCGCTGACCCGGCGCTACGGCGACCGGGTCGCCGTCGACGGCGTCTCCTTCGAGGTGCGCCACGGCGAGTGCTGGGGCCTGCTGGGCCCGAACGGCGCCGGCAAGACGACGCTGCTGCGCATGCTGCTGGGCAAGACGGCCCCGGACGGGGGACGGCTCGAGGTGCTGGGCCACGCGCTGCCGTCCGGGGCCACCGCGATGCGTGCCCGGGTCGGCGTGGTGCCGCAGCGCGACGCGCTGGACCCGGACTTCACGGTCACCGAGAACCTGCGGGTCTTCGGCAGCTACTTCGGCATGAGCCGCCGCGAGGTGGACGCGCGCATCCCGGCGCTGCTCGCGTTCGCGGCCCTGGAGGGACGCGCCGACGCGTACGTCAACACCCTGTCCGGCGGCATGCAGCGGCGCCTGTCGCTGAGCCGCGCGCTGCTCGCCGAGCCCCGCCTGCTGCTGCTGGACGAGCCCACGACGGGGCTGGATCCGCAGGCTCGGCAGCTCATCTGGCAGCGCCTGCGCGCGCTTCGCCGCGATGGGCTCACGCTGGTGCTCACGACCCACCACATGGAGGAGGCGGAGCGCCTGTGCGACCGGATCACGATCATGGATCACGGGCGCCTGCTCGACAGCGGCGCGCCGCGCGCGCTGATCGAGCGCCACATCGAGCCGCAGGTGGTGGAGGTGCACGGCGAGGGGGTGCTGGACTGGCACCATCGGCACGGTGCGCCGCTCGCGGTGCGCCACGAGCACGTGGGCGACACGGTGTTCTACTACTGCCGCGACGCCGCGGCGCTGCTCGCCGCGGTCGAGCGTGTGCCGGCGCTGCGTTTCGCGCACCGCCCCGCGAACCTCGAGGACGTGTTCCTCAAGCTCACCGGGCGCGAGCTTCGCGATTCGTGACCCCGCCCGGCGCCCGTCACGACGCGGCCCGCCGCGCCCCGCTGCCGGCGTGGCGCCGCTGGGTGCCGGTGTGGCGGCGCAACCTGCTGGTGTGGCGCAAGCTGGCCGTGGCCTCGCTGTGCGGGCACTTCGGGGAGCCGCTGCTGTACCTGCTGGCGCTGGGCTACGGGCTGGGCGCGATGGTCGGGCCGGTGGACGGGCTGCCGTACCTGCACTTCCTGGCGTCGGGCATCGTGTGCTCGAGCAGCATGATGACGGCGAGCTTCGAGGGCACCTACTCGGCGTACAGCCGCATGGCGGTGCAGGGCACGTGGGACTCGGTGACGATGGCGCCGCTGTCGGTCGCCGACGTGGTCGCGGGCGAGATCGTCTGGGCCGCGAGCAAGGCGCTGCTCAGCGCCGGCGCGATCGCCGTCGTGTCCGCGTCGCTCGGCGTCGTGGACGGCCCGCGCGCGTTGCTGGCGCTTCCGGTGCTGATGCTCTCGGGCCTGGTGTTCGCGGCCCTCGCGCTGGCGGTGACCGCCGTCGCGCGCTCATACGATTTCTTCCTGTTCTACACCACGCTGTTCGTGACGCCGCTGCTGCTCATGAGCGGCGTGTTCTTCCCGCTGGACCGGCTGCCGACGGCGGTGCAGGCGCTGGCCGAGGTGCTGCCGCTGCGCCACGCGGTGGCCGTCGTGCGCCCGCTGATGACCGGCGGTCCGCTGCCGGACGTGCCCGGCCACCTCGCGGTGCTGGGCGCGTACGCGGTGCTCGCGTGGCTGGCTGCGACCCGCCTCGCGCGCCGCCGCCTCGAGCGCTGAGCCTCGCGCAGACGACCGCGGGCGCCCGCAGCGTTGACTCCGCAGTCTGGCCCCCGTTACCCTTCGCGACTTTTCCACCCTTCCCGCCGGCCGCGGCGGGCCCGCGCCGGCCAGCGGCGCGCGGCGGGGAGTCTAGCGGAGCAGGAATACGATGAAGGGCACCTTCAGCGCGAAGGCGGAGAGCGTGGAGCGCCGCTGGTTCGTGGTGGACGCCGCCGACCGTCCCCTCGGCCGGCTCGCCACGGAGATCGCGCGCCGCCTGCGCGGCAAGCACAAGGCGGAGTACACCCCGCACGTGGACACCGGCGACTACATCGTGGTGGTCAACGCGGCGAAGGTCGCCGTCACCGGCAACAAGCGCAGCCAGAAGATGTACTGGCACCACACCGGCTACCCGGGCGGCATCCGCGGCATCAGCTTCGAGAAGATGATCGAGAAGGCGCCCGAGCGCACCATCGAGATCGCCGTCAAGGGCATGCTGCCCAAGGGGCCGCTGGGGCGGGCGATGTTCCGCAAGCTCAAGGTCTATCCGGGCAGCGAGCACAGGCACGCGGCCCAGCAGCCGGAAACCCTCGCGCTGTAACGCGCCCGGCACGATCCTCACCACGCGCGGCGCACGCCCCGGAAACGGCCAGCCGCCCTTCACAGGTTGCAGATGACGATGGCAGTCGACACCTACTACAGCACCGGCCGGCGCAAGACCTCCTCGGCCCGCGTGTTCCTGCGCCGCGGCACGGGGCGCATCCTCGTCAACCGGCGTCCGCTGGACGAGTACTTCGGACGCGAGACCTCGCGCATGCTGGTCCGCCAGCCGCTGGACACGGCCAACATGGCCGACCAGTTCGACGTCACCGTCACCGTCGCGGGCGGCGGCCCGAACGGCCAGGCGGGCGCGATCCGTCACGGCATCACGCGCGCCCTGGTCGCGTACGACGAGAGCCTGAAGCCCGCCCTGCGCCGCGCCGGCTTCGTCACCCGCGACGCGCGCGAGGTGGAGCGCAAGAAGGTCGGCCTGCACAAGGCCCGCAAGCGCCCGCAGTACTCGAAGCGCTGACGCGCTGCGGCGCCGCCCGCGAAACGGGCGCGATCCGATTGGGGGATCGTCTAATGGTAGGACAGCGGACTCTGACTCCGCCAGTCTAGGTTCGAATCCTAGTCCCCCAGCCACGCCGAAGAAGGGCCGGCAGCGTCTGCCGGCCCTTCTTCGTTCCGAGTTGTATCCCGCTTGCGCACTGGTGAGGAAGCGCATCCCGCGCTTTCTCGCCTCGCTGCGCGCGTCACGCGGTCGCGCGCGGGCACCATCCGTCGAGCGCGCGCACGCCCGATGGATGCCGGCACATCCCCGCGCCGGGTGCAGGCCAGCGAAACGTTTAGTGCGCGATCCCGACGGCCGTGCGTCGCCTTCGCTTCCTCGCCGCAGCGCATCCGCTTCCCGCCGCGTCGCCGCGCGCACGGTCCTCACCCGTCTCCGCACGGCCGCGCGACGCCCCGCCACGGGGCGTCGCGCGGGGCTTCCGGGCTAGAATCGCGGCGTGCACCGTCCCCTCCAGAGCATGGCGCCCCCGTGAACGTTCCTGGCTTCAGGATCAAGAGCACAATCGGTCGCGGCGGCATGGCCACGGTCTACCTCGCAATCCAGGAGTCGCTGGGTCGCGAGGTCGTGCTCAAGTGCATGGACAGCGACCGCGACAGCGAGAAGGACTTCATCGGCCGCTTCCTGAACGAGGGACGCATCATCGCGTCGCTCTCGCACCCCCACATCATCACCGTCCACGACATCGGCACCGTCGAGGACATGGTGTGGATCGCGATGGAATACGTCGACGGCGGCGACCTGAAGACCCGCATCGAGGAGCGGCGGATGCCGCCCGAGGAGGCGCTGGACCTGGTCGCGAAGGTCGCCCGCGCCCTCGGCTACGCGCACCAGCACGGCATCGTGCACCGCGACATCAAGCCGGCGAACATCCTGTTCCGCCGCGACGGCACCGCGCTGCTCACCGACTTCGGCATCGCGAAGCAGACCACCGTCGACAGCGAGCTCACGTCCACCGGCACCATCCTCGGCAGCCCGTTCTACATGAGCCCCGAGCAGGCCGAGGGTCTGCTGGTGGACGGGCGCACGGACATCTACAGCCTCGGCGTGATCCTCTACGAGCTGCTCACCGGCGAGCGCCCCTACCTGGGCGACACCGCGATCAAGGTGATCATGCAGCACATCCAGTCGCCGGTGCCGAAGCTGCCCGCGCGGCTCAAGCGCTACCAGCCGCTGATCGATCGCATGATGGCGAAGGACCGCGACAAGCGGATCCCGGACGCGGAGGCGCTGGTCGCGGAGATCGCGCGCTTCACCGGCCACCGCGCGGACGGCGACGACGGGTCCGACGCGGCCGCGCGGCGGGCCGAGGCGCTGGCGGCCACTCAGCCCTGGTCCACACGCAAGCGGATCAGCACCCTGACCATCTGCCTGCTGCTGGTGCTCGGCGCGATGGGGATCTTCTATCTCTACGCCCGCACGCTGCAGAACGCCGCGATCGTGCGCCAGGTGAAGCAGGACGACGCAGCCAGCGCCAACCTGGGCGCGGCCCTGCCGCGGCCGGCGCCGGGCGCCGGCAGCCCGTCCGCGCCGGGCCCCGGGAACGTGTCGAGAAACGAGGTCGCGCGCGCGCTGGAGGTGCTGGCGCGCAAGAGCCTGCGCGACGATCGCCTGGTGCAGCCGCCGGCCGACAACGCGCACTACTACTTCAGCCGGCTGCTCGCGCTGGAGCCCGACAACGCATCGGCGCGGCAGGGCTTCCAGGAGATCGCGGAGCGCTTCGTGGTGCTCGCGGAGAAGGAGTTCTCCCGGCGCAACTACGCGAAGGCGCAGGGCTACATCTCGCTCGGGCTTCAGGTGGATCCCGACAACCGCGGCCTGCTGGACCTGCAGTCCTTCGTCGAGAACCGCGAGCGCTCGCTGCTCGATACGCTGCTGGGCCTGTTCAGCGGCTGAGCCGCGGCGGCCGGCCGCGCGCCCGCATCGGAGTTCGGACAAGGCCGGTCCGGTGCGGGTCGCGGAACCGTCGGCCGCATGGGCGCGGCCGTCGAGCGTACGGCGATGTATTCGCCCGCCAACCGATCACGAATGCGCGCGCCCGCCGGCCGGCGGCGGCGATCCGATCAGAACGTCACGACACTGCGTATGGACTTGCCGGCGTGCATCAGGTCGAACGCGTCGTTGATCTTCTCGAGCGGCATCACGTGCGTGATCAGATCGTCGATGTTGATCTTGCCGTCCATGTACCAGTCGACGATGCGCGGCACGTCGGTGCGGCCCTTGGCGCCGCCGAACGCGGTGCCGCGCCACACGCGCCCGGTGACGAGCTGGAACGGACGGGTGGAGATCTCCTTGCCGGCACCGGCGACGCCGATGATCACGCTCTCGCCCCATCCCTTGTGGCAGCACTCCAGGGCCTGGCGCATCACGTCGACGTTGCCGATGCACTCGAAGCTGTAGTCGGCGCCGCCCCGGGTGAGGTCCACGAGATAGGGCACGAGGTCGCCCTCCACCTCCTTCGGATTCACGAAGTGGGTCATCCCGAACTGCTTGCCGAGCGCCTCGCGCGCCGGGTTCAGGTCCACGCCGACGATCATGTCGGCGCCCACCAGGCGCAGCCCCTGGATCACGTTGAGGCCGATGCCGCCGAGGCCGAACACCACGCAGTTCGCGCCGGGCTCGACCCTGGCCGTGTTGATCACGGCGCCGATACCGGTGGTCACGCCGCAGCCGATGTAGCACACCTTGTCGAACGGCGCGTCCTCGCGGATCTTCGCGAGCGCGATCTCCGGCACCACCGTGTGGTTGGCGAAGGTGGACGTGCCCATGTAGTGGAAGATCTTCTCGCCGCCGATGCTGAACCGGCTGCTGCCGTCCGGCATCAGGCCCTGGCCCTGGGTCACGCGGATCGCCTGGCACAGGTTGGTCTTGCCGCTGGTGCAGTACTCGCACTGCCGGCACTCCGGCGTGTACAGCGGGATCACGTGATCGCCCGGCTTCAGCGAGCTGACGCCGGCGCCCACCTCGAGCACCACGCCCGCGCCCTCGTGACCGAGGATGGCCGGGAACAGCCCCTCCGGGTCCGCGCCCGACAGCGTGAACTCGTCGGTGTGGCACACGCCGGTGGCCTTGATCTCCACCAGCACCTCGCCGGCCCTGGGACCTTCCAGGTCCACGGTCTCGATGCTCAGGGGCTCACCGGCCTTGTAGGCGACCGCGGCGCGCGTCTGCATGGCTCCTCCTCGCGTGGCTCGTGTGGTTCGCAGTGTTGCCGCCGGAGGCCCGGCACGTCCGCGACGCCCGGCTGGTGGTCGCGACCGTAGCACACCGGCCGCGGGCAGCGCGTCAGCCGCCGCCCCGCCGATCGAAGTCGCGGATGATCGCCTTCAGGCGCTCGACGGTGGCCTCGTCGAGCGGCCCGCCGGCGGCCGTCGCCGCTGCGCCCGCGCCGCGCGCCGCCTGCGGCGGCGTCGTCGCCTCGGCGCCCGCGGCCGCGGCCTGCTCGCGCTGCGCGGCCCGCTCCGCCTCCTCCTGCATTCGCTGCTCGCGCCGCGCGGCCCGCTCCAGGCGCCTCAGGGCTTCGGCCCGCTGGCGCTCCTCGGACGCCTCGAACGCGGCCTCGCGCAGCTCCTCCCGCTGGCCCCGGGGCAGCGCGATGGCGGTGTCGTCGACCAGGCTGCCGTTCTCGAACACCCACACGCGCGGCCCGTCCCGGGCGGCGCGGTACCACGCGGGGGGCTCGCCGGAGAGCTGCATGCGCCCCGTCGCGGGGCTCACCCACTGGTACATCCGGGCCGCCGCCGGCGACGCCGCCACCGCGAGCGCGGCCGCGGCCGCCCAGGCACGGAAGGGAGTTTTCATGAGCTGCTGCGCGCGAGGTTCACGACGGGGTCGAGTATAGCCGAGGCCCCGCCCGCACCCCGGTTCACGCGGGCAGGAACCGCGCCACCAGGTCGTCCAGGAACCGCCATCCGAGCTCGGTCGCGCGGATGCGCCCGCCGGCGCGCTCGAGGAGCCCGCCGGCCACCGCGTGCGCGAGGGCCGGCTGCACCGTGTCCAGCGCGAGCCCGGTCGCCGACCGGAACAGCGTCTCCTCGAAGCCGTCGCCGAGGCGCAGCGCGTTGAGCATGAACTCGAACGGCAGCTCGCCCGGCGCGACCGCGCGGCGCTCCCCGCACGGCGCGCCGGCGCCGGCCAGCGTCATGAAGCGCTGCGGCGAACGCGGCTTCGCGGTGCGCAGCACGCTGCCGCGGTCCGCGAGCGTGAGCTTGCCGTGCGCGCCGGCGCCGAGGCCCAGGTAGTCGCCGAAGCGCCAGTAGTTCAGGTTGTGGCGGCAGCGCTCGCCGGGCGCCGCGAACGCCGACACCTCGTAGCGTCCGAGGCCGGCCTGCGCGAGCAGCTCGATGCCGGCGTCCTGCATGCGTGCGGCGAGATCGTGCGCCGGCAGCGGCGGCGGACGGCGGTGGAACGCGGTGCCCGGCTCCAGCGTGAGCTGGTAGAAGGACACGTGGCGCACCCCGAGCGCGAGCGCCTCGCGCACGTCCGCCGTCACGCCGGCGACGGCCTGCCCGGGCAGCGCGAACATCAGGTCCACGTTCACCCGCGCGGCGCCGCTCGCGACCGCCGCGCGCACCGCGGCACGCGCCGCGGCCGCGTCGTGCACCCGGCCGATGGCCGCGAGCATCCGGTCGTCGAAGGACTGCACGCCGACCGAGAGCCGGTTCACGCCCGCCGCGACGAAGCCGCGGAATCGCTCCGCGTCGGCGGCCCCGGGATTCGCCTCCAGGGTGATCTCCGCGCCGGGCGCGACGCGAAGGCGCGCCGCGATGCCGTCCAGCAGCCTGCCGACGGCCGACGGCGGGAACAGGCTCGGCGTGCCGCCGCCGAGGAACACCGCGTGCACCGTGCGGCCCCAGACCGCGGGCAGCTCCGACTCGAGGTCCGCGAGCAGCGCGTCCACGTAGCGCTCGAAGTCCGGCGCGTCGCGCGGCGCATGCGAGTTGAAGTCGCAGTACGGGCACTTGCGCACACACCACGGGAGATGCGCGTAGACGGTGAGCGGCAGCGGCGCGTCGAAGCGCGGCTCGGCGCCCGCGCACGGCGCCGCGGCGGCCGGGGCCGGCCCAGCGGGCGCACTCATCGCCCGCCCAGCGCGGCCGCCAGCGCGCGCACCGCGATGCCGCGGTGGCTGACGCGGTTCTTGTGCGCCGGGTCGAGCTCGGCCGCGGAGCGCCCGCTCACCGGATCCAGGAACACCGGGTCGTAGCCGAACCCGCCCGCGCCGCGCGGCGCGTCGAGCACGACGCCTTCCCACGCGCCTTCGCGGATCAGCGGCGCCGGGTGCTCCGGGTGCTCCAGGTACACCGCCGCGCAGCGAAAGCGCGCCGTGCGCCGCGCCGGCTCGACGCCCGCGAGCAGCGCGAGCAGGCGCGCGACGTTGTCGCCGTCGCTGGCCGCCTCGCCCGCGAAGCGCGCCGAGCGCACGCCCGGGGCCCCGTGCAGCGCGTCCACCTCGAGGCCCGAGTCGTCGGCGATGGCCGGCAGCCCGCTCGCCCGCGCGGCGGCGCGCGCCTTGATCAGCGCGTTCTCGACGAAGGTGGGCGCACTCTCGTCGGGCGCGTCGTCCGCGAAGTCCGAGACCGGCACCACGTCGAGCCCGAGCGGCGCGAGCAGCGACGCCATCTCCCGCAGCTTGCCCGGGTTGCGGGTGGCGAGCACCACGCGGCGGGTCATTGCCGCTCCAGCACCTCGCGCTGCAGCGCCGCCAGCTCGCTCACGCCCTTCTCCGCGAGCGCGAGCATCGCGTCCAGCTCGTCGCGCCGGAACGCGTGGCCCTCCGCGGTGCCCTGCACCTCGATGAAGCCGCCGGCCTCGTTCATGACCACGTTCATGTCCGTCTCGGCCTGGCTGTCCTCGGCGTAGTCGAGGTCCAGCACCGGCTGGCCGGCGAAGATGCCGACCGAGACCGCGGCCACCTGCCCGTGCAGCACCGGGCGCGTCGGCCAGCGGTCGCCGCGCTCGCGGGCGATGCGCTCCATCGCCGCGATGCAGTCCACCAGCGCGACGTAGGCGCCGCTGATCGCGGCGGTGCGTGTCCCGCCGTCGGCCTGGATCACGTCGCAGTCGACCACCACGCTGCGCTCGCCGAGCGCCTGCAGGTCGACCACCGCGCGCAGGCTGCGCCCGATCAGCCGCTGGATCTCCAGAGTGCGCCCGCCCTGGCGGCCGCGCGCGGCCTCGCGCTGCGTGCGCTGCGTGGTCGCGCGCGGCAGCATGCCGTACTCGGCCGTGACCCACCCGCGGCCGGTGCCGCGCAGCCACGGCGGCGGGCGATCGCCGACGCTCGCGGTGCACAGCACCCGCGTGTCTCCGGATTCAACGAGCACGGACCCTTCCGCGTGACGCGTGTAGTTGCGCGTGAAGCGCACGGGGCGCAGCTCGTCGGCCGCGCGGCCGCTCGGTCGCATGGGGGATCTCCTGCCCGGGAGGGGGGCGCGAGTATACCCATGCGTCGCGCGGCCGCCGGCGCCGGTGCCGCGCGCGGGCCCGCCACGCCCGGCGGGCCCGCGCTCCCGGCGCTGCGCCCGGCGCGCGCGTGGATCCGCCGCAGGGCCCCGCGTACCATGCCGCCCCCACCCGACCACTCCGCGTGACGCCGATGCTCAGGAGCATGACCGCGTATGCCCGCGCCGCCGAGGAGGCTGCGTGGGGCCAGGCTGCGTGGGAGCTTCGCAGCGTCAACAACCGGTACCTGGACGTGAGCTTCCGTATCCCCGAGGAGATGCGGGCGCTGGAGAACCGCTTCCGCGAGCACGTCGGCGCGCGGGTGAAGCGCGGCAAGGTGGAGTGCTCGCTGCGCCTGCAGCCGGCGGCGGGCGAGGAGTCCACGATGAGCGTCGACGCGGCGCTCGCCGGCCAGCTCGTGCAGGCGGCGCGCGCGCTGGCCCCTCTCGCCCCCGGCGCGGAGGGTCTGCGCCTCGGCGAGCTGATGCGCTGGCCCGGCGTCGTGCGCATGGCGCCGCCGGACCCCGCGCGCCTCGAGGCGCCGGTGGTGGCGCTGCTCGAGCGCGCGCTGGACGACCTCACCGCGACCCGCGAGCGCGAGGGCGAGCGCATCCGCGAGATGGTGGAGTCGCGCTGCGCGGCGATCGAGGAGATCGTCGCCGGGGTGCGCGCGCGCCAGCCGGCGATCATCGCGCGCGCCCGCGAGCGTCTGCATGAGCGGCTCGCGGAGGTTCTCGAGAAGCTGGACGCGGAGCGCGTGGAGCAGGAGATCGCGCTGCTCGCGACCAAGCTGGACGTCGCCGAGGAGATGGACCGCCTGGACGCCCACGTCGCCGAGGTGCGCGGCGTGCTGCGCCAGCGCCAGCCGGTGGGGCGGCGGCTGGACTTCCTGATGCAGGAGCTGAACCGCGAGGCCAACACCCTGGGCTCGAAGGCCGCGGACGCCGAGTCCACCCGTGCGTCGGTGGATCTCAAGGTGCTGATCGAGCAGGTCCGGGAGCAGATCCAGAATGTCGAGTGACGGCCCCGCCGGGGGCGCCGGGACGCCCGGCGGACCGCCCGGCCCGGCTCCGGCGACCGCCGAGGGCACGCTGTTCGTCGTCAGCGCGCCGTCCGGCGCCGGCAAGACCAGCCTCGTGCGGGCGCTGGTGGAACGCGACCCGCGGGTGGTCATCTCGGTGTCCCACACCACGCGCGCGCCGCGGCCCGGCGAGCGCGACGGCGACCACTACCACTTCGTCGACGCCGTGACCTTCGAGCGAATGTGCGACGCGGGCGCGTTCCTGGAGCACGCCCGGGTCTTCGACCACGCGTACGGCACCGCCCGCGCGACGGTGGACGCGGAGCTCGCCGCCGGGCGCGACGTGATCCTGGAGATCGACTGGCAGGGCGCGCGGCAGGTGCGCGAGCGCCTGCCCGGCTGCGTGACGGTGTTCGTGCTCCCGCCGTCCGTCGCGCTGCTGCGCGAGCGCCTCACCGGGCGCGCCCAGGACACCCCCGAGACCATCGAGCGCCGGATGCGCGACGCGGTGGCCGAGATCGCGCACCACGGCGAGTACGAGTATCTGATCGTGAACGACGACTTCCAGGCCGCGCTCGCGGACCTGGCCAGCGTGGTCGGCGCCCGGCGCCTGTGCGGCCCCGGCCGGCGCCGTGCGCTGGCCCCCCTGATCGACGCCCTGCTGGGCGCGGAGCCTGTTCCGCGGGGCGGGTGAGCGGGTACACTTCCCCGTTGCCCAGTGAATCGCCACCCGCGGAGACCCCCCATGGCCCGGATCACCGTCGAAGACTGCATCGAGCGCGTGAACAACCGTTTCGAGCTGGTCCTGCTCGCCACCCGGCGCGCCCGTCAGATCGCCCGCGGCGCGGCGCCGATGGTCGAGGAGGAGAAGGACAAGCCCACGGTGCTGGCGCTGCGCGAGATCGCGGCCGGCTACGTGGACCAGGAGTTCATGCAGGCCCAGGAGGCCGCCCCGGTGCTCGAGGAGGAGAGCGAGGGCAGCGAGATGCCGCGGATGCCGGCGGCGGATTTCTGAGGCCGATGCCCGGGCCGGCGCGCGGCGCCCGGCCGCCTCCGGCGCGGGCGAGGCGCGCACAGCGCGTTCCCCATACGTGTTCCTGATCAGCGACCTGTGCAGCCTGACTGACACCTACCTGGAACCCGACCAGGTCAAGGAGATCTACCGCGCGTACCTGTTCGGCGCCGAGGCCCACGAGGGCCAGCACCGCGCGTCGGGCGAGCCGTACATCAACCATCCCATCCAGGTCGCGCGCATCCTCGCGGAGATGCGGCTCGACTACCAGACCATCGTCGCCGCGATCCTGCACGACGTCATCGAGGACACCGAGACCGCGAAGGCGCAGATCCACGACGCCTTCGGCGGCGACGTCGCCGAGCTGGTCGACGGCGTCAGCAAGCTCGGCAACGTGAGCTTCGAGAGCCGCGCCGAGGCGCAGGCCGAGTACTTCCGCAAGATGCTGATGGCCATGGCGCGCGACATCCGCGTGATCCTGGTCAAGCTCGCCGACCGGCTGCACAACATGCGCACCATCGGCCACCTGCGCCCGGACAAGCGCCGCCGCATCGCGCGCGAGACGCTCGACATCTACGCCCCGATAGCCGAGCGCCTCGGCCTCAACAGCATCCGCCAGGAGCTCGAAGACCTGGGCTTCAAGGCGCTGTACCCGAACCGCTACCGGGTGCTCGCGGCCGAGATGAAGAAGGCGCGCGGGCACCGCAAGCAGGCGATCCGCAAGATCGAGACGGCCATCAAGCGCCGAACGCGCCAGGAAGGCGTGACCGCGCGCGTGACGGGCCGCGAGAAGCACCTCTACAGCCTGTACCGGAAGATGCTCGAGAAGGAGCTGTCCTTCCACGAGATCATGGACGTGTACGCGTTCCGCATCCTGGTCGACACCGCGGACACCTGCTACCGCGTGCTGGGGCTCATGCACGGCCTGTACAAGCCGGTGCCCGGGCGCTTCAAGGACTACATCGCGCTGCCGAAGGCGAACGGCTACCAGTCGCTGCACACGGTGCTGTTCGGGCCGTTCGGCGCACCCATCGAGGTGCAGATCCGCACCGAGGACATGCACGCGGTCGCGGAGTCCGGCATCGCCGCGCACTGGCTGTACAAGACCGGCGAGGCGGGCAGCAACACCGCTCAGAAGCGCGCGCGCGCGTGGCTCACCGAGCTGCTCGAGATGCAGAAGCAGGCCGGCGACTCGATCGAGTTCCTGGAAACGGTGAAGGTGGACCTGTTCCCGAAAGAGGTCTACGTGTTCACGCCCGCCGGCGACATCATGCAGCTTCCGCGCGGCTCGACGCCGGTGGACCTCGCGTACGCGGTGCACACCGACGTCGGCAACCGCTGCATCGCGGCGAAGGTGGACGGGCGCTACGTGCCGCTGTCGGCGCCGCTCGCGACCGGTCAGAACGTCGAGGTGGTGACCGCGCCGTGGGGCCGGCCCAACGCGAACTGGCTGAACTTCGTGGTCACGAGCAAGGCGCGCTCGAACATCCGCAACTACCTGAAGAACCTGCGCTCCGACGACGCGGTGGAGCTGGGCCGCCGGCTGCTGACCCAGGCGCTCGCGGTCGATTCCGCCGCAATCGAGGAGCTGGACCCGGAGCGGGTGCGGCTGCTGCTCGCCGAGTACGGTCTCGAGAGCATGGACGCGCTGCTCGAGGACCTGGGCCTCGGCAAGCGCATCGCGCCGCTGGTCGCGCGCCGCCTGGTGCCGCAGCCGGTGAGCGCGGGCGGCAACGGATCGGAGCCGCCGCAGCCGGTGTCCTCGCAGCCGGTGTACATCCGCGGCACCGAGGGCATGGTCGTGAGCTTCGCGCGCTGCTGCCACCCGATCCCGGGCGACTCGATCGTCGGCTTCGTCAGCACCGGGCGCGGCATCGTCGTGCACACCACCTGGTGCAAGAACATCGCCGAGTACGCGGACCAGCCCGAGAAGTGGGTGGAGGTGGACTGGGAGCCCGGCATCAGCGGCGAGTTCCCGGTCGACATCCGCGTCGACACCAACGATCAGAAAGGCGTGCTCGCAACCATCGCCGCCGCGATCGCGAACCTCGACGCGAACATCGAGAACATCTCGATGGAGAACCGCGACGGCCTGCAGTCGACGCTGCACTTCACCGTCGGCGTGCACGACCGCCCGCACCTCGCGCGCATCATCCGCCAGGTGCGCGGCGTGCCGCAGGTCACCCGCATCACCCGCGCGTCGCGCTAGCCGCGCCGCCGACGCGAACGACCGCGTCGCGAGCCCCGTTTCCAACCCCTCTCAGGATCCAGAGCATGAACAAGCGCGTCATCAGCACCGACCGGGCGCCCGCCGCGATCGGCACCTACTCGCAGGCCGTGGAGGTCGACGGCACCGTGTACCTGTCCGGGCAGATCGCCCTCGACCCGGAGGCGATGACCCTGCCGGAGGACGTGCGCGGCCAGATCCACCAGGTGTTCCGCAACCTCGCGGCCGTCGCGGAGGCCGCCGGCGGCAGCCTCGCCGACGCGGTGCGCCTCACCGTGTACCTCACCGATCTCTCGGACTTCGCGGCGGTGAACGAGGTGATGGCGGAGTACGTGCCCGAGCCCTACCCGGCGCGCGCCGCGGTGGGCGTCGCCGCGCTGCCGCGCGGCGCACGGGTGGAGGTGGACGCGATCCTCGTGCTGGACCGCTGACCACCGGGTGAGCCAGGACGGCGCCAGCAGGGACGCACGGCCCGCGCTCGCGGAACGCCCGGTCGCGTCGCTGCACGGCGCCGGCGCACGCGTCGCCGAGCGCCTCGAGGCGCTCGGCGTGCGCACGGTGCAGGACCTGCTGTTCCACCTGCCGTACCGCTACCAGGACCGCACCCGGATCACGCCGATGGGTGCGCTGCGCCCGGGCCAGGAGGTGCTGGTGCAGGGCGAGATCCGCGGCGCGCGGGTGAACTTCGGCCGCCGCCGCTCGCTGCTGTGCCAGGTCGCCGACCGCAGCGGCGCGATCACGGTGCGCCTGTTCCACTTCTCCGCGACGCAGCGCGACGCGCTGAAGACGGGCCTCACGATGCGCTGCTTCGGCGAGGTGCGCCGCGGCCCCACCGGCCTGGAGATGGTGCACCCGGAGTACCGCGTGAGCGCCGGCGAGGAGACGCCGCCGCTGGAGGACCGCCTCACGCCCATCTACTCGACCACCGAGGGCGTCGGCCAGGCCACGTTGCGGCGCCTGAGCGATCAGGCGCTCGCGCTGCTCGCGGCCGACGGCGTGCAGGACCTGCTGCCGCGCGCGGTGCTCGAGCGCTTCCGCTTCCCGCCGCTGGACGACGCGCTGCTCAGCGTGCACCGCCCGACGCCGGACATCAGCCTCGAACGCCTGAACAGCGACGGCCACCCCGGCGTGCAGCGCCTCGCGTTCGAGGAGCTGATCGCGCAGCAACTCGCGCTGAAGCGCCTGCGCCAGGATCTGCAGCGTGAGCCGGCGCCCGCGATCGCGCCGCCGGGCGAGCTCGCGCGCCGCTTCCTGGACGGCCTGCCGTTCGCGCTCACCGGCGCGCAGACGCGGGTCGTCGACGAGGTCGCGCGCGACATGGCGCGCGGGCACCCGATGCACCGCCTCGTGCAGGGCGACGTCGGCTCGGGCAAGACCGTGGTCGCCGCGCTCGCGGCGCTGGCCGCGATCGAGGCCGGCTACCAGGCCGCTGTGATGGCCCCGACCGAGATCCTCGCCGAGCAGCACCTGCGCACCTTCGGCGAGTGGCTCGCGCCGCTGGGCATCGAGGTCGCGTGGCTGTCCGGGCGCCAGGGCGCGGCGGCGCGCCGCAAGGTGCGCGCCGGCATGGCGGCCGGCGAGCACCCGGTCGTCGTCGGCACCCACGCACTGTTCCAGGACGGCACCGGCTTCGCGCGGCTCGGGCTGATGGTCGTCGACGAGCAGCACCGCTTCGGCGTCGACCAGCGCCTGAGCCTGCGCAACAAGGGACGCTCGGAGGACGGCCTGCCGCACCAGCTCATCATGACCGCGACCCCGATCCCGCGCACGCTCGCGATGGCCGCGTACGCCGACCTCGACACGTCGGTGATCGACGAGCTGCCGCCCGGGCGCACCCCGGTGGAGACCGCGGTGGTGCCCGAGTCCCGCCGCCCCGAGGTCGTCGAGCGGGTGCACGCCGCGTGCGCCGCCGGCCAGCAGGCCTACTGGGTGTGCACCCTGATCGACGAGAGTGACGCGCTGGAGGCGCAGGCCGCGGAGGACACCCGCGACGGCCTCGCCACCGCGCTGCCGGACCTCGAGGTCGCGCTGGTGCACGGGCGCATGAAGCCGGCGGAGAAGGAGTCGGTGATGGCGCGCTTCAAGTCCGGCGAGATCGACCTGCTGGTCGCGACCACCGTGATCGAGGTCGGCGTCGACGTGCCGAACGCGAGCCTGATGATCATCGAGAACGCCGAGCGCCTGGGCCTCTCGCAGCTCCACCAGCTGCGCGGCCGCGTCGGCCGCGGCGCACGCCGCAGCCACTGCGTGATGCTCTACCGCCCCCCGCTGGGCGTGACCGCCCGCTCACGCCTGGAGGTGATGCGCGACACCGTCGACGGCTTCGTGGTCGCGCAGCGTGATCTGGAGCTGCGCGGCCCCGGAGAGGTGCTCGGCACGCGCCAGACCGGGCTGCTGAAGCTGCGGGTGGCGGACCTGGTTCGCGACCAGGGGCTGGTGCCGCGGGCGGCGGCCGCCGCGGAGATGATCATGGAGGCACATCCCGCCGACGTGGAGCCGCTGGTGCGGCGGTGGGTAGGGGAAGGGGTGCATTACGCCGGGGTTTGACGGCGTGCAGGCGAGTGGTGGCTGCGCACCGGTACCGGTGTGATGCCGTGCGCGAGTCCCTGCGATCGGGCACCCGCATCGGCTAGATTTGATGCATGGTGCGTCGCCTGTCTCCCGGCCGGATCCTGCGGGCTGTCGCCGCCGGGCTGACGGCGCTGTCGCTCGTCGCGCTGTGCGTGCTGCGTTTCTGGGTGCTGCCCGACTACGAGGCCCGCGCCAATCCGGTGCTCGACCCAGGGCCCTACCGGATCCCGCCGCACGTCCGGGATTTCCACCGCACGTCCTTCGTCGCCGATCTGCATGCCGACCCGCTGCTCTGGGCGCGTGATCTCACCGTTCGCGGCACGCGTGGCCACGTGGACCTGCCGCGCCTGGCGGAGGGCGGGATCGACCTGCAGATCTTCGGGGTCGTGACCAAGGTGCCGGGCACGCGGAGCTATGACACGAACCGCGGGGACACCGACAGCCTTCCGCTGCTCTTCATCGCCGCATGGCGCTCGCCCGCGACGTGGTTCAGCCCCAAGGCGCGCGCCCTGGCCCAGGCCGATGAGCTGTCGCAGCTCGCCACGCGCACGCCCTTGACCCTGGTTCTCCGGCGCGAGGACCTCTCGGCCGACGGCCTGAAGGGGCTGCTCTCGCTCGAGGGCATGCACGCCCTGGAAGGCGACGCCGAGGTGCTCGATGAGCTGCACGCGGCCGGCTTCCGGATGATGGGTCTCGCGCACCACTTCGACAACGCGGTCGCGGGCTCGGCGCACGGCGTAGAGAAGCACGGTCTCACCGCGCTCGGGCGCGAGCTGGTCCCGCGGATGGAAGCGCTCGGGATCACCATCGACCTTGCCCACGCCTCCCCCGTCGCCTTCGCGGACACGCTGGGTCTCGCCACCCGGCCGGTGGTCGTCTCCCACGGCGGGGTCCAGGCCACCTGCCCCGGTCCGCGCAACCTGTCTGACGAGCAGCTGCGCTCGGTCGCCGCCAACGGTGGTGTGGTCGGGATCGGCTACTTCCAGGCTGCGGTATGCGACCCGGGCGTGAAAGGGATCGTCGCGGCCATCCTCCACGTCGTCGAGGTCGCCGGAGTCGACCATGTCGCGCTCGGCTCCGACTTCGACGGGCACGTCGCGGTCCCCTTCGATGCGAGTGGGATGCCGCTGCTGACAGCCGTACTCCTCGACCGAGGGATGGCGCAGGCCGATGTCCGGAAGGTGCTCGGCGGCAACGTGCGGCGGGTGCTGGAGGCGAACCTGCCCGATTGACCGGCGCGGTGGGCTCGCCTCGGCGCCTGGCCCTGCCCCGAAGGCCATCGTTACGACGTATCGATGAACGGCCGTGGTCTATCGAAGGCGTAACCGTCTCGCTCGTAACAATCGTCGGCTTGGACGTATGGGAAGAGAGAGCCTTTCACAAAGACTTGCTCGTCAACGTGGAACTCCTGCTCCGGGTGTCTGTGGTCTTGGTCTCCTGAGCACAGAAACGCCTGGATCCACCGCTGCATCAACTCTGGCGCCCCCTGCACCCGGATCCCTCCGCTACCCGTCCGCTTCACCGATAGATGGCCGGGCTGTTTTACAAACTGTAGTGACGGAAGAAATTCATCATATGGGGCTGGATTGCCATCAGTCCGTGCGGCGAGTGTCAGGTTGCTCTCCGAGGATTTCAGAAACCCTTCTATCGCCTCGAAGCTCGCCCGCAACCCCGATGTCGAATCGAGTATTACGGGATCTGCCTCGGGAGCGTAGAAGATTCGCATCGATTCCCAATGCCTAGCGCGCGCCTCGTCCGGCCGGCGTGGAATCCGCGGAGCCACGATCCCGACCCGCTCCGAACGGCACGAAGGGGCTGTCATGCG
>CBDUCN010000043.1:0-22765 GCA_965365655.1 uncultured Gammaproteobacteria bacterium | reverse complement strand
CGACCAGACCCTGCTGTCGCTGATGAGCCGCTTCGCCGGCGAGCTGCTGCACCGCGTGAGCGAGCGCGAGACCGACCGCCCGCACGCCCCGTGAAGACCCGCGCGGACCCGGCGCGCGACGTCAGCCGGACTTGAACTGACCGAAGCCGCGCAGCCTGGCCTGCCGCCGCGCGAGGCGTTCCTCCTCGCCCAGCGCGTCCAGCGCCGCCAGCTCCTCGACGAGCACCGACTTCAGCGAGGACGCCATCGCCTCGGGGTCGCGATGCGCGCCCCCCAGCGGCTCGGGCACCACGCGATCGATGAGATCCAGCTCCAGCAGGCGCTCCGACGTGATGCCCATCGCCTCCGCCGCGTCGGCCGCCTTGTCCGCGCTCTTCCACAGGATGGACGCGCAGCCCTCCGGCGAGATCACGGAGTACGTCGCGTACTGCAGCATCAGCACCCGGTCGCCCACGCCGAGGGCCAGCGCGCCGCCGGAGCCGCCCTCGCCGATCACCGTGCACAGCACCGGGATGCGCAGGCGCGCCATCTCGAAGAGGTTGCGCGCGATGGCCTCGCTCTGCCCCCGCTCCTCGGCGCCCACGCCGGGATAGGCGCCGGGGGTGTCGATGAACGTGAGCAGCGGCAGGCGGAAGCGCTCCGCCATGTGCATCAGCCGCAGCGCCTTGCGGTAGCCCTCCGGGCGCGGCATGCCGAAGCTGCGCTTGAGCTTCTCCGCCGTCACCCGTCCCTTCTGGTGGCCGACGACCATCACCGGGCGGCCGTCGAGGCGCGCCGGGCCGCCCACCACCGCGCCGTCCTCGGCGAACAGCCGGTCGCCGTGCAGCTCCTCGAAGTCGGTGACGATGCGCTCCACGTAGTCCAGCGTGTAGGGGCGCTGGGGATGGCGCGCGAGCTGGGAGACCTGGAACGCCTTCAGCTTCGAGAAGATGGAGGTCGTGAGCTCGCGGCTCTTGCCCTCCAGGCGCGCGATCTCCTCGCCGATGTTCACCTCGGCGTCGCTGCCGACGCGCTTGAGCTCCTCGATCTTCGCCTCCAGCTCGGCGATGGGCTGCTCGAAATCCAGGAAGTTGAGGTTCACGTGCGTGCTCCCGGCCCGTCGTCGGCGCCCGCGTACTCCACCCGCGCCCGCGTCTCGCCGCCCAGCGCCTCGCGCAGGCGCAGCAGCAGGTCCTCGCTGGGACGCACCTGCCACTCGGGTCCGAGCCGGATGCGTCCGCAGGCGCCTTCGCCATGGTAGTGCACGCACACCGGCGTGCGCCCCTGGCGGAACGGCTCGATGATCTCCTTCAGCCGCGCCACCAGACCGTTGCGCGCGGCCGCCGCCTCGACCTCGAGCAGCAGGTGCCGCGCCAGCCCCTCGCGCACGTCCACAAGGTCCTCGACGCTCGCGGCGATCATCGAGCAGCCGCCGCTGAACTCGTCCTCGTTCACCGTGCCGGTCGCGATCAGCAGCCGGTCCTTGGCCAGCGTCGCGCGGCAGCGCTGGTAGAGGTCGCTGTACACGACCACGTCGAGCCGGCCGCTGGGGTCGTCCAGGGTCAGCACCGCCATGCGCCCGTTGCGCGAGTTCATCGTGCGCATCGACGTCACCAGGCCGGCGGCGCGCTGGGTGCGCTCCCCGTCCGGGCGCAGCCGCCCGAGCGGCGCGCTGACCAGCTGCTCCAGCTCGGCGGCGTAACGGGCCACCGGATGCCCGGAGAAATACATCCCCAGGGTCTCCTTCTCGCCGGCGAGGCGCTCGTCGTCGCTCCACTCGCGCGCCGCCGCGAAGTGGTGGGGCTCCGGCGACACGTCCAGCGCGCCGCCGAACATGTCGTTCTGCCCGGCCTGGGTGTCGCGGGCGTGCTGCCCGGCCACCTGCATCGCGGCCGGCACGCTCGCCATCAGCACCGCGCGGCCGGGGCCCAGCTCGTCCATCGCCCCCGCGCGCACCAGCGCCTCCACGACCCGGCGATTGATGCGTCTCGCGTCCACCCGCCTGCAGAAGTCGAACAGGTCCGTGTACGGCCCGCCGCGCTCGCGCTCCTCGACGATGGCCTCCACCGCGGCTGCGCCCGCGCCCTTGATGGCGCCCAGGCCGTAGCGCACGGTGCGCGTGTCCGGCGCGGTGAAGAATCGATCGCAGCGGTTCACCGCGGGGGGCTCCACCGCCAGCTCCAGGCTGCGGCACTCCTCGATGAAGGTGACCACCTTGTCGGTGTTGTCCATGTCCGACGACAGCACCGCGGCCATGAACGCGGCCGGGTAGTGCGCCTTCAGCCACGCGGTCTGGTACGCGATCAGGGCGTACGCGGCGGAGTGGGACTTGTTGAAGCCGTAGCCGGCGAACTTGTCGATGAGGTCGAAGATGTACTCCGCGCGTTCGGGCTCCACGCCGCGCGCCACCGCGCCGTCCACGAAGCCCTGGCGCTGCTTCGCCATCTCCTCGGGCAGCTTCTTGCCCATCGCGCGGCGCAGCAGATCGGCGCCGCCCAGGCTGTAGCCGGCCAGCACCTGCGCAATCTGCATCACCTGCTCCTGGTACAGGATCACGCCGTACGTGGGCTCCAGCACCGGTGCCAGCGACTCGTGGGGATAGGCCACCTCGGCGCGCCCGTGCTTGCGGTCGATGAAGTCGTCGACCATGCCGGACTGCAGCGGGCCCGGACGGAACAGCGCGACCAGCGCGACGACGTCCTCGAACCGGTCCGGCTGCAGGCGCCTGATCAGCTCCTTCATGCCGCGGGACTCGAGCTGGAACACCGCTGTGGTGGCGCCGCGCTTGATGAGCTCGTAGGTCGCGGCGTCGTCGGTGGGCAGGGTCACCATGTCCACCGGCGCCTCGCCCTGGCTCGCGCGCAGCGGATTGATGATGGCCAGCGCCCGCTCGATGATGGTCAGCGTGCGCAGGCCGAGGAAGTCGAACTTCACCAGCCCCACCGCCTCGACGTCCTTCATGTCGAACTGCGTCACCAGGCCGCCACCGGGCTCGCAGTACAACGCCGTGAAGTCGGTGAGCGGCGACGGCGCGATCACCACGCCGCCGGCGTGACGGCCGGCGTTGCGCGCGAGGCCTTCGAGCTTGCGCGCGAGGTCGATGATCGCGCGCACGTCCTCCTCCGCGTCGTAACGTGCGCGCAGGGCCTCGTCCTCGAGCGCCTTGTCCAGCGTCATCCCGAGCTCGAACGGGATCAGCTTCGCGATCTGGTCGACGAAGCCGTAAGGATGTCCCAGCACGCGGCCGACGTCGCGCACCACCGCCTTCGCGGCCATCGTGCCGAACGTGATGATCTGCGACACCCGGGGGTCGTCGTCGTCCTCGCTGCCGTAGCGCCGTGCGACGTACTCGATCACGCGGTCGCGGCCTTCCATGCAGAAGTCCACGTCGAAGTCCGGCAACGACACCCGCTCGGGGTTCAGGAAGCGCTCGAACAGCAGGTCGTACTGCAGCGGGTCGAGGTCCGTGATGCGCAGGCACCACGCGGCGACGGAGCCGGCGCCGGACCCGCGCCCGGGGCCCACCGGCACGCCGTTCTCCCGCGCCCAGCGGATGAAGTCGGCCACGATCAGGAAGTAGCCGGCGAAGCCCATGCGCGCGATCACGTCCAGCTCGCGCTCGAGGCGCGCCTCGTACTCGGGGCGTCGCTCGGCGAGCACCGCCGGGTCGCCGCCGAAGCGCTCCTCGAGGCGCGCTTCCAGGCCCGCGCGGCTGAGCTCGGCGAAGTGCTCGTCCTCTCCCCGGCCCGCCGGCAGCGGGAACTGGGGCAGGAAGCTGCGCCCGAGCGGCAGCTCCAGGTTGCAGCGCCGCGCGATCTCGACGCTGTTCTCGAGCGCCTCCGGCAGGTCGGCGAACAGCTCCGCCATCTCCTCGGGTGAGCGCAGGTACTGCTGCTCGCTGTGCGCGCGGCTGCGCCGCGGGTCGGCGAGCGCGCGGCCCTCGTGGATGCACACGCGCGCCTCGTGCGCCTCGAAGTCCTCGCGGTGCAGGAAGCACACGTCGTTTCCCGCGACCACCGGCAGGCCGTGGGCGATCGCGGCCTCGACCGCCGCGTCCACCCACGCGTCCTCGTCGTCGCGCCCGGTGCGCACCAGCTCCAGGTAGAAGCGATCGGGCAGGCAGCTCCGCCACCACTCCAGCGCGGTCCGCGCCGCGTCGCCCTGTCCGGCCAGCAGCGTGCGTCCCAGCACCCCGTGGCGGCCCGCGGCGATGCCGATCAGCCCGCCGCCCAGCGCCTCCAGCCAGTCGCCGCGAACCACCGGCTGACCGCCGGCCCGGGTGCGCGAGTACGCGCGGGTCACCAGCCGGGACAGATTGCGGTAGCCGTCACCGTCCTGGCACAGCACCAGCAGCCGGCCCTGCCCGGCGCCCTGCTCGCTCGCGTCCACCAGCAGATCGGCGCCGGCCAGCGGCTTGACGCCCGCCTCGGTGGCGGCCTTGTAGAACTTCACCAGCGAGAACAGGTTGTCGCGCTCGGTGACCGCCAGCGCCGGCATGCCCAGCTCCGCCGCGCGCGCGACCAGCGGCTTGACCCGCAGCAGGCCCTCGGCCAGCGAGAACTCCGTATGCACGTGCAGGTGGACGAAGGTCGCGCTCACGGTCGGCGCTCCGCCCCGGCCGCCCGCGCCGCGAGTGCCGCACGCACCGGTGCGAAGGATCGGCGGTGCTCCGGCGTCGGGCCCAGGCGCGCGAGCGCCGCGCGGTGGGCGGCGGTCGGATAGCCCTTGTGGCGGTCGAAACCGTACTCGGGGTAGCGCGCGTGCAACGCGAGCATGCGCGCATCCCGGGCCACCTTCGCGAGGATCGACGCGGCACTGATGCAGGCCACGCGGGCGTCGCCGGCCACGACCGCCTCGGCCGTGCAGAGCAGCGGCGGACAGCGGTTGCCGTCCACGAGGGCCATCCCCGGCGCCGGCGACAGCGCGGCCACCGCCCGCGACATCGCGGCCAGCGTGGCCTGCAGGATGTTGAGCCGATCGATCTCCGCCGCCTCCACGAAGCACACCGCGAAGGCCAGCGCCCGCTCGCGCACCGCGAGCGCCAGCGACTCGCGCCGCTCGGAGGTGAGCGCCTTGGAATCGGCGAGCCCCGTCACCGGGCGCGCCGGGTCCAGGATCACCGCCGCCGCGGCCACCGGGCCGGCGAGCGGACCGCGTCCGGCCTCGTCCACCCCGGCGGCGAGCACGCCCGCCGGCACCACCGGCGGCGGCGCGAGGGCGCGCGCCTTCACGACGGGTTCTCCAGCAGCGACGAGACCGCGGACGCGGCGCGCTCGCTGGCCCCGCGGCGAAGCGTGCCGGCGATCGCGCGCCACGCGGCGCACTGGCGCGCGCGGGCATCGGGTGAGCGCAGCAGTGCCAGCACCTCCGCACCGAGGCGCGGCGCCGTCGCCGCGTGCTGCAGCAGCTCGGGCGCGACCTGACGGCCGGCCAGCAGGTTGGGCAGGCCGACGCACGGCACCTGCAGCAGCCGCGAGCCGATGGCCCAGGTCACGGGATGGGTGCGATAGGTGATCACCATGGGCCGCCCGATCAGCAGCGCTTCCAGGGTCGCGGTGCCGGACGCGAGGAGCACCACGTCGGCCGCCTGCATGGCGCCGTGCGCGTCGCCATCGACGAGGTGGAACACGGCACCACCGTCCTGCGAGGTGTGTATTGCCTGCTGGAAACGCTCACGGGTCGCCCGGTCGACCAAAGGTACCACAAAGCGGGTGTCCGGACGGCGCCGGGCCAGCCAGTTCGCGGCGCCCACCAGCGACGTCCCCATCGCCCCGACCTCGGTGAGCCGGCTGCCGGGCAGCAGCGCGACCACGGGGCCGTGCGGCGCGATACCGAGGCGTGCGCGCGCGGGCGCCGGGTCCGGCGCCTCCTCGAGCCGGTCGGCCAGCGGATGGCCGACGAAGCACGCCGATACGCCGTGCGCGGCGTAGAACGCCTCCTCGAACGGAAACAGCGCGAGCATGCGGTCCACGCCGGCGCGGATCTTGCGCAGCCGGTAGCGACGCCAGGCCCACACCGACGGGCTCACGTAGTGCACCGTGCGCACGCCCGCCGCCCGCAGCCGCATCTCCAGGTGCAGGTTGAAGTCCGGCGCGTCCACGCCGACGAACACCGCCGGCCGGTCGGCCAGCCAGCGGCGCGCGAGGCGGCGGCGCAGCCGGATCACCTCGGGCATGCGTCCGGCCACCTCCGCGAGCCCCATCACCGACAGGCGCTCCATCGGGTACAGCGACTCGCAGCCCGCGGCCTGCATGCGCGGGCCGGCGATTCCCTCGAAGCGCGCGCGAGGGAAGCGCTCGCGCAACGCCTCGATCAGGCCTTCGCCGAGCAGGTCGCCGGAGGCCTCGCCGGCAACGATGGCGACGCGCATCAGCCCGCGTTGCGCGCTCGCGCAACGCGGCCGGCGTCCCCGGCGCCGTCGTGCGGTGGCGGCGGCATCACCCGCTCAGCGCACGATGCCACGGCCGGACGCGCGCAGGAACGCGGCCATCGCCGCCACCTCGGACGCCGGCTCGCGCTCCAGCACCTCGAGGGCCTGCTCGACCGTGAGGCCGCGGCGGTAGACCGTCCTGTATGCGTCCTTCAGCGCCCGCATCACGTCCGGGCCGACGCCCTGGCGGCGCAGCCCCTCGCTGTTCAGCCCGTGCGCTCGCGCCGAGTTGCCGGCCACCATCACGAACGGCGGCACGTCCTTGAACACCACCGTGCCCATCGCGGAGAACGCGTGCCGGCCGATGGCGCAGAACTGGTGCACCACCGTGAACGCGCCCAGCGTCACGTGGTCGTCGACCCGCACGTGGCCTGCGAGGGTGGCGCAGTTCGCCATCGTCACGTGGTCGCCCACGAGGCAGTCGTGCGCCACGTGCACGTAGGCCATGATCCAGTTGTGGCTGCCGATGCGCGTGACGCCGCCGCCGCCCGCGGTTCCGCGGTTGAAGGTGCAGAACTCGCGGATCACGTTGCCGTCGCCGATCTCGAGCCGTGACGGCTCGCCGTCGTACTTCCGATCCTGCGGGTCGTCGCCGATGGAGCTGAACTGCGCGATCCGGTTGTCGCGCCCGATGCGGGTCTCGCCCTTGATCACCACGTGCGGACCGATGCGGGTGCCCGCCCCGACCGTCACGCCGGCGCCGAGCACGGAGTAGGGCCCCACGTGCACGCCCTCGTCGAGCGCGGCCGCCGGGTCGATGAGGGCCGTCTCGTGGATCACGCCTCGTCGCGCAGCGCGCCCATCAGCGAAGCCTCGGCCACCAGCTTGCCGTCCACCGTGGCCTTGGCCGTCACCTTCCACACGCCGCGCGAGTGGCGCACGATGTCGATGCGCACCAGGAGCTGGTCGCCCGGCACCACCGGCTGGCGGAAGCGCGCGTCGTCCACGCCGACGAAGTAGTAGATCGAGTGATCCCCCGGCAGATCGCCGAGCGTGCGCAGCGCGAGGATGCCGGTGGCCTGCGCCATGACCTCGAGGATCATGACCGCCGGCATCACGGGACGTTCCGGAAAGTGCCCGGGGAAGAAAGGCTCGTTGGCCGTCACGTTCTTCAGCGCCACCAGGTGGCTTCCCGGCTCGCACTCCAGTACGCGATCGACGAGCAGCATCGGATAGCGGTGCGGGAGATAGCGCAGGATGTCCTGCATCTTCATGTCGGCCATGTCGTGCCTTGCTCCTTAGCTGCCTCGTGCCGCGGTCCGCGGCACCGCGCGAGCGTCAACCCTTGCCGCCGTCGAGTTTCGCGACCCGCGCCGCGAGCGACTTCAGGCTACGGGCCATGTCGTCGAGCTGGCGCAGGCGGATGACACTGCGGCGCCACGCGCGATTCTCCTGCACCGGCATCCCGGAGGAGTACACCCCCGGCTCCGTGATCGAGTTCGGCACCGCCGACGTCGCGGTGAGGTGCACGTCGTCCGCGAGCTCCAGGTGCCCCGCCAGCGACGCGGCGCCGCCGATGGTGCAACGCCTGCCGATGCGCGCACTCCCGCCGATCGCGACGCACGCCGCGACCGCGGTGTGCGCGCCGATGCGCACGTTGTGCCCGACCTGGATCAGGTTGTCGAGCTTCACGCCGTCCTCGACCACCGTATCCTCCAGCGCGCCGCGATCGATGGTGGTGTTGGCCCCCACCTCGACGTCGTCGCCGAGCCGCACCCCGCCGAGCTGGGGCACCTTCTCCCAGCGTCCCGCGTCGTTCGCGATGCCGAAGCCGTCGGCGCCGATCACGACGCCGGGGTGCAGCACCACCCGCCGTCCCAGCACCACGCCGCGGCACAGCGTGACGTTCGCCGCGAGGCGCGAGTCCTCGCCCACCACCACGTCCTCCTCGAGCACACAGCCGGGGCCGATCACGGCCCGGGCTCCGACCTCGGCGCCGGCCTGCACCACGGCGCAGGCGCCCACCGACGCGAGGGGGTGCACCCGCGCCTTCGGATCCACGTGCGCGCCCGGGTGCACGCCGGGCGCCGCCGGCGGCGGCGGGTTGAGCAGCGCGGCGGCGCGCGCGAAGCCCAGGTAGGGGTTGTCCATCACCAGCGCGGCGGTCGGGCAGTCCGCCAGGAACTCGTCGTCCAGCACGACGGCCGCGGCCCGGGTCGCACGCAGCTGCGGGCGATAGCGGCGGTTGGCGAGGAAGCTCAGCTCGCCCGGCCCCGCGCCGGCCAGGGTCGCGACCCCGTCGATGGCGATCCCCGCATCGCCGTGCAGGCGCGCCGAGAGGCGCTCGGCCAGGGCTCCCAGCGTCATCTCCACCGCTGCCGTCACGTCGCTCCCGGCCCCCCTAGTACCCTGGCACAGAGGTTTTGATGGGTTCAGCGGGCTGTGCGGCGTGCAGCTGCAAGGCGCGCGAGCGAAGGACTGGCCGCGCCAATTCGAGCGAGCGCAACGCCGCAGATGCGCGCCGCACAGCCCGCCCGCAGGGAGCTCGCCAGCGGCGCCAGGGCGGCGTTGCAGCCGCTTGAAATAGCCCGGCTATTCCGGCGCGGCTGCGCCTTGCCCTGGCGCCGCTGGCGAGCTCTGAACCCATCAAAACCTCTGTGCCAGGGTACTAGAGACAATCGCCGCATCGGCCTGCGCCCCGGGGCCGGGATGCCTGCCGCCGGCGCCTACTGGTTCTTCAGGCGGTTGATCACCTTGTCGGTGATGTCCACCTTGTCGCCGGCGTAGATCACGCCGTCACTGATGATGAGGTCGAACTTCTCGGCCTTCGCGAGCGTCTGGATCACCTCCACCACGAGGCGCTGCAGCTTGCCCAGCTCCTGGCTGCGCCGCAGGTTCACGTCCTCCCTGAACTCGTCCTCCAGGCGCCGGATCTCGCGCCGCATCTGGCGCATGTCCGCTTCCTGGCGCTGGCGCTCCGACGCCGACATCACGGCCGAGTTCTTCGCGAGCTTCTCGTTGAGCTGCACCAGCTCGCGTTTCATGCCCAGGATCTCCGAATCCCGCGGCCCGAACTCCTTCTCCAGCCGCTGGTCGGCGGCGCGCGCCTGCGGCGCCTGGTCGAGCACCTTGGGCACGTTGACGAATCCGACCTTGACCTCGGCGGCCGCCGCGGCGGCGCCGGCGAGCATTGCCGCGGCGAGGATCACCCCGCGCAGCGCGCCCGTCTTGCTGTTGGCTTGTTTGCGCATGACTCAGAAACTGGTACCGAATGTGAACTGAAGAGGCTGCGTGTCGTCCTGATCCTCGGACTTCAGCGGGGCGGCGACGCTCAGCGTCAGTGGTCCCAGCGGCGACAGCCAGACCGCGGACACCCCCACCGAGTAGCGAAGGTCTCCGACCTCGAAACGTTCGCCCGGCCCGTACACGTTGCCGATGTCGAAGAAGCTCGTCAGGCGGAAATTCCGGCTGTCGGCCACGAACGGCACCGGGAGGATCAGCTCGAAATTCCCCACCAGCTTGAAATCCCCGCCCAGCGGCTCACCGTTGGAGTCGCGCGGGCCTAGCGTGTTGGCCTCGAAGCCGCGCACCGAGCGGATGCCGCCTGCGTAGAAGTTGTCGATCAGCGGCAGGTCCTCCGTGTCGCCGATGCCGTCACCGTACCCGATCTCGCCGTTCACCATGAAGGTGAAATCCTTGAGCAGCGGGAAGAAACGCTGGTGGCGGCCGGAGAGCTTGTAGAAGCTGAGATCGAGGCCCGGAACCGCGACCTCGCCCGAGATCCGGGTGAGCGAGCCCCGGTCCGGGAACAGGCGGCTGTTGCGGGTGTCGTTGGCCCAGCCCGCGGTGAGCGTCAGCGTGTTGAATTCGCTGCCGTTGTCGCGCGCGAAGGCCAGGATCTCGTTGGACGCTCCGCCGCCAGGCTTGAACTTCGTGTTCTCCGCCGTCACGCCGAGATTGATGAAGTTGAACTCCGAGATCGGGATGCCGACCGAGAGCCCACCGCCGAACTCGTCCAGCGTGTAGTCGGCGATACCCGCGTCCTCGGCATCGGTGGTGCGGTAGTAGGCGTCCACGCCCAGGCTCACGCCGTCCAGCGTGAAGTAGGGGTTGACCCAGGAGACGCCGATGTTGCGGTTGACGTCGCTGGTGTTGAGGTTGACGGTGAGCCGGTGCCCGGTGCCGAACAGGTTGTCCTGCGTCACCGCGCTGCTGATGATGAAGCCCTGGCCCTGCGAGAAGCCCGCGCCGATCGTCAGGTTCCCCGAGGATCCCTCGACCACGTTGAACTCCACGTCCACCTGGTCGGTGGTGCCCGGCACCGCCGGCGTCTCCACGTTCACCTGATCGAAGTAGCCGAGCCGGTCGAGGCGCACCTTGGAACGCTCGACGGCACTGGTCGAGATCCACGCGCCCTCGAGCTGGCGCATCTCGCGGCGCAGCACCTCGTCGCGCGTCTTGATGTTGCCCTTGAAGGTGATCCGGCGCACGTACACCCGCTTGCCCGGGTCGATGAAGAAGGTCAGCTTGACGGTGCGGGTGGGCTCGTCGATCTCCGGCACCGCGTTCACGTTCGCGAAGGCATAGCCCTCCTGGCCCAGGCGCTCGGTGAGCTTCGCGCTGGTCTCGGTCACGTCCTTGCGCGAGAACACGTCCCCCTTCTGAACCTGCACCAGCGGAAACAGCTGCTCGCGGTCCACCATCAGCTCGCCGGCGAGCAGCACGTCGCCGATGCCGAACTGGTCGCCCTCGGTCACGTTCACGGTGATGTAGACGTCGCGCTTGTCCGGTGTGATCGAGACCTGCGTGGAGTCGATGTTGAAGTTGATGTAGCCCCGATCCAGGTAGTGGGAGCGCAGCGTCTCGAGGTCGGCGGCCAGCTTCTCCTTGGAGTACTGGTCCGACTTGGTGAACACCGAGTACCAGGTGCTGGTCTTGAGGGCGAACAGGTCGACCAGGTCGTCCTCGTCGAAGACCTCGTTGCCGACGATGTTGATCTGCTTGATCGTTGCGGCGTCACCCTCCGATATGTCGAAGTTGATGGCGACGCGGTTGCGCTCCAGCGGCGTGACCGTGCTGGTGATCTTCACCCCGTACTTGCCGATCGCGAAGTACGCGCGCCTGAGCTCCTGCTCGACCTGGTCGAAGACGCTGCGGTCGAACACCCGTCCCTCGGCGAACCCCACGTTCCTGAGCGACGTCTCCAGGTCCTCGGTCTCCAGGGTGTCGTTGCCGGAGAACGCGATGGTCGCGATGGAGGGGCGCTCGACGACCGTCACGACCAGCGTGGTGCCGTCGCGCTCGATGCGCACGTCGTTGAAGAAGCCGGTGCGGAACAACGCGCGAATCGCACCCGCGGTGCGCTCCGCGTCGATCCGGTCGCCGACCTGGATCGGAAGGTAGTTGAAGACGGTGCCGGCGGAGATCCGCTGCAGCCCCTCGAGCCGGATGTCGTCGACGACGAAGCCCTCCTGGGCAGCCGCCAGCAACGGCGCGAGGAGGGCGAGCAGGCAAAAGCGTCGCACGAGGACGAAGGCGCTCAGGTCTCTCCTCACTGTCGACGATTCCCCGGAAGAAGGTCAGTCGGGCGCGCGGACCGCGTCACCCGAATATGCGCAGGACGTCATTGTAGAACGCGAGCCCCATCAGGCCAACGAGCAGCGCGATGCCGAGGCGCTGACCGGCGTACTGCACCTCCTCGGAAAGCGGCCGGCCGCGCACGAACTCGGCCGCGTAGTAGAGCAGGTGACCGCCGTCCAGCATCGGCACCGGCAACAGATTGAGGATGCCGAGGCTGACGCTGACCACCCCCAGGAAGTACAGGAAGTCCGAGACCCCGCGTTCGGCGGCGACGCCGGCGTACTGGCCGATGCTGAGGGGACCGCTGAGGTTCTGGAGCGACACGTCCCCGGTGAGCATGCGCCAGAACATGCGCAGCGTGAGCCAGGACACGTCGACGGTCTTGCGCACCCCGGCCGACAGCGCGTCCCACGGCCCCAGGCGCTCGGTCACGTAGTAACGCTCCAGCACCTCGTCGACGCCCGCGACGCCGGTGCCGATGCGCCCGATCGTGGCGTCGCCGTCGAGCACCGCGTCAGGGGTCAGGGATATCGAGTGGCGCGCCCCGTCGCGCTCCACCCGCACGGCGAAGGTCTCCCCGGGGCGCTCGCGCACGAACTGCACCCATGCCGCCCAGTCCGCGACGGGCCGTCCGGCCGCCTCGAGCACCAGGTCGCCGCTGCGCAGCCCGGCGCGGGCCGCCGCACCGCCGGGACTCACCGCGCCGATGCGCGGCGGGACGCGGGGCCGGTCGGGCGTGATGCCCAGGGTTTCGAAGAAGCGCCCCCGCGTCAGGTCGTCGACGCTCACCGCCGCGAGGTCCAGGCTGAGGGTACGTTGTCCGCCGCCCGCGCCCGCGACCGTGACGGTGGTGGGCCCCGATTCGAGGGCGGCACCGATCACGCCCTGCACCGCGGCCTCCCACGTCGCCACCGGGCGCCCTGCGACGGCGACGATGTCGTCGCCGGCGGCGAGCCCCGCACGGGCCGCCGCGGAGCCCGGATCCACGTCCCCCACGGTCGCCCGCAGGCCAGTCACACCCAGCATGAACATCGCCGCGTAAGCGACTATCGCAAATAGGAAATTAGCCAGCGGACCGGCGCACACCACGGCGCTGCGCACGGCCAGCGACTGGCGGTTGAACGCGCGGTGGCGTTCGGCCTCCGCGACGTCGCCCTCGGACTCGTCGAGCATGCGCACGTAGCCGCCGAGGGGGATCGCGGCCAGCACGTACTCGGTGCCGTCGGGCCCGGCCCGCCTGCTGAGCAACGGGCGCCCGAAGCCCACCGAGAAGCGCAGCACCTTCACGCCCAGCCGGCGCGCGACCCAGTAGTGACCGAACTCGTGCACGGTCACCAGCACGCCGATGGCGACCACGAAGGACAGGACGGAGTTCAGGAACTGCATGCGGTGTGCGGCGGCCGGGCGTCCCCCGTGGGAAGCGGACCGGGAGGGTACACGCCCCGGGGGGGCGCTTCAAAAGCGGCTCGCGTGGCGGTGCAGCCGTTCAGATCGCCGCCATGGCCTCGCGCGCGAGACGCCGGCCCTGCTCGTCCAGCGCCAGCACGTCGTCGAGGCTTCGCGGCTCGCGCAGCTCCGCCCGGTCCAGCGCCTCGCGGATCAGCCGCGGGATCGCCGGGAACGGGATTCGCGACGCGAGGAACGCGTTCACGGCGACCTCGTTGGCCGCGTTCACCACCGCGCTCGCCGCGCTGCCGCTGCGCGCGGCCTCGAAGCCGATGGCGAGGCATGGGAAGCGCACCGGGTCCGCCGGCTCGAAGTCCAGCCGCCCGACGCTCACGAGATCGAGCGGCGTGACGCCGGAGTCGGTGCGCCCGGGCCAGGCCAGCGCATGGGCGATGGGCGTGCGCATGTCGGGGTTGCCGAGCTGCGCCAGCACCGAGCCGTCGCTGTACTCCACCATCGAGTGGATCACGCTCTGCGGATGCACCACGACCTCCACCTGCGTCGGCGCCGCGTCGAACAGCCAGCAGGCCTCGATGACCTCCAGCCCCTTGTTCATCATGGTCGCGGAATCCACCGAGATCTTGCGGCCCATGCTCCAGTTCGGATGCGCGCAGGCTTCCTCCGGGGTGACCGACGCGAGATCCTCCGGCGCGCGCCGCCGGAACGGGCCGCCGGACCCGGTGAGCAGGATCCGCCGCACCCCGGCCGCGGCCAGCCCCTCGCCCGCGCCATTCGCCGCCGGCGGCGGCAGGCACTGGAACACCGCGTTGTGCTCGCTGTCGATCGGCAGCAGCACGGCCCCCGCCTCGTGCACGGCCTCCATGAACAGCCGCCCCGACATCACCAGGGCCTCCTTGTTCGCGAGCAGCACCCGCTTGCCGGCCCGTGCGGCCGCCAGCGTCGGCAGCAGGCCCGCGGCGCCCACGATGGCCGCCATCACCGCGTCCACCTCGTCCAGCGCGGCCACCTGCGCGAGGGCGTCGCGCCCCTCCAGCACCTCGGTGGCGCTGCCCGCCTCCGCGAGCCGCGCGCGCAGCGCCGCCGCCGCGTGCGCGTCGACCATGACCGCGTAGCGCGGCCGGTGGGCCAGGCACTGCGCGGCCAGGCCCGCGTGGTCGCGGTGCGCGGTCAGCGCGACGACGCGGAAGCGCCCGGGATTGCGCGCCACCACGTCCAGCGTGCTGACGCCGATGCTGCCGGTCGCGCCGAGCACGGTGAGACCGATCACGACACGCCCCCGAGCGCCGCCCAGCCGGCCGCGAAGAACGGCCCGGCGGCGGTGAGGCTGTCGATGCGATCCAGCACCCCGCCGTGTCCGGGGATCAGGGTGCCGCTGTCCTTCACGCCGGCACGGCGCTTGAACAGGCTCTCCGCGAGGTCGCCCAGCACGCTTGCCGCCGCCACCGCGACGGACAGCGCGACGAAGGCCGGCGCCGGGATCGGCGCGCCGCCGTGCCCGAGCGCGACGGCGATCGCCAGCAGCGCCACCGCCAGCAGACCGCCGGCCACCCCCTCCCAGCTCTTCCCGGGGCTGACCCGGTCGGCCAGCTTGCGCCGGCCGAAGCGCCGCCCCGCGAAGAAGGCCGCGCTGTCGGCGACCCAGATGAGCACCAGCACGTACAGCACCAGGCCCGGGCGCTGCGCGTGCAGCCACACCAGCGAGAAGTAGCACGGCGCCAGCAGCAGCCAGCCGGCGGCAAAGCGCACCGGTTCGCTGCCGAGCCCGGGCGGCTCGCCGCCGCGCTGGAACACGAGTACCCAGGCCAGCGCCAGGCCCCACCACGCGAGCGCGGCCCCCAGCACCGCCCACAGCACGGGTCCGCCGTCGGCCAGCTCGAGCCCGGCGAGCATGCACGCCGCCAGCACGGCCGGGAACGCGGCGCCGGCCGCCCCGCCCAGTGCGCCGACGCGCCGCCACTCCCACGCGCCGACCAGGGCGAACAGCCCCATCATCACCGCGAAGCCCGCCGTCGGCAGCCACAGCACCGCGGCCACTACCACCGGCACCAGTACGGCGGCCGCGATCACGCGCTGGGCGAGAGCCCCCACGATGGCTGTTCCGCTTCTGGCCCGGGCCGAGACGGTCGGTCTCAGGCCCCGTGCATCGATCGCCCGCCGCGGCGGGACGCGCGCGCTGATCGATGCATGGCGCTCAGACCCCGGCTCCGGCCGCCGGTGCCGCGCCGTGCTCGAGGCCGGACTCGAGCACCTGCTCGCCGGTTCGCCCGAAGCGGCGCTGCCGCGACGCGTAGGACTCCAGCGCGCGCTCGAACTCGGCCTGGTCGAAGTCCGGCCACAGCGTGTCGGTGAAGTAGAGCTCGGTGTACGCGAGCTGCCAGAGCAGGAAGTTGCTGACCCGCTGCTCCCCGCCGGTGCGGATGAACAGGTCCGGCTCCGGGAGGTCGGCGAGACACAGGTGGCGCTGCAGCATGGCCTCGTCGACCTGCTCGGGCGCGATCTCGCCGCTCGCGACGCGCTCCGCGACCCGGCGCGCGGCGCGGGCCAGATCCCAGCGCCCGCCGTAGTTCGCGGCCACCACCAGGTGCAGACCGGCGTTTCCGCGCGTGAGATCCTCGGCCTCGGCGATCTTGCGCTGCAGGGGTGCGCTGAAGGCGCGCCGCTCGCCGATGATGCTGAGACGGATGCCGTTCTCGTGCAGCTTGCGGACCTGGCTGTCGAGGGCGCTCATGAACAGGCCCATCAGCACCCCTACCTCCTCCTTCGGGCGGCGCCAGTTCTCGCTGCTGAACGCGAACAGCGTGAGCGCGGAAATCCCCTTGCGCCCGCAGCTGCGCACCACGTCGCGCACCGCGTCGACGCCGGCGCGGTGCCCTGCCACGCGCGGCAGGCGCCGCCGGCGCGCCCAGCGGCCGTTGCCGTCCATGATGATGGCGACGTGGCGTGGCAGTGTGCCGTACAGGCCGGGATCGTCGGCGTCGGTGCTCATGGGCTCAGCCGGTGGGCCGGGAGCCGCGACGACGGCTCCCGCGGTACGGAATTCGGGGCGCCGGTCTGCCGCGTCTCATGGCATCAGATCTCGAGCAGGTCGTCCTCTTTCTCCTTGAGGACCGTCTCCACGTCGGCGATGAACTGATCGGTGAGCTTCTGGATGTCGTCCTCCGCCCGCTTCTCGTCGTCCTTCGCCAGGTGCTCGTCCTTGATCAGGGCCTTGAGCTGCTGGATCGCGTCGCGGCGCACGTTGCGGATCGCGACCCGGGCCTGCTCCGCCTCGTTGCGCACCACGCGGATCATCTCCTTGCGGCGGTCCTCGGTAAGCGGCGGCAGGGGCACCCTGATCACGTCTCCGGACGTTGCCGGGTTGAGGCCCAGACCGGAGTTCAGGATCGCCTTCTCCACCTCCGGGACCATCTTCTTCTCCCACGGCTGCACCGACAGCGTGCGCGGATCCGAGACGCTCACGCTGGCCACCTGGTTGATGGGCGTGTCGGTCCCGTAGTAGCTGACGCTGACCTGGTCGAGAAGGCTGGTGTGGGCGCGCCCGGTGCGCAGCTTGGTCAGCTCGTGGCGCAGCACCTCGACGCTCTTCTTCATGCGGCCGCGAGCGTCCTTCTTGATGTCCTCGACCATGTCGCGCTCCCTGATCTGTCGCGCCTGCCGGCGCCCGCCGAGCCGTGCGGCCGGCGGCGGCATGCCGCCGCCGCCGTGCTGCCGCCTTCGCAAGCCGCCAATCCTACCCCAGGCCGGCGCGCCGGGCGGAGGCTCACGCGTCCGGCAGGTTCTCCACCAGCGTGCCCTCGTCCTCGCCCTGCACGGTGCGCAGCAGCGCCCCGGGCTTGTGCATGTCGATCACCCGCAGCGGCATCCCGTTGTCCCGGCACAGCACCAGCGCCGTGGCGTCCATCACCTCCAGCTTGCGGCGCAGCGCCTCGTCGTACCCCAGGCGCTCGTAGCGGCGCGCGTGCGGGTCGAGGACCGGATCCGCCGAGTAGACCCCGTCCACCTTGGTCGCCTTGATCATCAGCTCGGCGTCCACCTCGATCGCGCGCAACGCCGCCGCGGAGTCGGTGGTGAAGAACGGGTTGCCGGTGCCCGCGGCGAAGATCACGACCCTGCCCTTCTCCAGGTGGCGGATCGCGCGCCGCCGCAGGTAGTCCTCACACAGCTCGTTGACCCGGATGGCGGACATGACCCGCGCGAACAGCCCGTGCCGCTCCAGGGAATCCTGCAGCGCGAGGGCGTTGATCACGGTGCCCAGCATGCCGATGTGATCGGCGGTCACCCGGTCCATCCCGCGCGCCGCGAGCGGCGCCCCGCGGAAGATGTTGCCGGCCCCGATGACCATCGCGACCTCGATGCCGTGGGCGCGCAGCTCCCCGACGTCCACCGACAGCCGGTCCAGGGTGTCGGCGTCGATGCCGTGGCCGACGTCGCCCTGCAGGGCCTCGCCGGACAGCTTCAGCAGGATGCGGCGATAGCGCGGCGCAGGAGAGCTCACGCGGCGGCGACCGCCCGCGCACGCGGCCCGGCAACCGTTCCCGGGACGTGCCCGGACCGCCTCGTGGTGCGCTCCATCGTCTACCCCCCTGGGACGCGGCGGGCCTGCACCACCCGCCGCCGCTCGCCGGCGACCCCGCTCAGCCCGGCTGCTTCGCGCTCTCGCGCACCTGCGCCATCACCTCTTCGGCGAAGTTCTCGCTCTTCTTCTCGATCCCCTCGCCCACCTCGAAGCGCACGAAGCCGGTCACGCTGGCACCGTGGGAGGAGAGCAGCTTCGAGACCGTCGTGTCCGGCTCCTTCACGAAGGGCTGCCCGAGCAGCGTGTTCTCCTTCAGGAACTTCGCGACGCGTCCGGCGAGCATCTTCTCCTGGATCTCCGGCGGCTTGCCGGAGTCGGCCACCTGGGCACGCAGGATCTCGCGCTCCTTCTCGAGCACGTCGGCGTCGAGGTGCGCCTCGTCGAGGGCCAGCGGCTTGACCGCCGCGACGTGCATCGCGATGTCGCGGGCCAGTGCCTCGCTGCCTCCCTCCAGGTCCACGACGACGCCGATGCGAGCGCCCTGGTGCAGGTAGACGCCGAGGTGCGTACCGCGTGCCTTCATGCAGCGCACCCGGCGCAGCGTGATGTTCTCGCCGATCGCGGCCACCAGCTCGCGACGGCGATCCTCCAGGCTCTGATCGCTCCCGTCGCCCGCCGGCCTCGCGGCCAGCGCGTCGACGTCGTCCACGCCCTCGGCCAGCGCACGCGCCGCGGCGAGCGCCGCGAAGGCCTGGAATTCCTCCTTCTTCGCGACGAAGTCGGTCTCGCAGTTGAGCTCGACGATCGCCGCGCCACCGGCCGCGCGCTCGACCGCGATCACGCCCTCGGCGGCCACCCGGCCGGCCTTCTTGTCCGCCTTGGCCTGGCCCGCCTTGCGCAGGTTCTCGACCGCCAGATCGATGTCACCGGCGGCCTCCACCAGGAACTTCTTGCACTCCATCATCCCCGCGCCGGTGCGCTCGCGGAGCTCCTTCACCATGCTCGCCGTGATCGTCATCGTTGCGTACCCGTTCCCGTGGCCATTCCGTCGTTCGACACCCGCTCAGCCCGCGCCGGCGGGGGTCGTGCCTTCCGCGCCCGGCGCCGGATCCTCGCCGTCGCCGCCCGCTGCGGCGGGCGCGTCCCCGGTCGCTTCGGCCGCGCCGGCAGGCGCCTCGGCGGCAGGCTCGGCGGCGGCCTCCGCGGCGGGCTCGGCGGCGGGCTCATCCGTCTTCGCGGGCCGCGGCTTGCGCTTCGCGCCACGCCGCTTGCCGGCGTCTTCGCCAGCGTCGTCACCGCCCTCTGCCGCCCGCGTGAGCTGGGCCGACTCGCGCCCCTCGCTGATGGCATCGGCGGCGCAGCGCACGTACAGCTCGATGGAGCGCAGCGCGTCGTCGTTGCCCGGGATCACGTAGTCGACGCCCTCGGGGCTGTTGTTGGTGTCGACGACCCCGACCACCGGGATGCCCAGCTTGACCGCCTCGCTGACCGCGATCTTCTCGTGGCCCACGTCGATCACGAACAGCACGTCGGGCAGGTTCTCCATGTCCTTGATGCCGCCCAGCCCGCGCTCGAGCTTGCCCAGCTCGCGCTCCAGCGACAGGCGCTCCTTCTTCGTGACCCGGTCCAGGCTGCCGTCCGCCAGCCGCGTCTCCAGGTCCTTCAGGCGCTTGATGGACTGCTTCACCGTGCGGAAGTTGGTCAGCATGCCGCCGAGCCAGCGCCGGTCCACGTACGGCATGCCGCAGCGCCGGGCCTCCTCGGCCACCAGCGCCTGCGCGTTGCGCTTGGTGCCCACGAACAGCACCGTGCCGCGGCTCGCCGCCATGCGCCCCAGGAAGTTCAGGGCGTCCATGAACAGCGGCATGGACCGCTCGAGGTTGATGATGTGGATCTTGTTCCGCTCGCCGAAGATGTAGGGAAGCATCTTCGGATTCCAGAAGCGGGTCTGGTGGCCGAAATGGACTCCGGCCTGCAGCATGTCACGCATCGTGACGTTGGCCATGGGCTTGCGCCTCCATAGAGTTGGGTTGGGCCTCCACGTGCCCCACGCGTCAACCCGCCGCCGCCTCCCCCGTTCGGGGCGTGGCGTGGCGGGCACCCGGACGCGCGTGCCGGCACGTGTGCGGTTTTTTTCGCGGCCCGGCGCGCATCGGGTGCGGCCGGACGGCGGGTTTTGCCCGTCGGGCCGCGCCGCCCCCCGATGCCGGGAGCCGCCGTTGCCGCGAGCGGGCGCGCTTTATACCATAGGCGGCTTGCCGCGACAAAGCGCCGGACGCTGTACCTTACCGGCCCAACGTCCCCCCTCCGTCCGCCCCATGCCGCACAGTATCAAGACGCCCGAGCAGATCGAGAAGATGCGGGTCGCCGGCCGCCTGGCTGCGGAGGTGCTGGACATGGTCACCCCCCACGTGCAGCCGGGCGTGAGCACGGCCGAGCTGGACCGGATCTGCCACGACTACATCGTCGACGTGCAGCAGGCGGTGCCGGCGCCGCTGAACTACCGCGGATTCCCGAAGTCGATCTGCACCTCGGTCAACCGGGAGGTGTGCCACGGCATCCCGGGCGAGCGGGAGCTGAAGAACGGCGACATCGTCAACGTCGACATCACCGTCATCAAGGACGGCTTCCATGGCGACACCAGCCGCATGTTCCTGGTCGGTGACGCGTCCATCGCGGCGCGCCGGCTGTGCCGCATCGCGCACGAGTGCCTGCACGTGGGCATCGAGATGGTCCGCCCTGGCGTGCACCTGGGGGACATCGGCCACGCGATTCAGCGCCACGCCGAGAGCCACCGCTGCTCGGTGGTGCGCGAGTACTGCGGGCACGGCATCGGCGAGCAGTTCCACGAGGACCCGCAGGTGCTGCACTACGGCCGCCCCGGCACCCGCGAGCGCCTGGAACCGGGCATGACCTTCACGATCGAGCCGATGGTCAACGCGGGCAAGCGTCACGTGAAGCTGCTGAAGGACGGCTGGACCGTGGTGACCAAGGACCGCAGCCTGTCGGCGCAGTGGGAGCACACCGTGCTGGTCACCGACGACGGGGTCGAGATCCTGACCCAGAGCCCCGGCGCGGCGGCCTGAGCCGGGTGGCCACCGAGTCCGCCGCGCCGCCTGCCGACGCGCTGATCGCGCTGCGGGCGCGGGCGCGCGACGCGCGCGGCGAGGTCGTGCGCCGCTTCGAGGCCGGCGAGCCCGCGTCGCGGCTGGTGCCGGAGCTCGCGGCGCGCATCGACGAGGTGCTGGCCAGCGCGTGGGCTCTGCACGGCCTGGGCGAGGACGCGGCGCTGGTCGCGGTCGGCGGCTACGGGCGCGGCGAGCTGCACCCGGCGTCGGACATCGACGTGCTCGTGCTCACCGCGGACACCCCGCCCCCCGAGCTGCTGGATCCGCTGCAGGCCTTCGTCGCGTGCCTCTGGGACCTGGGCCTGGACGTCGGGCACAGCGTGCGCAGCCCGCGCGAGTGCGCCGCGCGCGCACGCGAGGACATCACGATCGCGACCAGCCTGCTCGAGTCGCGCCTGATCGCGGGCTCGCCCGAGCTGCTGGCGCAGATGCGCGCCGAGGCCACCGGCCGCGCGGTGTGGAGCAGCGCCGACTTCCTGCGCGCGAAGCTGGAAGAGAAGCGCGAGCGCTACAGGCGTTTCGACGGCACCGCGTACAAGGTGGAGCCGAACGTCAAGGAGAGCCCGGGCGGCCTGCGCGACCTGCAGATCCTGGCCTGGGTCGCACACCACCACTTCGGCGTGGAGCGCCTCGAGGATCTCGTGGAGCGCGGCTTCCTCACCGCCGCCGAGCACCGGCTGCTGTCCGAGGGACGCGACTTCCTGTGGCAGGTGCGCTTCGCGCTTCACGTGGACGCCGGGCGGCGCGAGGACCGGCTGCTGTTCGAGAACCAGCGCGCGCTGGCGGAGCGCTTCGGCTACCGCGACGACGACGCGAACCTCGCGGTGGAGCAGTTCATGCGCCGCTACTACCGCACGGTGATGGACCTGTCGCGGCTCGGCGAGATGATCGAGGAGCTGCTGCAGGAGGCCATCCTGCTGCCGCCGGAGCCGGAGCGGCCGGTGCCCATCAACCGGCGCTTCCAGAGCGTGTCCGGTTTCCTGGAGGTGCGCGACGGCGAGGTGTTCCGGCGCCAGCCGTGGGCGCTGCTCGAGCTGTTCCTGGTGCTCCAGCAGCACCCCGAGCTCGAGGGCGTGCGCGCGACCACCATCCGCCTGGTGCGCGACCACACCCACCTCATCGACGACCGGCTGCGTGCCGACATCCGCGCGCGCAGCCTGTTTCTCGAGATCCTGCGCCAGCCGCGAGGCGTGACCCACGAGCTCGAGCGCATGCACCGCTACGGCGTGCTCGGCGCGTACCTGCCGGTGTTCGACCGGGTGGCCGGGCGCATGCAGTTCGACCTGTTCCACATGTACACCGTGGACGAGCACTCCCTGCGCGTGGTGGGCAACCTGCGCGCGTTCGCGATCCCCGAGCGCGCCGACGAGCATCCGCTGTGCGCGTCGATCTTCACGCGTCTGCCGAAGCCGGAGCTGCTCTACGTGGCCGGGCTGTTCCACGACCTCGCGAAGGGCCGCGGCGGAGATCACAGCGAGCTGGGCGCGCTCGACGCGCTGGACTTCTGCCTCGACCACGGCCTGTCGCAGTACGACGCGCGCCTGGTGGCCTGGCTGGTGCGCCATCACCTGCTGATGTCCACCACGTCGCAGCGCCGCGACATCAGCGACCCGTCGGTGGTGCACGAGTTCGCGCTCGCGGTCGCGGACCAGAACCACCTGGACTACCTCTACCTGCTCACGGTGGGCGACATCCGCGGCACGAACCCGAAGCTGTGGAACGACTGGCGTGCGTCGCTGCTGCGCGACCTGTACGTCGCGACCAGCCGCGCCCTGCGCGCGGGGC
>CBDUCN010000042.1:0-23033 GCA_965365655.1 uncultured Gammaproteobacteria bacterium | reverse complement strand
TCGAAGCTCACCGTCGGCTGCGCCGGCGCCGGAACCCTGGGCGCCGCGATCATGCGCAGGCTCGTGGACTGCGGCCACGACGTGCGCGTGTGGAACCGCACAGCCGCGCGGCTCGAGCCGGTGCTCGCCGCGGGCGCCACCGCCGTTGCGACCCCGGCCGACCTCGCGCGCGCCGCCGACCTCGTGATCGTCTGCGTCACCGACGGTGCAGCCGTCGAGCGCACCGTGTTCGGTGACGACGGCATCGCGGACGCCGGCCGCCCGGACAAGCTGCTGGTCGACATGTCCACGATCGACGCCGGTCTCACCCGCGACCTCGCCGCGCGGCTGCAGGAGCGCTGCGGCATGGGCTGGCTGGACGCGCCCATCTCCGGCGGCGCCCCGGCCGCGCTCGAAGGCCGCATGGCGGTGATGGTGGGCGGCAACCCGGCCGACCATGCGCGCGCGCAGCCGCTGTGGGATGCCCTCGCCGCGCGCGCGACGCTGATGGGCGGCCACGGCGCCGGGCAGAGCACGAAGATGATCAACCAGGTGCTCGTCGCGTGCGGCTTCGCGGTGCTCGCGGAGGCGTGCGCGCTGGCCGAACGCGCCGGCGTGGACCCGGCGAAGATCCCGCAGGCGCTGGCCGGCGGGCGCGCGGACTCGCGGCTGCTCCAGGAGTTCATGGGGAAGATGGCGCGCTCGGAGTTCGACACGATCGAAGGGCGGCTCGCGATCATGCTGAAGGATCTGGGGATGATCGGGGATCTCGCGAAGCGCACGGGAGCGGTGATGCCGGTGACGGCGCTGGTGGAGCAGTTGCACCGCAAGCTGGTGACGGACGGGCTGGGGGATGCGGACAACACGGAGTTCGTGAGGATGTATCGAGGAGAGCGACGATGAACGCTGCGTCGCGTCGGCCCGCCGGAGCATTCCGCACGGCCTGACGGCCCGAGATGGCGGCGTCCGCGCGCCGCGGCGAGCGCTGCGCCGGCTACTGCGCCGCGGCCGCCGCCTCACGCCGGGCGAAGCGCTCTCCCGAGTCGCCGCCGGCCTCGAAGCGCAGCGTGCGGGTCAGCACGCGCACCGAGTCCAGGGCCGGCAGGCGCGCGAGCGCGTCGCGCAGCGCGAGCACGTCCTCCGCGGACAGGAAGCCGCGCACGCAGTCGTCGAACTTCTCGCCCCGCTCGGCGTCGCTGAAGGGCGCGTGCACGGTGCCGCGCGGCCAGAGCGATTCCGCCTCCAGCACCCGGCCGTCGGCGAGCGTGACGCGCACCCGGTGCGGCAGCCGCCCGCCGGGCGCCGCGTCCTCGGCACCCGCCGGTGTCGCGTGCATGAACACGCGCGGCATCAGCGCCCGCACCTCGGCATCCTGGACGGCGCCGGCGGTGAAGTCCGCGAGCGTCAGCCGCCCGCTGCGCAGCGCCACCGCGACGCAGTAGTTCAGCGAGAAGCGCGCCTCCATCTCGTTGCGCGGCGATGAGTAGCACAGGTTGCGCGCGTTGCCGTAGCCGACCTCGGCATCGACGCGCACGACGTCGCCGGTCTCGAAGCCGTGCTCGGCGCGCAGCGCGAGCAGAGCGTCGAGGATGCGATGCGCCGACCCGCAGCACGGGTGACGCTTCGGTGCGAGGCCGTCCGTCTCGATGACGGGCGGCCCGTGGAGCGCGGCGAGCTGCGCGTCCCAGTCGACGTCCGGTGCGGCGCCGTAGAGGCTGGTGAAGCCGCGGAAGCCTTCGATCGCCTCGGGGTGCGCGTCCAGCCCCGCGTCGGCCAGCGTCGCCGCGAGCACCGCGTGCTGCGCCGCGAGGCCGGCGTGGAACGGCTTCGCCGGCGTGCCGAACTGCACCTTGGCGCCGCTCGCCATGCTCACGCCCAGACTCAGCGCCCGCGTCACCCCCGCCGCGTCCAGGCCCAGCAGCCGCGCACATGCCGCGGCGGTGCCGATGCAGCCGACGGTGGACGTGCTGTGCCAGCCGAGGTCGTAGTGGCCGCGCCCGATGCCGCGCCCGAGCACCGCGTGAACGTCGAGGCCCACCACGTACGCATCGAGCAACCGCGCACCGCCGAGGTCGCGCGCCTCGGCCAGCGCCAGCAGCGCCGGCACCAGCACCGCGGAGGCGTGCGTGAGTCCCGGCAGGAAGTTGTCGTCGTAGTCCAGCGCGTGCGCGGACGCGCCGTTGGCGAGCGCGGCGAACGGTGCGCTCGCACCGCGCCCGCCGTTGCCGATCACGGTCGCCGGGCCGTCGCCGAGCGCCCCGGCCGCGGTGCGCACGGCCTGCGCGCCACGGTCGCCGGCGCCGGCCACCATGCAGGCCACCGTGTCCTCCACGGCCGCGGCTGCACGCTCGCGCGCCACGTCCGTCGCGCGCGGCGGGACGTCCGCCACCCACTCGCCGAGCCGCCGTGTGATTCCCATGCCGCTGCGCCTCCGCCGTCGTGAACCGCCTACCCGTCCGCCGTCCCGCACGCGGCGACCCGGCGCGTGCGCCCATCTGCTTTCCCGGGCGCTACATCCAAGGCCCCGCCACGCGCCGAATTCGAGACGAACATCATTGAAATCACTCGGATAGGTTGGTTCGACCCCAAGACGTCCAAGACGCCGCCGAGTCGCCGCCGACCTCGACGCGCAGCGCGCGGGTCAGCACGCGCACCGGGTCCAGCGCCGACAGGCGCGCGTCAGCCGTACTCGAAGAAGCCGCGCCCGCTCTTGCGGCCGAGGTGGCCGGCATCGACCATGCGCCGCAGCAGCGGGCATGCGCGGTACTTCGAGTCCGCGAACTCGCGGTGCAGCACGTCCATCACGTACAGGCACACGTCGAGGCCGATGAGGTCGGCCAGCGCGAGCGGGCCGATCGGGTGACTCGCGCCCAGCTTCATCGCGTCGTCGATCGCGCTCGCGCTCGCGAGGCCCTCGGCGAGCACGTAGACCGCCTCGTTGATCATCGGCACCAGCATGCGGTTGACCACGAAGCCGGGGCTGTCGGCGACACTGACCGCGGTCTTGCCGACCCGGTCGGTGACCGCGCGCACGGTCTCGAAGGTCTCGTCGGTGGTCTGCAACGCGCGGATCAGCTCGACGAGCTTCATCACCGGCACCGGGTTGAAGAAGTGCATCCCGACCACGCGTCCCGGCACGCGGCACGCGCCGGCGATGCGCGTCAGCGAGATGGACGAGGTGTTCGACGCGAGCACCGCATCCTCGCGGCACGCCGCTTCCAGTGAGCGGAACAGGTCCAGCTTGACCTGTGGGTTCTCGGTCGCCGCCTCGATGCACAGGTCCACGTCCGCCATCGCGTCGAGCTGCGTCGCGGTCGCGATGCGCGCGAGCACCGCGTCGCGATCCGCCGCGCTGATGCGCTCCTTCTCGACCGCCCGCGCGAGCGTCTTCCCGATGCCTCCGCGCCCGGCGCGCAGCGCGTCCTCGCTGACGTCGCTCATCACGACCTCGTAGCCCGCCTCGGCGCACACCTGCGCGATTCCGCGCCCCATCGTGCCGGCGCCGACCACGCCGATCCGCTTCACAGTCATCCGCTTCTCCTCATCCTGCTCGTTACGCGGCGGGGCAATGTCCGGACCCGGCTACGGGGGGCGCGAACGCCGGGCCCGTCCCCGGCCGGCATCGCCCCGCAATCCCACGCCGCCGATTCTAGGGCCGCGCCGCTCCCGGGGCGTGCTACCTCGGCACCGTCGCCAGCGCGGCCTCGAACGCGTCAGCGAAGATCGCCCGCTCCTCGGCGCTTCCGACCGTCACCCGCACGCAGCGGTCCAGCGGCGCCACCCCCGGCATGCGCACGAACACGCCGTCCTCCTGGAGCCGTGCGAGCAGCGCGCGCGCCCGGTCGCCGCCGCCGACGTCGATGCACACGAAGTTCGTCGCCGACGGCACGGAAGCGAGCCCGAGCCTCGCGGCCAGCGCGTGGTACGCGTCGCGCCCCGCGGCGACCTCGCGCACCACGGACGCGACGAACGCGTCGTCCGCGAGCGAGGCCAGCGCGCCCGCCTGCGCGATGCGGTTGACGCCGAAGTGGTTGCGGATCTTGCCGAGACCCGTGATGGTCTGCGCGGGCGCGACCGCGTAGCCGACGCGGGCACCGGCCATGCCGTGGGCCTTCGAGAAGGTGCGCATGCGGATGAGCCGCGGGTCTGCCGTGTCCACCGGCCACGTGGCGTCGTCCGGCGCGAACTCCACGTAGGCCTCGTCCAGCACCAGCAGCGTGCGTTCGGGCAGCGCCTCGACGAACGCGCGCACGTCTCCGGCGCGGCGGTACGTGCCCATCGGGTTGTCGGGGTTGGACAGGTACACCAGCGGCGCACCGGTGCGCCGCACGGCGTCGAGCAGCGCGTCGAGGTCGGCCGCGTCGTCGCGGTACGGCACCGCCTCGAGCGCGCCGGCGTAGCCGGCGACGTGGTAGCTGAACGTGGGATAGGCGCCGCGCGACGTGACCACCGGCGTGCCGGGCTCGACCAGCATGCGCACGACGTTGCCCAGCATCTCGTCGATGCCGGCCCCGACCAGCACCTCGTCGATGGACACGCCGTGGCGAAACGCGATCGCCTCGCGCAGGTCGAAGGCCTCGGGGTCGTTGTACCAGGCCACCTGCCCGATGGCCGCACGCATCGCGTCGGCGGCACGCGGCGAGCAGCCGAAGGCGCTCTCGTTGGCGCCGATGCGCGCGCGGAACGGCGCGCCGCGGCGGCGCTCCAGGGTCTCGGGCCCGACGAACGGGATCGCCGCCGGCAGGCCCTCGACCAGCGCGGTGAAGCGCGGTGCGCGGCTCACGTCCGCGGACGCCGGAAACGTGCGCGACGCGCCGGCGTCGCGGCGTACCGATGGCGCGAGGGCGTGCGACTTGGGATCATGAACCCGGTCTCCGCGGACAGCACGCGCATGGTACTGCCGCACGGGAGGCAGCCCCAGGAGACCCGCCCGGCTCACGCCAGAGGCCACCGCGATGTGGAGAGCGATCGTCGGCGCCGTCGTCCTGCTGTCCCCGGGCGGCGCCGGCGCCGCGTGTCCGCCCGCGGACCCGCCGCGCGCGCCGCCGGAGGTCGCCGCGCCGGCGCGGCCCTACGTGCGCCTCGACGCCGCGTACCCCGATCCGGCCCGCATGCCCCTCGGCGTCGGGCACGTACGCCCGGCCGAGCACGCGGCGTGGGTCCCGGACTGGCCCGGGCGCGTGCGCCTCGTGCTGTTCGCGGCGCCGGGCGGCGGCGTCGCCGGCCACATCCACGACGGCTGGCTGCGCGACGGCGGCCACGGCGACGCTGCGCCGTGGCTTGCGCTCGGCACCCGCGGGCTGCTGGAGACGGCCTACGAGACACTGTCGTTCGTCGTGCCGGAGCGGCGCGAGGACGGCTGGCTGCGCCTGCGCTACGCACCGCCGGACGCGGACGACTCGAGCGGCACGGCGTGGGTCCACGAGTGCCACCTGGACGCCCACGCGCCGGCGCTGCGCTTCGAGCCGTGGGGCGAGCGCTTCCTGTCGCCGCTGATCTCGCCGCTGCATTTCCGCCGCGCGGTGCCGCACCGGCTGCGCGCGCGGCCGCATCCGCACGCGGCGCGGATCGCGACCGTGGCCGGCGACCATCACCTCGAGCCGCAGGAGATCCGGGGTGACTGGATGCGCGTGATCGTGAAGCAGCCGTCGGACTACTGCGCGTCCGGGACCGTGGCGGTCACGGCGCACGAGGGCTGGGTGAAGTGGCGCGCGCCCGGCGACGGACCCTGGGTCTGGTACCACACGCGCGGCTGCTGAGGCCCGGCGGTCCCCGACGGCGCGGACCGGCCCGCAGCGGGAAGCGGGCCGCACGGCCTCCCCGCAGTGCGCTGGCGTCGCTCGCGGTGGCGCCGAGCCGGGCCGCAGGGCCGTGCCCGGACTGTCGGAATTCCTTACAGCCGCCCCCGGCGCCGCCGCGGCCGGCCGACGTCGGCTGACGCAAACCACTGTACACATTCGCTTTTCTCATCAGAGGCACGAGATTTGCTGCTCCGCGCTGGACGCGGCCCGACGAACGCCGCGCCGCAGATCGATCACCACCGAGGATTCGCGATGCGCCCGTTCACCCGCCACCTGCTTGCCGGCGCCCTGACGACCGCCTGCTTCGCGTCCGGCGCGCAGGCCACGACGCTTCTGTTCCCCGACTTCTCCGACGTCAGCGGGCTCAGCCTGAACGGCGCCGCCGTGCAGGTGGGCAACGCCATCCGCCTGACGCCGGCGCTCACCGGGCAGGGCGGATCGGTGTTCTCCACCACTGCGGCGTCACTGGCCTCGGATGCATCGTTCAGCACCGCGTTCCAGTTCCGCATCACCGAGCGCGGCGGTCTCGGGGGCGGCGCCGACGGGCTCACGTTCACGCTGCAGACCACGTCGAACGCCGTCGGCGGCATCGGCGGCGGCCTGGGCTACGCGGGGATCCCGAACAGCCTCGCGGTGGAGTTCGACACCTTCAACAACGGCGAGCCGGGCGGCAGCAATCACGTGGGCATCGACCTCAACGGCAGCCTCGCATCGGTGGTGTCGACGCCACCGCTCTCGCCCGACTTCGACAACGGATCCACCTGGTCCGTGTGGGTGGATTACGACGGCGCCGCCGACGCCATCGAGGTGCGCTGGGCGGAGAACACCACGGTGCGCCCGCTGGCCTCCATGCTGGGCCTCACGAACCTGGACCTCACCACGGTGCTCAACCAGACCAGCGCCTTCGTCGGGTTCACCGCCGCGACCGGCTCGGGCTTCGGCAACCACCAGATCCTGGCCTGGCAGTTCGAGGACACGTTCAACCCCATCGACCAGATCGGCGTGGACTCGCCCGCCACCCTCGCGCTGCTCGCACTGGGCGTCGCCGGCGCCGGCTTCGCGCGGCGTCGGCGCTGCTGACGGCACCGCGGGCATCCGGGCAACCTTCGCCCGGCGTCGCCGCCGCGAACCCGCGGCGGCGCGCGCCTCGGCATCGACCGTAGGTCTGGCGCCACACGCTCGGCTGCTGAGGCCTCGCGGCCCTCGACCGCTCGCAGGGCGCGGCGCGGATCGCAGTAGGCTGGCGCCCCGTATCGCGCCGGCCGCCGTTGCATGCCCCCCGCCTCCTACCTCCGGTTCGCCGTCGCCAACCGCCGCTTCCTCGGCTTCGGCTTCTTCATCGCGCTGTCGTCGAGCTTCGGCCAGACCTACTTCATCGGTGTCTTCGGCCCGGCGCTGCAGGGCGAGTTCTCGCTGACCCACACCGCGTGGGGCACGATCTACATGGCCGGCACGCTCGCGAGCGCGGCGGTGCTGCCGTGGACGGGCAAGCTGCTCGACCGCTTCGACCTGCGTCACTACACCGCCGCCGTGTGCGTGCTGTTCGCGGCGGCCTGCGCGGTGACGGCCGCGGCTGCCGGGCCGTTCGCGCTGGTGCTCGCGATCTTCCTGCTTCGCCAGTCCGGGCAGGGGCTGTTCAGCCACGTCGCACTGACGTCGATGGCGCGCTACTTCGATCGCGAGCGCGGGCGGGGGATCGCGATCGCGTCGCTGGGCTTCGCGGCCGGCGAGGCGGTGCTGCCGTTCGCGGCGGTGCTTCTGATCGCGGCCGTCGGCTGGCGCGAGACCTACGTGCTGATCGGCGTGCTGGTCGCGCTCGGCGTGGGACCGGTGTCGCTGTGGCTGCTGCGCGGCCACGGCGAGCGCCATCGCGCGCACGAGCGGCGCCTGAGCGACGCGGCGCGCGGCGGTGCGCACGCGCAGCGCTCGTGGACCCGCGGCGAGATGCTGCGCGACACGCGCTTCTGGCTGCTGACGCCGGCGGTGCTGTCGCCGTCGCTGATCGTGACGGCGCTGTTCTTCCACCACCTGAACCTCGCCGACGCGAAGGGCTGGTCGCACGCGTGGATCACGGGCAACTACGTGCTCTATGCAATCGCGACCGTGTGCACCGCGCTGGTGGTGGGGCCGCTGGTCGATCGCCTCGGGGCGCTGAAGGTGCTGCCGGCGCTGCTCGCGCCCATCGCGCTCGCGCTCGCGGTGGTCGCGCTCGGCGACGCGGCGTGGATCGTGGTTCCCTACCTCGCGCTGCTCGGGCTGTCCTCCGGCGTCACGCAGACGCTGCTCACCGCGATGTGGGCGGAGCTCTACGGCGTGATGCACCTCGGCGCGATCAAGAGCCTGGTCGCGGCGATGCGGGTGTTCAGCTCGGCGCTCGGGCCGGTTAGCGCGGGCGCGCTGATGGACGCGGGCGTGTCGCTGGACGCGGTGTGCGTCGGCTACATCGGGCTCGCGGCGGCCGCGACGGCGCTGATGCTCGTCGCGCTCGCGCGACCGGCGTCAGCTTCGGCCTGAGCGCGTGAGCGGCCGCACGGCGCGTGCGGGCAGGGCGCACGGCCCGGCCCGCAGGCATCACGCGAGCGCCGCTCGCGCCGTCAGTCGCCTGCCGGCAGCAGATAGCCGGAGATCATGAACCGGAACCGCCCGAGCGAGTTGACGATGCCATCGACCGTCGCGCCTGCGCCGATGCGCAGCACCACGCGGTGCAGCGAGGAGTACGACGGCGAAGCGCCGTTCTGCACGAGGACCGGTGACGCGAGCGCGTTGCCGCCACGCTCCACGAGCAGGGTCGGTCCAAGCACCTCGGCCTGGAACGCCGCGACGCTGAGCGTCTCGATGACGAGCGAGCGATCGGCCGGCACGTCGAACAGCGTGACCTGCGGCGGATCGTCGACGGACTCGCGGATGATGAAACCATCGAACTGGAACGGCTGGCGCACTGCGTCCACGTCCACCGCGAGCGGCTCGGGCACGCTCACCGCGACGGGCTCGTCGAGCGCCACCGGCACGACGCCGTCGACCAGCACGGGAACGGGCTCGCCGGGGCCGTTGACGACCTTGACGTCCTTGATCTTGGCGGCGTGCGCGTTCACGCCGGCGAGTGCGAGTCCGACTGCGAATACGAAGAAGAAAGTCGACTGCCTCTTCATGGTCCTTGCCTCCCTGTGATTTGCGTATTCAGACCTGACGCGAACCGGTCGCGTCGGGTGAGCATCTAAAGACCAGCGGCACGCACGCACCGCGAACGGGTCGACGTTTTCGCAAACTCGCGGCGATCGCCCGACATCGACGTGGTACGAAGCTTGCTGGCTCTCCGGGACGCGGGAATGACGCGCCAGGTCAGCAACTTGCCGGCGTGACGAATGAACAGGAGCCACGTGCGAGGGCTGCAACGGAGCGCGCGATCGGCGGCCGGATTGATCGCGGTCAAGCGCGAGGGTGGCGGGGGTGCGCACCGGACCGTCCGCACGGCGACGGATTGCATCGCCCCTGACCGGGTCAAGCCGGCAACCGCACGGCCCCGCATGATCCCGGCGGCCGGCCGTGGCGGCCGGGCACCACCGTGGCGCCTCGCGGTCGAGGCCGGCACTTCCGGGCGCATGACATGCCAGGCGCCGTGGTGGATCCTGAGCGCCATGCCCGTGCTTCTCGTCGCCATCGTCGCCATGCTCGTGCAGCAGACCGTCGCGACGACGGTGAAGGTGGGGCTGCCGGCGCTGTTCCCGGCGGTCGCCGCGGAGCTAGGGTTCGACCCGAAGCTCGTTCTGGTCTACACGTGGTTCTTCGCCGCGGTGGCGGTCGTCGTGATGGCCGGCTGCGGCGGCGTGATCCGGCGCTACGGCGCGCTGCGCACCAGCCAGATCGGGTGCGTGTCGATGGCGGGGGGGCTCGCCTGCGCGGCGCTGCTGGCGACACCCGCGTTGATCGTGCCCGCGCTCGCGCTGGGCGCGCTGTGCATCAGCGCCGGGTCCACCGTCGCCACGCCCGCAAGCTCGCAGATCCTCGCCGCGCACGCGCCGCCGAAGTGGGCCCCTCTGGTGTTCTCGGTCAAGCAGACCGGGGTGCCGGCCGGGGTCGCGATCTCAGGGCTGGTGCTCGCGCCGCTCGCGGTGATGTTCGGCTGGCGCGCCACCGCGCTCGGCCTCGCGCTGATCGTGCTCGCGATCGCGGTGGCGTTGCAGCCGCTGCGGGCGCGCTTCGATCGCGACCGGAATCCGGCCGCGCGGCCGCGCCTGATCGACTTCGTGATCACGATCCGCGACGTGATCGGGCAGCCCGAGCGCCGCGCGATGGCGATCGCCGCGTTCACCTTCGTCGGCATGCAGGCGATCTACACCAACTTCACGATCACCTACCTGTTCGAGGATCTGGCCTTCACCCTCGAGGAGGCCGGGCGGGTGCTCGGCCTCGCGACCCTGCTCGCGATTCCGGCGCGCGTGTTCTGGGGCTGGGTGGGCAGCGCGCTGCTCGAACCGCGTACGCTGCTCGCCGTGCTCGCGGCGATCATGGCGATCTCGACCGCTGCGATGGGCGCGTTCGATCCGCACTGGAGCCACGCGGCAGTGCTCGCGGTGAACTGCGCGATCAGCCTGTCGGTGCTGTCGTGGCACGGGGTGCTGCTTTCCGAGGCGGCGCGGCTCGCCCCGATCGCCGAGGTCGGCCGGCTGACCGGCGGCATCCTCGCGTTCGGCTCCGCCGGGCAGATCGTCTATCCGGTGATCTTCGGCGCCGCCTACTGGATCGGCGGCTACGGCCTCGCGTACACCGCGATCGCGCTGCCGGCGGCCGTGGTGGGCGCGCTGTTCGTGTTGCGGCGGCGCTAGCAGGCTTCTCTACAGCCTGCGTCCGGCACGGGGATGTGGCGGCATGAATCAGTCACACGCGTGATTGATCCATGAAGCGAGCGCGAGACCGCGCGGGGTATCGACATGGTCGCGACACGAGTCGAAGTCAGACAGGACGTCGAATTGCAGCAGCCTGGCAGCACGCCGCCCGTATTGACGCACCGGGCGGCGGGCGCGGCGGTGCCGGCCGCGCTTGGACGCGCCCTGCGGACTCGCCGAGAATGGCGCCTGAGCACCGGCCGGAGGCCTGTCCATGTCCGCCATCGAGTACTTCTACGCGGCGCACTCCGCCTACGCCTACATCGGATCCGCCCGCTTCATGGCCATCGCCGCCGCGGCGGGCCGGCGCATCGACCACCGGCCGGTGGACCTCGACCGCGTGCTGCTCGGCGCCGGCAGCACGCCGTTCAAGGACCGGCCACTCGCGGTCAAGGAGTACTTCTTCAACCGCGAGATGGAGCGCTGGATGGAGTACCGCGGCGTGCGCAGCCTCGGCGGGCGGCCCGCGTGGCATCATCACTCTCCGGACCTCGCGAATCGCGTGCTGATCGCGGCGCTGCACGCCGGTCACGTCGTCGACGACCTCGCGCACCGCATGCTCGAAGCGCATTGGGCCGACGACGCGGACCTCGCGGACGAGAGGACTCTCGTGCGCATCGCGAACGCGAGCGGCCTCGACGGCGAAGCGCTGCTGGCCGCCGCGGACGCCCCCGCGGTGCGCGACGCCTACGACGCGAACACGCGCGAGGCCATCGACCGTGGCGTGCTCGGCTCGCCGACGTACTTCGTGGACGGGGACATGTTCTACGGACAGGACCGCCTGGAGCTCGTGGAGCGCGCGCTGCAGCGGCCGTTCGCGCGCACCTGGGCGCCGCGCACCGCATGAGCGGCCCGGCGCCCGGCGACACGGGCCGCGCGCATGCCTGACGCACTGCGCCCGATCCTCTTCGACTGCGACGGCGTTCTGGTCGACAGCGAGGGGCTCGCGCTCGAGTGCGAGCTCGCGTGCCTCGCGGAGATCGGCCTGTCCTTCGACGCCGATGATTTCAAGCAGCGCTTCCTCGGCACGAGCTCCGCGGACTTCTTCGCGGGACTCGACCGCGAGCACCGCCGCGCGTTCGGAGCGCCGTTGCCGGAATCCTTCGAGCCCACGTTGCGGGCCCGCTACCGTGAGACCTTCGACGCGCGCCTCGAGCGCATCGCCGGCGTCGAGGAGGTGCTGCACGGCCTGCACGGGCGGCCGAAGGCCGTCGCGTCGAGCTCGTCCGTCGCCGGGCTGCACCGCAAGCTCGAGCAGACCGGGCTGACAGATTTCTTCGACGGACACGTCTACTCCGCCGAGATGGTGCCGCGCGCGAAGCCAGCGCCCGACCTGTTCCTGCACGCGGCGAGCGAGCTGGGAGCGGCCGCCGCCGAGTGCATCGTGATCGAGGACAGCGTCAACGGAGTGCTCGCGGCGGTCGCCGCGGGCATGCAGGTGATCGGCTTCACCGGCGGCAGCCACTGCGGTCCGGAGCACGGCGACCGGCTGCTCGCGAACGGCGCGATCGCCATCGTCGCGCACATGAGCGCATTGCCCGCGCACATCGAAGGGCTCGCCGCCGGCGAGCGACGCACCGACCTCCGCTGAACAGCTGTTGCGCGACGTGCCGAGCGCACGACCCCGCTCGCCGGCTCCATGTCGCTCCCCTTCCTGCCCGTCCTCCTCGTCACGAGTGAGCGGGATCCGGGCGCACAGGCACGTGCAGCGGATTGGCGCACCGTCACCGGGGCAACACGCTCGCACGCGGAGCCGTGAGCACCCGGTGCGTGTCGCAGGGGACATCGGGCGCACGGGCGAGAGCGTGTGTGCCACGACAGGCCTTAACGGTGTGCCCCGACCCCGCGAACTCCTGAAGATAGGCACATCTACGTATTCTTTCCCCGTGTGTACACCCCGAGAATGCATGAATCCGCGTGGGCGGGATCCTCGCGGGTCGTCACAGACCACACCGGGAGCAGGAACATGGAACGACGCAAGTTCGTTGGCAGCGCGCTGACCGCAGGCGCGATCGGCGCAATCACCGTCTCCGCGGAAGCGAAGTCCAAAGACGATCGATCCAGGCGCCTCCCGAGGGGCCGCCCGTTCGTGCAGCTCGACCGGCGCCTGGACGCCGTCGAGGACCAGCTCGCGAACGGCGAGTTCGAGCAGATCCGCATCGACGCCCTGCAGGGCCCGGACCGCCTGCTCTTCGGGCCGACGGACGACTGCACCGTCGAGGTCAACCCGGACGGCCCGGCCGGGCTGATGCTTCGCGACCCGAACGGCATCCGCATCCTGAACCCGAACCGCGCCGGCGCGAACTCGCTGCTGTTCGGGCCGACGGACGACTGCTCGATCAGCGTCGACCCGCAGGGACCGGGCGGGCTGCAGCTCACCGATCCGGGCGGCATCCGCATCCTCTCTCCCGACGGCACGACGACGCCGTCACTGCTGTTCGGGCCGACCAACCAGTGCGGCCTGACCGCCCAGCCCGATGTCGGGCTGATCGTCCTCGACCCCGGCGGCATGGTGCTGGCCAACCCGGACGCGAACGCACCCAACGTGCTGTCCTTCGGACTCCCCGCCGTACAGCTGAACGCGGCCGCCGCGGCGGCGTCGCTGTGCCGCATCCAGGCCGGCGGGCTCGCCGACGACGGCCGGCGCCTCGGCATGATCTTCGAGGATCCGGGTGACTTCCTGTTCCGCAATCCGCTAGGCGGCGAGAGCGCCCTCGCCATCGGCGCCGAGGAATGCCGGCTGCTGACCGGTGCGCTCGGCCCCGACGGTCAACGGCTGGGCCTCATCTTCGAGGATCCCGAGAACTTCCTGTTCCGAAACCCGGCCGGCCGCGAGACATCGATCGCCATCGGTGCACCGCCGTGCCGGATCTCGGCGGGCCCCGGCACCGGGGCGCTCGGCATGATCTTCGAGGATCCCGCGGGCTTCCAGTTCCAGAACAACGTCGCGGTGAACGGCGTCGTCACCGCGCAGGGCTTCGAGCAGCAGTCCTCCGGCGCGCTGAAGGAGAACGTGCGCCCGATCGAGAAGCCGCTGGACCTGATCATGGGCCTGAACGGCGTTCGCTTCGACTGGAAGGACGGCGGACGACCGGACATCGGCTTCATCGGCGAGGACGTCGAGCGCGTGCTGCCGCAGGTGGTCCGGCGCGAGCCGGGTGAGGTCGGCGTGCGCGGCGTGAAGTACGCCAACGTGGTCGCCGTCGCGGTGGAGGGCATCAAGGCACAGCAGGCGCAGATCCACGAGCTCGAGGAGGCGAACGCGGCGCTGCACGACGAGGTCCGCGCGCTGCGCGACACCCTCGAGGCGCTGGCCGCGAAGGTGTCGTCCCGCCTCGTCTGAGCCTTGACGGGGCGCCCGTCCCCCGGGGCATGCGTGCAGCGCCGCGCATGCCCGGGGGAAGGGCAGGCGCGTGGCCGCGAGACGGGGCGCACGCGTCACGGAGCCCTGTCGCATCGAGCGCCCGCGGGCACGCCGTCAAGTGCGAAACGCCTGCTTCGTCTCCGGGCCGCGTCCCAGGCACGAGCCGTGTCGCGAACGTATGCCGGCGCGCACGGGCCGTGCCCGACCCGTCTGCTTCGTTTGCGCCCACGCCCGGGCTGGCCGAGGATCCGCCCATGGTCAGTGCCGTCGCTGCCGCCGCCACGTCTGCGCGCGCCCTGCGCGGCGCGCTCGCGGGCGTGTGCCTGCTGCTGCCGCCGGCCGTGCCCGCGGTTGCCGGCGACACCGTCCTCGCACGCCTTGCCACCAGCCTCGCCGGCGCACCGGAACCGGTGCGCGCCGACTTCGCCGCGGTCGCGCTCGGTGAGGTGCTGGCTGCTCACGAGCAGGAGCTCGAGCGCCTGAGCGCGCCCGGCCAGGTGAGCCGCAGGGAGCTGGCCAAGCAGGCGCGCTGGGCGCGCGCGCTCGAGGAGTATCTCGCGGGCATGTACGCGGCGCGCGACGCGGTGGACGCCGGGCAGGCGGTGGAGATCCGGGTCGCCCCGCCCGAGCCGGTGCAGCTGCTGGTCGGCAGGCAGCTCGTGCCGCTGACCTCGCCGCGCATCGACAACCCGGCCGCCCTCGACGAGTCCATCGTCCACGTGTACTGCGAGACCTTCGCCTGCGACCCGCAGGTGCTGGGTGCGCGTCCGCCGCCGCCCGTGCTGCTGGCCGCGAGTGGCGGCTGGTCGTTCCAGGACGGCCCCACGACCTACGAGACCGCGGACGGGCTCGGGTTCATCTTCCCGGACGCGAGCGACCGCGCGGCGAAGGAGCGCGCGGTCGCGGAGGTGCACCGGGAATTCCGCCGGCTGGTGCAGGTGGTCGCGAACGCCGAGCGCAGCGGCCGGGCAGTGGACTACGACCTGCTCGAGGTGCGCGACTCGGGGCGCGGCGACGACCACCGCGTGATCCTGGTGCGCGGCGGAACAGGTGTACGCGCGTTCCTGCCGCTGCTGGCGCAGTCGCCGGAGCTCGTCGCGCTCGCGCGGCCGTGGATCAGGGCACGGGTGCGGGGCGTGAGTTACCGGCAGGTCTTCCCGCGCGCCGACCTGCTGCTGCCCGGACTGCTGTAGCCGACGCCGGAGCCGCACGCCGGGTGCCGGCGCGGCCCGCACGCGGCGACGGACCGCCGGCGGTGCTGCCCGAAATCCGAGCGACGCCCCGAATCGCCGCCGCGCGGCCCGGCGGCACCGCGCCCGTGCGCGCACGGCACTCAGCAGGCCGTTGATTCCCGACAGCCTGCGTCCTCCAGCGGCCTGTTAAGCTGCCGCCGCGCCGGAACGCATCGCGGCCCCGAATGCCGGCACTTCGACCGGGAGGTGGTGCTCGCGCGCGGGCGGCGCCCGGCACGGCGGCCACGGGCGGTGCGGATCACGGCCGGAGCGCCGGGCACCGCACCCGTCGGGGGGCGCAGCCGGCGCATGCGCACGCACGGCACGGCCGTGGCGCGCATGGCACGCAGCCCGGGAGACCGACCATGCCGCGACCGCGCAGCTACCTGCACCTCCTCACGGCCACCCTCGCCTTCGTCGTCGTGCCCGGCCTCGCGGCGCAGCCCGTCGCGACCAGGCCGTTCCAGGACCTGTCGGCAACAGACAGCGCCGGCAATCCGTCGCGCAGCGTGCCCTGGCCGATCGACCTCGCGATGGGCGAGACCGTGCAGATCACCACGTGCGCCGAGGTGCTGGCCGGCGCGAACAATGCCGGCGAGACGGCCATCCGGCTGACCACGGCATCGCGGGCGCCGCTGGACGCCGCGGACGACGGCGGCTGCGGGGACGGCGGGCGCGGCACGTCGCTGGTGTTCACCGCCGGCTCGGCGATGAAGGTCATCGCGTGGCTCGGCTGCGCCCGGGACACCTCGTGCAGCGGGACGGCGGCGCTGCGCACGGACCACGACGCAAACGGCAACGCGGCCGACCTGCCGGGCGCGATCCGCCGCCTCGGACCGCTCAGGCATTCCCGGATCTACACGCACGCGGACGGCGTGAACCATCCCGACGCCTACGCGGCGCCCGACAGCGCGCACGCCCGCTTCATCACCCGCATCCCGCGCCGCCTGGTCGGCGAGGACTTCGTCGTCACCTACGGCGGCGGCGACGGCGGTGGGTCCGGCATCTACCTGCGCCACGGCTTCAAGGCCGCGGCGGACGGCGAGACCTTCCACCGCACGGGGTCGCCGCTGGTGCATCCGCTGAACACGAGCCGCGTTCAGCAGCCGCGGCTGAGCACCGGCGCCCGGCCGGGCGATCGTCCGGGCGGCGGGCAGCGTTTCGGGCGCTATCTGGTGATTGCGGAGACGGACGGCCGCGATGCCGGCGACACGGGCTACCGCAACGCGTTCTACGAGCTGCTCGCGCCGTCCGGCCCTGGGCGCGTCGCGCGCGGGATCCGCACGCTGCAACGCGAGGACCGATACCGGGACGTGCTGTACGCGGCGATCACGAAGCTGCAGGGCTTCGATTCCGCGAAGGACTCGATGTTCCCGCGCGGGCATGCGCGCAGCTACCTGGTCGCGAACCTGCGCCCGGCGGAGGAAAACGGGCCTGACGGCGGCGCGCTGGCGATCGACTTCTGGATGCTGCGCCCGGATCGCCACGGATGGTTCGACCCCGCGTCCTTCGCCACGCCGTCCGCGCCGTGGCACACATGGCAGGAATCCGAGCTGCTGCCCGCCGGGACCCGGATGGAGGCCGCCCGCAACGGCAACCTGTTCACGGACCGGGAAGGCCGCGTGTGGCTGGTCCACTACGACCGCTCGGCGTCGTTCGGCCTCGGCAATCCCTGGTTCACCGCGGACCAGGACACGGTATTCCTGTACCGCGTCTACTTCCAGGGCCAGCCGATCAGCGGCGGCGGCGCGTGCGCGCGAGCGGTGTGCATCGAGAAGAGCACGACACAGGCGCGCACGATGAACGGCGGCGAGGGGGACGGGGGCCTCAGCCCCGACGACTCGTTCGTCGGCGCGGTCAGCGGGTATCTCGCGCCGCCGGCCGGCGAGGATCTGTTCGTGTACTCGTCCGAGCACGGAGACAACGGCGACGACCGGTTCCGCGTCTACGAGTGGGCGCCGCCGAAGCGGCGATGAGGCGGCCGGTACCGGGGCGCGGAATCCCCTCCTGGCCCCGCCGAACCGTCAGCCCGCGGCCAGCGCGTCGATCAGCGCCGCCACGCTGGCCACCTCGCTGAAGCAGCGCACCCGCAGGTCGGCGCCGGAGAGGTCATCGCCGGCGGTGTGCACGCTCGGGCTCACCACGCAGCGCAGCCCCGCGCCGTGGGCGGCGGCCAGGCCGTTGCGCGAGTCCTCGAGCGCCACGCACACCGACGCCGGCAGCCCGAGGCGCTCGATGGCGCGCACGTACACGTCCGGCGCCGGCTTGATGCGCTCGACCTGGTCGCCGGCAACGGCGGCATCGAACACCTCCTGCGGCGCGGCGCCGAACGCGGCGCGGCACACCGCGTCCAGGTCGGCGGCGCCCATGCTGGTCGCGACCGCGCGCCGGATCCCCTTCGCCTTCGCGTCGTCCAGCAGCTCGGCGATGCCCGGGCGCAGCGCGATGCCCTCGCGCCCGAGGATCGCGGCGCAGCGCGCGGCCTTTGCGTCGTGCAGCGCGGCGATCCGCCCGGCGTCGGGCTCGTGTCCCAGCCAGTCGCGGGCGTAGGCGGCGATGCGCTGCGCGCCGTCGCCGACCGCCATCAGCTCGCGGTACACGGGCGGGTCCCAGTGCCAGTGGCGCTCCGTATCGGGAAACGCGGCGTCGGCGCCGCCGTCCGCGAAGGCCTCGTTGAACGCGCGGCGGTGCACCTCCTCGACCTCGGCCAGGGTGCCGTCGACGTCGAAGACGATCGCTTCCAGGGACATGCGATGTCGCTCCTGCGGCGCACGAGCCGCTGGCGTGCCGGCGATCAGGCTAGCAGCCGCTCGTGTGGGCGGAGTCGCGCGCCCCGACGCCGTGCCCCGATTAGATATGGCGCGTGACTGCCGCTCCGTGCTCGCGAACCACGAGGCGGCGCTGACGTTCCGCGACCGCATGCGCGGCGCGGTCCTGGCGGTCGCCATCGTCGACCTCCCGGAACACCATGAAAGAAGCGAGATGTTCGAGCTGACGGCGTCGAACCGCGGCGCGATGATCAGGAACTTCGATTCCGCCGACGAGGCCGCGCGCTGGCTCGCGAGCCTCGAGACGCCGCGGGGCAGTCCCAACGCCCGGTGAGCGGCGCCGGCCGCCGGCGCCGCACGCTGGACGCGTATCCGGCCGGCGTCGAAGATGTGGCCGCCACCGCCGCGTCGCCCCTCATCCGGAGCCCCGCCTCTTGAGCCTCGTACGCATCGCCCTCGATCTCCGCCGCGACGTCGACGCTCTCGCGTTCGGCCCGCCGGTCACCCACGTGTACAACCCGCTGCGCTACGCGTGGACGCCCCACAAGGCATACCTGGAGCGCTTCGGCGGCGGTGCCGGCAAGGTGCTGCTGCTCGGCATGAACCCGGGCCCGTGGGGCATGGCGCAGACCGGGGTGCCGTTCGGCGACGTCGACATGGTGCGCGACTGGCTGGGCCTCGAGGGCAAGGTGGGCAAGCCCGCGCACGAGCACCCGAAGCGCCCGGTGCAGGGATTCGCATGCCCGCGCAGCGAGGTGAGCGGCACGCGGCTGTGGGGCTGGGCCGCGGCGCGCTTCGGCGAGCCGGACGCGTTCTTCGCGCGCTTCTTCGTGTGGAACTACTGCCCGCTGAGCTTCATGGAGGACAGCGGGCGCAACCGCACGCCGGACAAGCTCGCGCGCGCCGAGCGCGACGCGCTGTACGCGGCCTGCGACCGTGCGCTGGCGCGCGTGGTGCGCACGATGCAGCCCGCGCACCTGGTGGGCATCGGGCGCTTCGCCGCCGAGCGCATCGCGCGCGCCGTCGCGGGCTCGCAGCCGCGGGTCGCGCCGCACCCGAGCCCGGCGAGCCCGCTCGCGAACCGCGGGTGGGGCCCGGCCTTCGAGAACGCGATCGCGGATCTTCTGCCGCGCCGGCGCTGAGAGCTCGTGGATCCTTGGTGCGCCTGCCGCGCGCGCCGTGCGACGGCTGCGACGGCGTTGCCTGGGGTGATCGCCGCGCTCATCTGGCTCACCAGGCTCCCTCGTCTTCACGTCAGGCGCGTTGTCTCGTTCGCCGCACGGCCCGGTCGCTACGGCGCCTGAAACAATCACAGGCCCTGAACGCGCGGCCGGCCCGGCCCCTGCGTCAGTCCCCGGCGATGCGATCGCAGCGCTTCGCCATCGCGAAGTCCAGCTCGTGCAGGCCGCGAATCTTGTGACTCCACCACTTCACGGTCACGTAGCCCCAGCCGGTGACCAGCTCCGGGTGGTGACCGATCTCCTCGGCCAGCGCGCCCACCTCGTCGGTGAACGCGAGCGCCTGCGCAAAGTTCCGGAACGTGTAGCGTCGATGGAGCTGGGGCACGCCGTCCACGGCCTCCACCCGCCACCCGGGCAGCTTCGCGGCGTAGCGCGCGATCTCGTGCTCGTCCAGCTTCGGCGCGTCGGGGCGGCACGCCTCGCACTCGGGAATGGTGTCGCTCATCGGGGATGTTCTCCTGGGAACGGCGTCCGTCTCGACCTGGCCGATCAGATTACCGTCGCGCGGCGACGGCGATGCCGGCCGCCTGCGCGCGTCACGGAATCGCCCGCGGCGCCGCGCGATCCCACGCTTGCACGACGCTCTCGCACGCCGCCCGCGCGCGCTCCGGGATCCCGGCCGTCGCGATGATCACCCGCCCCCCAGCCGGCACGCGCTCAGATTGATGCCGAGTTCCACGTCGTCGCGAAGCTCCGCGAGGTCGAACGACAGGCGCGCGTCGTGCGCCCCCTCGCGCAGGCGCTTGCCGACGGCGCCGGGGATGCCGGCGGCGGCGGTGAGGATGGACTCGAGGTCGCCGTGCTCCGCGATCAGCTTCGCCGCAGTCTTCGGCCCCACCTTCTCGACGCCCGGGATCCCCTGCGAGCGCTCGCCCACCAGCGCGAGCCAGGTCACGAGCTGCCCGGGCGCGACGCCGAAGCGCTCGCGCACGTAGGCCGCGTCCAGCTCGCGGTCGTCGAAGTGGTTGCGCACCCGGATGCCGGGGCGCAGCAGGCTCAGCATGCTCTTGTCGGTGGACAGGATCACGGCCTGCCCGCCGGCGGCGGCGATCTTGAGCGCCACGGTCGCGAGGACGTCGTCGGCCTCGAAGCCGGGCGCCTTCACGCAGTGCACGCCCATCGCGTCGAACCCGGCTTCGATACGCGGCAGCAGCTCCGCCAGCGACTCCGGCATCGGCGGGCGATCGGCCTTGTACTGCGGATGCACCTCGTGACGCCAGGTCGGCCCCGGCGCGTCGAACGCGCACAGGGCGTGGGTGGGGGCCTCGTGGTTCAGCGCGCGCTGCAGGCTGCGCGTGCACGAATCCAGCACGCCGTCGGCGTGCTCCGCCGAGCCCTGCTCGCCGGGCACCGCGGCGTGGATGCGTCGCACCAGGTTCAGGCCGTCGATCAGGAGCGCCAGCATGGGCCGCCTCCCGTTACACGCGTTCATCGCATCGTAGCGTAGGGCGGTCGGCGGCACGCGGCTGTCGGCGCTCGCGCCGATCCGTGCAGGCCGACGCCGCCGCGGGCGGTCATCGGCGCGCGAGCGCTGCCCTGCGGGCAGGTGTCGCCGGCCGTGGGCGCGGCGCCCCCCCGGCGCGCACCGTGCGCATTGCCCCGTCTGCCGCAAGACGCGGTGCAGGCGCCGCTACGTCACCCCGGCGAGCGCCGCGACGTGCTCCACGCCGAGCCCGCAGCAGCCGCCGATCACCTGCACGCCGGCGGCGGTCCAGCGGTGCGCGTGCGCGCAGAGCTCCGCCGGCGCGATGACGTCCACGAACTGCCAGTGCGGCATCTTCGCGTAGCCGCTGTCCGGGTAGGCCATCAGCGGGCCCTCCCAGCGCTGGCGCAGGATCTCGATCGCTACGGGAACGAGGTCCACCCCACTGTGCATCACGCCGGCCACCTTCACCCCGTCCAGCTTCACCGCGTCGAACAGCGCCGCGGCGTCGAGCTCCGGGCGCGTGAACGCGAGCGGCGCCCCCGACTCGCCGGCGCGCACCGAGAAGCCCACCCACACCGGCAGGCCGGTCGCACGCGCGGCGGCGATCGCCGCGTTCGCGAGGTCCGGGTCAGACATCATCTCCATCAGGATCAGGTCGACGCCGCCGCACGCGAGTGCCTCGGCCATCTCGGCGAAGTTCCTCTGCGCGCGCCGGACATCGGGCACCGCGTGCGTGTCGCGCTCGTCGGTGCCGGCGATCAGCGGCGTCTGGTGCGACATCGATCCGGCCACGGCGACGCGCTCGTCGGCTCCCTCGCGCGAGCGTGCCTCGCGCGCGATCTCGACCGCGCGCCGGGTCAGCTCCTCGAACTTCGAGCCCAGTCCTGCCGGCTCCAGCATGTTGCGGTTGGTCGAGAACGTGTTGGTCGTGATCACGCGCGCGCCGGCGCGGATGTAGTCGCGGTGCACGCCGAGAAGGATGTCGGGTGCGGTGAGCGTCGCCATCGCGCACCACGCGGCGTGGTGCATCGCCGCGCCGCGGCGCTCGAGCTCGGTGCCCGTGGCGCCGTCGATGACGACGGTCCCGCCGGACGCGAGGTCGGCGTCGATGCGCGCCATCGGTGACGTGGGCATGAGGCCGTCGCCTCGGTGCTGCGTGCGCTCGGGACCTACAGGGTAGCCCTCTCGCGGCACGGTGGGACAGCCACGCGCGGCAATCCGTGCGCCGCCTGCCCGCCGCGTTCTCCCGCACTGCAGCGCGGGCTCGCGCGCCCGGCGCGTGGCGCCGGCGCCACCCGCCACTGCCGCATGGACGCAGGACCTGGAGCGCGCAGGCCTCGCCGGGTGCGGCCTTCCTGCGTGCCGGAGGCGGGCATTCGCGAATCGCGAGAAGGCCGGCAGGAGATCCGGCACCCCTGCGCGCGCCCTGACGCGCGTCGGCCGGGGCGGCGCTGCGCGCTGCGCCCCGACGCGCTACGCTCACGGCTCGCCCCACCGCCGGGAGGCCGTCGCATGGCCACGCATCTGCCGCACGTCACGCGCACGTACCTGCACCACCACCTGGACTCGCGGCGCTGGCGGCTCTACGAGCCGCGCGAGGGCGACGTCGTCGTGAGCACCGCGTACAAGGCCGGCACCACCTGGACCCAGGCCATCGTGCTCGCGCTGCTGGACCCGGCGCGCGACGAGGTGCCGAACGTGTCGCTGGAGTCGCCGTGGCCCGACCGGCGCTTCGGGCAGAGCGACGAGAAGACGGCCGAGATGCTGGCCGCACGCAAACCCGGCCGGCCGCTGTGCCTGAAGACGCACCTGCCGCTGGACGCGATCCCGTACCACCCGCAGGTGCGCTACGTGGTGGTCGGGCGCGACGCACGCGACGTGTTCATGTCGCTGTACAACCACTACGGCAACTACAACGAGCGCATGTTCGAGCGCCTGAACGACGCGGGGCGCGTCGGCGAGCCGATGCCGCCGTGTCCGGAGGATCCGCGCGAGCTGTTCCGTGCATGGATCACCCGCGGCTGGTTCGAGTGGGAGGAGGAGGGCTGGCCGTTCTGGGCCAACATGGGCCACACGAGGAGCTGGTGGGCGTTCCGCCACCTGCCGAACCTGCTGTTCGTGCACTACGGGGAGATGTTCGAGGATCCGCACACGCACGTCGCACGCATCGCACGCTTCATCGGCGCGGACGACGACGCGGACACGATTGCACGCGTCGTCGCCCGCACCGGCTTCGAGAACATGAGGCGCAACGCCGACAGGGTCCAGGCGCGCATGAACGAGACCTGGCGCGGCGGCGCGAAGGCGTTCTTCCACAAGGGCGGGAGCGGCAACTGGCG
>CBDUCN010000041.1:0-23247 GCA_965365655.1 uncultured Gammaproteobacteria bacterium | reverse complement strand
CGAGGTCTACATCCACGGCCTGGTGCGCGACGCCGACGGCAACAAGATGTCGAAGTCCAAGGGCAACATCCTCGATCCGCTGGACCTCATCGACGGCATCGAGCTGGACGCGCTGGTCAAGAAGCGCACCACCGGCCTGATGCAGCCGGAGCTCGCGCCGAGCATCGAGGCCGACACGCGGCGCCAGTTTCCCCGCGGCATCCCGTCCTACGGCACCGACGCGCTGCGCTTCACCTTCTGCTCGCTCGCCACCCAGGGCCGCGACGTGCGCTTCGACCTCGGGCGCATCGAGGGCTACCGCAACTTCTGCAACAAGCTCTGGAACGCGTCGCGCTTCGTGCTTCAGAACACCGAGGGCAAGGACTGCGCCGCCGGTGACCGCGCCGAGGTGGCGCTGGGCACCGCGGAGCGCTGGATCGTGTCGAGGCTGCAGGAGACCGAGCGCGAGGTGGCGCAGGCCGTCGACGGCTACCGTTTCGACCTCGCGGCGCAGGCCATCTACGAGTTCACGTGGAACGAGTACTGCGACTGGTACGTCGAGCTCGCGAAGACCGTGCTGTACGACGAGAGCGCCGACGAGGCGCGGCTGCGCGGCACGCGGCGCACGCTGGTGCGGGTGCTGGAGGCGCTGCTGCGCCTCGCGCACCCGATCATGCCCTTCATCACCGAGAGCATCTGGCAGCGGGTGCGTGAGCGCGCGGGCAAGGCCGGGGACACGATCATGCGCCAGCCCTTTCCGGAGTTCGACCCCGGACGCCTGGACCCGGCGAGCGTGGAGGAGATGGACTGGGTGAAGGGCTTCGTGCTGGGCGTGCGCCGCATTCGCGGCGAGATGAACATCCGCCCGGGGCAGCGGCTCGCGGTGCTGCTGTCCGGCGGCGACGCCCGCGACGACGAGCGCGCGCGCAACCACCTTCCGTACCTGGCCGGGCTCGCGGGCCTCGCGAGCGTCGAGCGGCTCGCGGGCGACGCGCCGCAGAGCGCGCGAGCGCTGCTCGGGCGCCTCGAGATCCTCGTGCCGCTGGAGGGACTGATCGACGTCGGCGCCGAGTGCGCCCGCATCGGGAAGGAGCTCGGGCGCCTCGGCAAGGAGCTGGCGCGCAGCGAGGGCAAGCTCGCGAACGAGCGCTTCGTGTCCCGGGCGCCGGCGGAGGTGGTCGCCAAGGAGCACGAGCGGGTCGCGGAGTTCCGCGACGCCATCGCGCGCCTGGAGGCGCAGCGCCAGACCCTGGGCTGCTGACGGGGGCGCCGGGGCGGCCCGCCGCGCGCATCCCCGGCTCCTGCGAGCCCGCGGGCTGCGGTGCGGACCGCGCCGATCGGGCGCCCGCGGGCCGGATCCGCCCCCGCGGGGGGCGGTGCGGGCCGGGCGAATAGTTGACTGCTTCACTCAGGTAATTAGACTGTGCGCCTGTTTCGCCGGACGAGCGGCTGATGAAACTGACGACGCGCGGACGCTACGCGGTGACTGCGATGCTGGACCTGGCCCTGCACCAGCGCACGGGCCCCGTGTCGCTCGCGGAGATCGCGGACCGGCAGGGGATCTCGCTGTCCTACCTGGAGCAGATCTTCTCGCGCCTGCGGCGCCGCGACCTGGTGTGCAGCACCCGCGGCCCCGGCGGCGGCTACCGGCTCGCGCGCCGCGCGCGGGAGATCTCCGTCGCGGACGTGATCGGCGCCGTGGACGAGGTCGTGGACGCGACGCGCTGCGGCGGCATGGAGAACTGCCAGGGCGAGGAGCGCTGCCTCACCCACGATCTGTGGCAGGACCTGAGCCACCAGATCCACGACTTCCTCACCGGCATCGACCTCGAGCAGCTCGTCACGCGCAACAGCGTGCGCGAGGTGGCCGCGCGCCAGGACGCGGTGGTGGTGGTCGCGGCGCCGGCGCTGCAGCCTTGAAAACCGGCGCCGCGGGCCCAGGTACAGTGTCGTCACGGCTCACACGGAACTCGGAGGCACCGATCGCATGTCCATTCGCCTGACCGACGCCGCTGCCGAGCGGGTGCGGCGGTTCCTCGAGAACAACCGGGCCGCGGTGGGCATGCGCCTGGGAGTGAAGACCGTGGGCTGCTCCGGCTACGCGTACGTCGTCGACCTCGCGGACGGGATCAACGACGACGACACCGTGTTCGAGAGCAACGGCGTCAAGGTGGTGGTCAACCGCAAGAGCCTGCCCATCGTCGACGGCACGGAGATCGACTTCGCCCGCGACGGCCTGAACGAGGGCTTCGCCTACAGCAACCCCAACGCCAAGAGCCAGTGCGGCTGCGGCGAGAGCTTCGGGGTCTGACGCGCCGCCCGCCCCCTCTTCGCCCGCGGCCGGGCCCGCGACCGGGGGCGACTGACGACCGGCGATTCCCGCGCCCGCGCGGCAACCCTATAATCGCGCGCTTTTCACCCGCAGCAGGACGCCCGCCATGGCCATCGAACGCACCCTTTCCATCATCAAGCCCGACGCGGTCGCGAAGAACGTCATCGGCCAGATCATCGCGCGCTTCGAGAACGCCGGCCTGAAGGTCGTCGCGGCGCGCATGCTGCACCTCACCCGGGAGCAGGCGGAGGGCTTCTACGCGGTGCACCGCGAGCGGCCGTTCTTCGGCGAGCTGGTGGAGTTCATGACCTCGGGCCCGGTGGTGGTGCAGGTGCTCGAGGGCGAGGACGCAGTGGCTCGCAACCGGGAAGTGATGGGGGCGACCAACCCGAAGGACGCCGCACCCGGCACGATCCGCGCCGACTTCGCCGACGAGATCACGGAGAACGCCGTGCACGGCTCCGACGCCGCCGACACCGCGGCCACCGAGATCGCGTTCTTCTTCGGCGACGGCGGCCTCTGCCCGCGCACCCGCTGAGCGCGCCGCCGAGCCGCCGGTCCAGCCATGATCGAATCGCCGCGACCGCCGACGGCCGGCCCGGGACCGCCCGCCGGCGACGCGCGGGACACGCGCGTGCCGATTCGCGTCGCGCCGGCGTCCGGCGCCCGGCGGCTGCCGAATCTCCTGGGCTTCAACCGCGAGCGCCTCACGGCGCTGTTCCGGGACATGGGCGAGCGCCCGTTCCGGGCGAGCCAGGTCATGAAGTGGATCCACCAGCTCGGCGTGGACGACTTCGCCGCGATGACCAACCTCGGCAAGCCGCTGCGCGCGCGGCTCGCGCACGAGGCGCGCATCGAGGCGCCGCGGGTGGTGAGCGAGCAGCGCTCCGCCGACGGCACGGTGAAGTGGCTGCTGCAGGTGGATGCCGGCAACGGCATCGAGACGGTGTTCATCCCCGAGGAGGGCCGCGGCACGCTGTGCGTGTCGTCGCAGGTGGGCTGCGCGCTGAACTGCAGCTTCTGCTCCACCGCGCAGCAGGGCTTCAACCGCAACCTCGGCGCCGCCGAGATCGCGGGCCAGCTGTGGCTCGCGCGGCGGGCGCTGGGCGACCACGACGCCGGCGACGCGCGGCGCATCACCAACGTGGTGCTGATGGGCATGGGCGAGCCGCTGCTCAACTTCGACGCGGTGACCGAGGCCCTGGACCTGATGCTCGAGGACTTCGCGTACGGGCTGTCACGGCGCCGCGTGACGCTGAGCACGGCCGGCCACGTGCCGGGCATCGACCGCCTGGCCGCGCGCCGGCCGGTCTCGCTCGCGGTGTCGCTGCACGCGCCCGACGACGCGCTGCGCGACGAGCTGGTGCCGCTCAACCGCACCTTCCCCATCGCCGAGCTGATGGCCGCGTGCCGGCGCTACCTGGCCCACGACCCGCGCCAGCGCATCACGTTCGAGTACGTGATGCTGGACGGGGTCAACGACAGCCCCGCCCATGCCCGGCGCCTCGCGGCGCTGCTCGCGGACGTGCCCTCGAAGGTCAACCTGATCCCGTTCAACCCGTTTCCGCTCGCGCGCTACCGTCGCTCCCCGGACGCGCGCATCGAGGCGTTCCGCGACATCCTGCTCTCGCGCGGGCTGGTGACCATCACCCGCAAGACCCGGGGCGACGACATCGACGCGGCGTGCGGCCAGCTCGCCGGCCGGGTGCAGGCGCGCAGCAGCCGCGTGCGGGCCCGACGCGACTCCGCCGCGGCGGCGGCCGGGCGCTGAGCGCCCGTGAATGCTTCCCCAGCCTGCGGCGACGGCGCGCGAAAGATTCACGAGCCTGGGGCACATGGCCGTGAACGCGCACCGGCCACGAACCTCGAACACACCTCAGGATCACGGGAATTTCATTGACAAATCAGCTTTTTGGCGCAGTATCTCGAATTCTTCATGAAGAACGTTCGTGACGCCATGAGGTGCCTCGTGACCCACCCCGTGCGCCGCGCCGCGACCGCCGGGCCGACGCTGGCCCTGGCGGCGGCGGCCGCGCTGCTGCTGGCCGGCTGCGCCGCCGCACCGCCGGGCGGACCCGTCGCGTCGCCGGCGCCGGAGGCTGCCAACAAGCTCGCCGAGGTGCAGACCAAGCTGGGCATCGGCTACCTGCGCGAGGGCAAGCTCGAGCTCGCGTTCAACCGTCTGACGCGGGCGCTGGAGGCCGACCCCAACTACTCGACCGCGCACAACGCGATGGGCACCCTGCAGGAGCGCCTGGGCAACATGGAGGAGGCGGAGCAGGAATTCCGCCGCGCCGTCGCGCTGAACCCGATGGACTCCGCGGCGCAGACCAACTTCGGCAGCCTGCTGTGCCGCACCGGGCGCTACGACGAGGGCGAGCAGCGCTTCCTGCAGGCGCTGAAGAACTCGCTCTACGACCGGCCCGAGGTCGCCTACACGAACGCCGGGCTGTGCATGCAGACCGCCGGCCAGCTCGACAAGGCGGAGACCTATTTCCGCGCCGCCCTGCAGCGCAACGCGCGCATCCCGTCGGCGCTCCTGGGCATGGCGAGCATCAGCTTCGAGCAGGGGCGCTTCCTGCCCGCGCGGGCCTACCTGCAGCGGTTCGAGGAGGTCGGCAGCCTCGAGGCGCCGGGGCTGTGGCTGGGCGTGCGGGTGGAGCGCGAGCTGGGCGGGCGTGACGCCGAGCAGGCCTACGCCGAGCGGCTGCGCCGGGAGTTCCCCGACTCCCACGAGACCCGCCTGCTCGACGAGTCCGGGTCGTGACCGCCGCCCCGATGACGCCGGACGAGACCGACGCGCAGGCCCGCAACGACGGCCCCGGACGGCTGCTGCGCAACGCCCGGGAGAAGGCCGGGATGACGCTGCGCGACGTGTCGGCGCAGCTGCACCTGGACGAGCACACCCTGGCCTCGCTGGAGGCCGACGACTTCGCGACCCTGCCCGCGCCGGCCTTCGTGCGCGGCTACCTGCGCGGCTACGCCCGGATGCTGGGCGTGCCGGTGGGGCCGGTGATGGAGGCCTACGACCGCGAGAACTTCGCGCCGCCGGACCTGGTCGCCGACATCTCCGAGAAGCCGCAGGCCAACAGCGCCGACTTCCCGGTGCGCCTGACCACCTGGGTCGTGGTGCTGGTGCTGGTCGGGCTGGTCATGGTGTGGTGGAACAACCAGTCCGTGGACGACCTCGGTGCAGACGCGCCCGCGGACATGGCGATCCCTTCCCCGGCGACGCCCGATCTGCCGCCGGCCGCCGTCGCGGAGCGCGTGCCGGCGCCCGCGGACGCGATGGCCGCAGACTCGCCGGGCACCCCCGCCTCAGGCGGCGCGCCCGCCGCGGACGCGCCGCGCGTCGCCGGGTCCGGAGCCGACCTGCCGCCGGCCGCGCCCGCCGGCGCCGGCGACGGGCAGGCGGGCACCGGCGCCCGCCCGCCGGCGGACACCGGACAGGCAGCGGACGCTGCTGCCGACACGGTGCCCGACACGGCAACGGGCCCCGGCACGGGCCCCGGGGAATCGGGCGCGAACGTGCAGGCCGGCGTGGATCGCATCATCGACGAGGCGCAGCAGGTGCTGGCCCGCTCCCGCGAGACCATCGACGCGGTGTCGGACGGCCCGTCCGCCGACGCCGAGGGCGCTGCGGCGACCCCGGCCGGGCCTGCGGCGGCCGAGGCGCCGACCGGCGACGCACCGGCCGCGGCGGGCGATTCCGGCGCCGCCCCGCGACGCGGGGCGGAGCCCGGGACCGCCCGGCTCCGGATCAGCTTCCCGGTCGAGGCGTGGGTGGAGATCTACGACGCCAACGGCGGGCGCCTGTTCTACAACCTGGTCAAGCCCGGCCGCGAGCTGGACCTGAGCGGGCCGCCGCCGATCCGCGTGCTCCTGGGCCGCACCGACGGGGTCACCGTGGAGTACGACGGCGAGCCCGTGGACCTGGCCCCGTACACCGAGAGAGGCGTCGCACGCTTCACCCTCGGCGAGTAGGGGCCGCGCGCGCCGTTTTTGCTACCATTCCCGCCTTTTAGGGTCCGCTCGCGCGCCGCGGGCGGAACCCGCGTGCTGCGCCACCGGACCCCTCAGCCTCATGAGCCGCCTGCAAGTCGTTCGCGGAATGAAGGACATCCTGCCCACCGAGGCGCCGCGCTGGCACCGGGTGGAGGATGCCGCACGCCGGGTCTTCGAGGGCTACGGCTACCAGGAGCTGCGCACCCCGGTGCTCGAGCATACCGAGCTGTTCCGGCGCTCCATCGGCGAGGCCACCGACATCGTCGAGAAGGAGATGTACACGTTCGCCGATCGCCGCGGGCGCAGCCTCAGCATGCGCCCGGAGGCCACGGCGAGCTGCGTGCGCGCGGCGGTGGAGCACGCGCTGGTGCGCGGCGCGGAAGGGCTGCGGATCTGGTACGCGGGGCCGATGTTCCGCTACGAGAAGATGCAGAAGGAGCGCTACCGGCAGTTCTACCAGCTCGGCGCGGAGGTCTACGGCCAGGCCGGCGCGGCCGCGGACGTGGAGATCATCCTCCTCACCGCGCGGCTGTGGCGCGCCCTCGGGCTCTCCGGGGTCAGCCTGGACATCAACTCCCTCGGCACCCGCGACGAGCAGGCGGCCTACCGCGAGCGGCTGCGCGAGTACCTGCGCGACCACGTGGACGCGCTGGACGACGACAGCCGCCGCCGGCTGGACGTGAACCCGCTGCGGGTGCTGGACAGCAAGAATCCCGACCTGCAGGCGCTGATCGAGGACGCGCCGGCGCCCGTGGACCACCTGGGCGAGGCCTCGCGGGCACACTTCGACGAGGTCACCGAGTCGCTCGCGGCCTGCGGGGTGGACTATCGGCTGAACCGCCGCCTGGTGCGCGGCCTCGATTACTACACCCGCACCGTGTTCGAGTGGGTGAGCGGCGACCTCGGCGCGCAGAGCGCGATCTGCGGCGGCGGGCGTTACGACCGGCTGTTCGCGGAGGTCGGGGGCGCCGAGACCCCGGCCGTCGGCTTCTCCGCCGGCATCGAACGCATCGTCGCGGTGATGCAGGCACGCGGCGCGGATGACCCGGCCGAGCCGCCGGCCCTGTACCTGGCCGCGGTGGGCGACTCCCCGTGCCGTCAGGCGCACGCCGTCGCCGAGCGGCTGCGAGATGCGCTGCCCGGGCTCGCGATGGTCGTGGACGCCGCGCAGGGCGGGTTCCGCCCCAAGCTCAAGCGTGCCGATCGCAGCGGCGCGCCGCTGGCCCTGATCCTGGGCGACGACGAGCTGGCGGCCGAGAGCCTGCAGGTCAAGGCGCTGCGCGGCGAGCACCAGGAGCTGGTGCACTGGAACGACGCGCCCGATCGCATCCGCGCCCTGCTCGGAGAGGTCCGGGCGTGAGGCCGGGTCGCGTGACGGCGCCGGCAATCGGGGCGTGCCCCCACAGCAGGTAGGGAACGATGGACACCGAAGAGGAACAACTCGAAGAGCTCAAGCGCTGGTGGCGCGAGCACGGGCGCACCGTGATCGCCGGCGTGGTGCTCGGGCTCGGCACGGTCGGCGGCTGGAGCTGGTGGCGCAACCACGTCACCACCCAGGCCGAAGCGGCGTCGCTGCGCTACGAGCAGCTCGTGAACACCGCCGCGGTCCCGGACCACGACGCCGCGGTGAGCCAGGCGGACGCCATCATCGCGCAGGACCCGGACAGCGGATACGCGGCCCTCGCGGCGCTGGTGGGTGCGCACGCCGCGTGGCGCAAGGGCGACGCGGCCACCGCCCGGCGGATGCTCGAGTGGGCCGTCGAGCACGGCGAGGAATTCGCGGTCGCGGACGTCGCCCGGATGCGGCTCGCGCGCGTGCTGGCGAGCGAGGGCCGCTACGACGAGGCCCTGGCAGGTCTCGACGCGATCAGCGGCGACGCGTTCACGGCACTGGTCGCGGAGACCCGCGGCGACGTGCTGGCGGCGAAGAACGATCGCGACGGCGCCGGGCGCGCCTACGACGCGGCGCTGGCCGACGAGAACCTGCCCGGCGGCGCGCGCGGGCGCATCGAGCTCAAGCGCGACGCGCTCGCGATGACGGGCGGCTGAGCATGCCGCGCACGCTGCTCCTGCGCGCGGCCGGCACGCTGGCGCTCGCCGCCGTTGCCGGCTGCTCGTCGTTCGGCAACCCGTTCAGCGACACCAGCAACGTGCAGCCGCCGGAGCCGCTCACCGAGATCGACAGCGACGTCCGCGCGGTCTCGGTGTGGAGCCGCAACGTGGGCGCCGGCGCGGGCGACCAGTACCTGCGGCTGAGCCCGGCGGTCGCCGGCGACACCGTGTACGCCGCGGAGCGTGACGGCGACGTGGTCGCGTACGACGTGCGCAGCGGCGACGAGCGCTGGGAGACGTCCACCGACACACCGATCTCCGGCGGCCCCGGCGTGGGCGAGGGTCTGGTGTTCGTGGGCACCAGCGACGGCGAGGTGCTCGCGCTCGCCGCGGACAGCGGGGAGATCGCGTGGCGGCGCCGGGTCTCCAGCGAGGTGCTGGCAGCGCCCGTGGCCTCTCAGGGCGTGGTCGTGGTGCGCACCCAGGACGGCAAGCTGGTGGGCATGAAGGCCGCCGACGGGGAGCGCCTGTGGGTCTACGACCGCGCCGTCCCCGCGCTCAGCCTGCGCGGCACCAGCGCCCCGGTCGTCGCGGGCGGGTCCGTCGTGGCGGGCTTCGACAGCGGGCTGCTGGTGGCGCTCGCGCTGGCGGACGGCGCCCTGCTCTGGGAGAGCCGGATCGCCGTGCCCAGCGGTCGCTCCGAGCTCGAGCGGCTGGTGGACATCGACGCCGACCCGGTGGTGGACGGCGCCTGGATCTACGTCGTGACCTACCAGGGGCGCATCGCCGCGGTGGACCGGGTGAGCGGCGACGTCGCGTGGCGCCGCGACATGTCCTCCCACGCCGGCCTGGGCGTCGACGGCACCAATCTCTACGTGACCGACTCCGAGAGCTTCGTGTGGTCGCTGGACCGCGACAGCAGCGCGTCGGTGTGGCGCCAGGACAAGCTCGCGCGCCGCGGACTGACGCCGCCCGGGGTGTTCGACCGCTTCGTCGCCGTCGGCGACTTCGAGGGCTACGTGCACTTCCTCGGCCGCGAGGACGGCCGGCTGACGGCGCGGATACGGGTGGACGGCGACGGCATCGCCGCCGCCCCGGTGGCCGTGGACGACCTGCTGCTGGTCTACGGCCGCGGCGGCACGCTGACCGCGCTGCGGGTGGAGTAGCGGCCGGCGCCGGGCGCGCCCGCCGCCACCGCACGAGGCCGCGAGATGCTCCCCGTCATCGCCATCATCGGACGCCCCAACGTCGGCAAGTCCACCCTGTTCAACGCGATCACCCGCAGCCGCGACGCGCTGGTGGCCGACCGCCCGGGGGTCACCCGCGACCGCCACTACGGCGTCGCGCGCATCGCCGATCAACCCATCGTGGTGGTGGACACCGGGGGACTCAGCGACGACTCCGACCCGATCGTGCGCCTCACGTCCGACCAGGCCCGCCAGGCGATCGCCGAGGCCGACACGCTGCTGTTCGTCGTCGACGCCCGCGAAGGTCTCAATGCCGAGGATCAGCGCATCGCGGGCGAGCTGCGCGGCACCGGCAAGCCCGTGGTGCTGGTCGCGAACAAGGTGGACGGGCTGGACGCGGACACGGCGCTCGTCGAGTTCCACGGCCTCGGGCTGTCGCGGGTGGCCGCGGTGTCCGCCGCTCACCGACGCGGCCTGCAGGGCATGCTGCGCCTCGCGCTGGACGCGCTGCCCCCCGAACGCGTGGCCGAGGCCGGAACGTCCGACGAGGAGGGTCCTCCCGGTGTGCGGGTCGCCGTCGTCGGCCGGCCGAACGTCGGCAAGTCCACGCTGGTGAACCGCCTCACCGGCAGCAACCGCGTGGTGACCCACGACGCGCCGGGCACCACCCGCGACAGCGTGCAGGTCCCGTTCCAGCGCGACGGGCGCCCGTACGTGCTGATCGACACCGCGGGCCTGCGGCGCCGCGGCCGGGTCGACGACGCGGTCGAGAAGTTCAGCGCCGTGAAGACCCTGCAGGCCATCGAGGCCTGCGACGTGGTGGTGCTGATGCTGGATGCAAGCGAGGGCGTCACCGACCAGGACGCGCACCTTCTGGGCCTGGTGCTGGACGCCGGCCGCGCGGTGGTGATCGCGGCCAACAAGTGGGACGGCCTGGAGGCCGACCAGCGCCGGCGCGTGCGCGAGGAGATGGACAGGCGGCTGCGCTTCGTGGACTTCGCGACCGTCGCGACGATCTCCGCGCGCCACGGCAGCGGCCTGGGCGAGCTGATGCGGGCCGTGGAGCTGGCCCATGCCGCGGCGACGGCGAAGCTGCCGACCCCCGACCTCACGCGCGCGCTGCAGGCCGCGGTGGAGCGCACCGCGCCGCCCGCGGTGCGCGGCCGGCGCATCAAGCTGCGCTATGCGCACCAGGGCGGCAGCTCACCGCCCCGGATCGTGATCCACGGCAACCAGCTCGACGACATGCCGGCGAACTACCGGCGGTACCTGGAACGCTTTTTCCGCGAGGCCTTCCAGCTCCACGGAACCCCCGTGGTGCTCGAGCTGCGCACCGGCAAGAACCCGTTCGAGGGCCGCCGCAACGTCCTCACCCCGCGCCAGCAGCGCAAGCGCAAGCGCCTGATGAAGCGGGTGAAGCGGCGCTAGGACACTGCGGACGTCCGACGTCCTGTCGAGTTTCGATCCGCTTCGCGAAACACTCGGTCTCCCGCTCGATCCACGAATCGATCACCGGCGTGATTGATTCGTGCCGGCGCGCCGTGGTGCCGGGCGCAGGCGGTCGACGATCAGCCAGCGTGCCCGGCGCCACGCGGCCGCGGCACCGGGCGCCGGCGGGCGACGGCCGCGCCTACGCCGACGCGCTCAGCGCAGCTGCTCGTGCAGCAGCGTCAGGATCCGGTCGGCGGTCTCGCTGGGGTCGCGCTCGCCCTCGCGGTTGAGCACCACCACCTGCGTGCTCTCGCCACCCTCGCGGCCGCCGATGAGGCTGATCAGGTAGCCGTCCTGCGAGGTGTCGCGGGCCTCGTCTCCGCGCCAGAACGCGAGCTTGGACAGCAGCCCCTCCTCGCCCTCGCCCTTCACGTCGCGGTTCGGGTCCACGTAGCGGACGAAGAACAGGCCGCGCGAACGGTCCCGGTCCTCCACCGTGAACCCGACCCGGTCGAGCGCCAGACCGGTGCGCCGCCAGGCCCGCGAGAAGCTCTCGTCCAGGGTCAGCACGCTGCCGCCGCCGTCGCGCGCGATGCGCGCGCGCTCGCGGGCGTCCCTCGTCTCGGCGATCTGCTGCCTGGCGGCCTCCTCCTGCGTGCCGAAGAACACCATCAGCCGGGTCAGCATCTCCGCCTCCAGCTCCGGGTCGGCCGGGCGCGGCTGCCAGGAGCGCACGTCGTCCGCCGACGGCGAGGACGCGGCGGCCTGGGTCACGACCTCCTCCGCGCCGCGGTGCGAGATGTAGACCTCGGTCTGGCCCGAATGCTGGCCGCGCTCGAGGCGGGTGCGGAACTTGTCGCGCGTCGCGACGCCGTAGAACGCGCTGGACAGCTTCGACATCAGGTTGTCGATGAAGCCGCCCTTGATGCCCTCGCGCTGCTCGGCCCAGTCCGTCTCCATGATGCCGATGGACGGGTCCTCGCGCTCGATCAGGAAGCCCTGCTGAAGCCAGAAGTCGCGCAGCCGCGGCCACACCTCCGCCGGCGTCGCCTCGAGCACGAGCCAGCGCTTGTCGCCGCTTCGCTCGACCCGCGCATCGGCCAGGTCCGGCAGCACCGAGGTCTGCGCCGACACCTCGCGGGTCGCGCCGCCGGCGTACTCGGAGTACGTCGCGCTCGCGGTGCCCCCTTCGGGGACCTGCAACGTGTCGTTCAGGGTCGCGCTGCTGAGGTCCGGCGGGACCTCGAGCGGCGGCAGGCTGCGACTCGACTTGTACGTCGCCTCGCGCTGCGGCATCACGCTGTCGATGGTGTCCTCGATGGTGCCGCTGCAGGCGGCAAGCGCCATCGCGGCGGCGGACAGCGAGGCCGCGACCGCGATGCGGCGGCAGAACCCGGCTCGAAGCATGGCTCCACGGACTCCTTGTCGGCGTGGTGTGTTCGGCACCGTCGCGTGACCGGACGATCTCAGGCCGGAACGGTTCCCGGCGTGAACGCGGCCGCGGCCTCCATCGCGCTGCGCACGGCGTCGTGGTGCTGCGGCGACAGCGGGGTCATCGGCAGGCGGATCCCGTCGCCCATCAGGCCGAGGCGCGCCACGGCCCACTTCACCGGGATCGGATTCGACTCCAGGAACAGCGCCGCGTGCAGCGCGCGCAGGCTGGCGTCTACCTTCCGCGCGCCCTGCGCGTCCCCCGCCAGCGCGAGCCGGCACATCTCGTGCATCGCCGCCGGCGCGACGTTGGCCGTGACCGAGATCACGCCCTGGCCGCCCCCGTCGACGATGGTATCGCAGGCCATCCAGTCCTCGCCGCTGAGAATCGCGAAGCCGTCGCCGCAGGCGGCGCGGAGGTCGTGGATACGCTGCATGTCCCCGGTGGCTTCCTTGATGCCGACCACGTTGCCGGCCCCGGCGGCCACCCGCGCGACCGTCTCGGGCAGCATGTCGCAGGCCGTGCGGCCCGGGACGTTGTAGAGGATCTGCGGCACGTCCACCGCCTCGGCGATGGTCATGAAGTGCCGGTAGAGGCCTTCCTGGGTGGGCTTGTTGTAGTACGGCGTGACCAGCAGGCAGCCGTCCACGCCGGCATCGCGCGCCGCACGGGTGAGGCTCAGCGCCTCGCTGGTGCTGTTCGCACCCGTGCCGCCGATCACCGGCACGCGGCCCGCCGCGAGCTCGACCACCCGGGCGATGACCTGACCGTGCTCGGAGTGGTCCAGCGTCGCGGACTCGCCGGTCGTGCCCACCGCGACGATGCCGTCGGTGCCCTGCTCGACGTGGAACTCCACCAGCCGCGCGAGCGCCGCGTCGTCCACGGCGCCGTCATCCCGCATCGGCGTGACCAGGGCGACGCTGCTGCCCCGGAACGAGGGCTTGGGCATTGTTTTCCCCAAAATGGTGCAGAACAAGATAACCGGAGGATGCTACTGAGCGGCCCCGGGGCTTGCAACATCCTAGTACCCCTGCACAGAGGTTTTGATGGGTTCAGCGGGCTGAGCGGCGTGCAGCTGCAAGGCGCGCGAGCGAAGGACTGGCCGCGCCAATTCGAGCGAGCGCAACGCCGCAGATGCGCGCCGCTCAGCCCGCCCGCAGGGAGCTCGCCAGCGGCGCCATGGCGCCGCTGGCGAGCTCTGAACCCATCAAAGCCTCTGTGCAGGGGTACTGGGGCGCGCCGCGTCGAGCCGGGCGCGCGTCAGCTATACTGCCGCGTTCCGTCAACGCCGCCGGCCGACGGCCCCCAGCCACCCCGCACCCGCAGTCCCCCCATGGAAACTCTGATGGTCCTGTCCGCCGTCGGCCCGGATCGCCCCGGCATCGTCGACGAGCTGTCCCACCACATCGCCGAGTCCGGCTGCCAGGTGGGCGACAGCCGGATGACCGTGCTCGGCGGCGAGTTCGCGATCATCATGCTGATCACGGGCAACTGGAACGCCGTTGCCAAGTTCGAGAACCTGCTGCCGCGCCTCGAGGAGGGGCTCGGGCTGCACGTGCAGGTCAAGCGCACCCACGAGCGCAAGGACACCACGAAGGTGATTCCCTACGCCGTGGAGGTGGTGTCCATCGACCGCCCGGGCATCGTCAGCGACGTCGCGAACTTCTTCGCGCGGCGCGGCATCAACATCGAGGACGTGTACACCAGCACCTACCCGGCGCCTCACACCAGCGCCCCGATGTTCTCGCTGCACATGACCGTCGGGATCCCCGGCGACATGTCCATCGCGTCGGTGCGCGGCGATTTCATGGATTTCTGCGACGATCTCAACCTCGACGCCGTGCTCGCCCCGGTGAAGTAGCGGACGCTACCGTCCGTCTCCGCGACGGTCGGACCGTCACACCGATCCGCGGCGCACCCGCCGGCCCGTCAACGCACCCGCCCTGCGACGCCCGTGAGCCCGAACAAACGCCTCTACGTGCTCGACACCAACGTGCTCACGCACGACCCGCACGCACCGCTGCGGTTCCAGGAACACGACATCTTCATCCCGCTGGAGGTGCTCGAGGAGCTGGACTCGGTGAAGCGCGGCGCGTCGGACATGGCGCGCAACGTGCGCGAGGTGAGCCGCCTGCTCGACCAGATCGTCAGCGACGCGGACCCGGAGCGCATCGCGGGCGGGCTGCCGCTGCCGGTCGCGGAGAGCGGCGGCGGCGGCCGCCTGTTTCTCGAGTTCAAGCCCGCGGACGCCGCGCCCGAGACGCCGTTCGGCCACGGCTCTGCGGACAATCGCATCCTGGCCTCCGCGCTGGGTCAGGCCCAGGCACACCTCGACCGCGAGGTGGTGCTGGTCACGCGCGACATCAACCTGCGCATCAAGGCGCGCTCGCTGGGCCTGCAGGCGGAGGACTACACCACCGACCGCGTGGTGGAGGACCTGTCGCTGCTGCCGGTCGGCACGGCGGAAATCCCGTGGGAGCGGCTCAGCGAGGCGCGCGAGCGGGCCCGCTTCCACGTCGACATGACGCCGGAGGTCGACTGGCACCCGCGGCTCGGCGTGTACCACCCGCGGGACCCCGACCTCGACTGCCAGGTGCTGTCGCTGGACGACGGGCGCGCACACCTCGAGCGGGTGGTCAACTACCGCCGCTCGGGCCGCCACCGGGTATGGGGCGTCGAGGCCCGCAACCGCGAGCAGAACTTCGCGCTCAATCTGCTGATGGACCCCGAGGTGGACCTGGTCACGCTGCTGGGCGTGGCCGGCACCGGCAAGACGCTGCTCGCGCTCGCGTCCGGCCTCGCGCAGACGCTGGACGAGCAGCGCTACAAGGAGATCATCGTCACGCGCGCCACGGTTCCGGTGGGCGAGGACATCGGCTACCTCCCGGGCACCGAGGAGGAGAAGATGACGCCGTGGATGGGCGCGATGATGGACAACCTCGAGGTGCTGGTGCACGCGGACGGCGGCGGCGGGGGAACCTGGGGCCGCGCCGCGACCAACGACCTGCTCAGCAACCGCATCAAGCTGCGCTCGGTGAGCTTCATGCGCGGGCGCACCTTCCTCGAGCGCTACGTGATCATCGACGAGGCGCAGAACCTCACCCGCAACCAGATGAAGACCCTGATCACACGCGCCGGCCCCGGCACCAAGATGGTGTGCCTCGGCAACGTCGCCCAGATCGACACGCCCTACGTCAGCGAGACGACGTCCGGGCTGACCTACCTGGTCGAGCGGTTCAAGCGCTGGGAGCACGCCGGGCACGTGACGCTGGCGCGCGGCGAGCGCTCCCGCCTCGCCGCGTTCGCGTCCGACGCGCTGTAGGCGGCACGCGGTCGGGGCGCGCAGCCGCGCGCACGTCGCGCACGCGCACCGCCGCGCGCGACGGCACGCGACCCGCGGCTCCGGGTCGCCATCACCCGCGCTGCAGGCTGCGGATCTCTCCCATCGCGACCGAGAGCATCGTGAAGTCAGGCTTGCCGCCGCCCTGCAGGTCCGCGAGGACCTGGCGGCAGCGGCTCACCGCCTGGTCGTTCAAGGCCATCCAGCGCTCGACCCGATCGACCGGCGCGTCGCCCTCCTGGCCCAGCGCGTCCGTGGTCAGCGCGCGTTCGCACTGGAACAGGTCGTCGCGAAGCGCCGCGCGCGCCAGCGCCTGCCAGCGGTTGTCCCGCGGCAGCGACACGATGCTGTCGCGCATCCAGTCGAGGTCCAGGCGCCTGCCCAGCTCGAACCAGGTGGCCGCCACCTCCAGCGGTTCCAGCCCGCGCTCGGTGGCCACGCTCACGATGTCCAGCGCCGAGAACAGCTCCTCGTACCACGACACGCGCTGCGCGAGCGGCTGCGGAATCCCCTGCTCGACCAGGCGCTGGCAGCGCGCGGCCGCGGCCTCCGTGGCCGACGCTCCCGCAAGCTCGCGGATGCCCTCCGAGACGGCGCCCACGCCGTCGCGGAACACCGCGACGTTGCCGGCGATGTCCAGCGGTCGCGGGCGGTTGCGCAGCAGCCAGCGCGACGCGCGCTCGCAGAGCTTGCGGCCCTCGAGCAGCGCGTCGATCTGGCCTGACGCCGCGGCCCGGTTGTCCAGCGCCTCCACGTCCGACCACAGCGCGGGCATCGCGAACACCTCGCGGGCGATCAGGTACGCCCGGCACACGTCGTCGAAGGCGGCGCCGGTCTCCTCGCGCAGCCGGAAGCAGAAGGTGATGCCCGCGCGGTTCACGACCTCGTTCGTCACGACCGTGCTGATGATCTCCGCGGCCAGGCGGTGGTTGCCCATGTGATCCCGATAACGCTCGCGCAGCGGCGTCGGAAAGTAGTTCACCAGCGTGTCGTGCAGGAAGCCGTCGCGGGCGATTCCGGATTCGACGAGATCCTTGAACAGCTCGATCTTGACGTAGGCCATCAGCACGCTCAGCTCGGGCCCGACGAGCCCCCGCCCGTCGTTGCGCCGCTCGACGATCTCGTCCTCGCCAGGCAGGTACTCGATGGCCCGCTCCAGCGCGCCCTCGCGCTCCAGGGCCCGCATCAGGCGCACGTGCACGTCGAACATGGAGCGGTTCTGCGACAGCGCCATGCTCAGCGCCTGCGTCTGCAGGTAGTTGTCCTCGAGCACGAGATCCGCAACCTCGTCGGTCATCTCGGCCAGCAGCTCGTTGCGCTGCTTGCCGGTCATGTCGCCCGCGTCCACCACGCCGTTCAGCAGGATCTTGATGTTGACCTCGTGGTCCGAGCAGTCGACGCCCGCCGAGTTGTCGATGGCGTCACTGAAGATCCGTCCGCCGGCGGCTGCGAGCTCGATGCGCCCGAGCTGCGTCACGCCGAGGTTGCCGCCCTCGCCGACCACGCGGCAGCGAAGCTCCGCCGCGTTGACGCGCAGCGCGTCGTTCGCGCGGTCGCCGACGTCCGCGTGCCGCTCGCCTGACGCCTTGACGTAGGTGCCGATGCCGCCGTTCCACAGCAGGTCCACGGGTGCGCGCAGCATCGCACTGATCAGCTCCGTCGGCGTCAGCGCCTGCACGTCGTCGTCGATGCCGAAGGCGGCGCGCATCTGCGCCGAGATCGGGATGGACTTCAGCTTGCGCGAGAACACGCCGCCGCCGGCCGAGATCAGGCTCGCGTCGTAGTCTTCCCAGGACGAGCGCGGCAGCGCGAACAGCCGTTCGCGCTCCGCGAAGGAGCGCTCCGCATCCGGCTCCGGATCGATGAAGACGTGCATGTGGTTGAACGCACCCACCAGGCGGATGTGGCGCGACAGCAGCATGCCGTTGCCGAACACGTCGCCGGACATGTCACCGATGCCGACCACGGTGAAGTCCTCGCGCTGGGTGTCCAGCCCGAGCTCGCGGAAATGTCGCTTCACCGACTCCCACGCGCCGCGCGCGGTGATGCCCATGCCCTTGTGGTCGTAGCCGGCGGAGCCGCCCGACGCGAACGCGTCGCCCAGCCAGAAGCCGTACTCGCCGGCGATGCCGTTCGCGATGTCGGAGAAGGTCGCCGTGCCCTTGTCCGCGGCGACGACCAGGTACGGATCGTCGCCGTCGTGGCGCACGACCCGCGGCGGCGCGACCACCTCGCCGCCGCGCAGGTTGTCGGTGACGTCGAGCAGACCGCGGATGAACGTCTGGTAGCACGCGACGCCCTCGGCCTGCATCGCCTCGCGATCGCCGTGCGGAAGCTGCTTCGGGTAGAAGCCGCCCTTCGACCCCACGGGCACGATGACCGCGTTCTTCACCTGCTGCGCCTTCACGAGGCCCAGGATCTCGGTGCGGAAGTCCTCGGGCCGGTCCGACCAGCGAAGGCCTCCGCGCGCCACCGGGCCGCCGCGCAGGTGCACCCCCTCGACGCGGGGGGAGTACACGAAGATCTCGTACATCGGGCGCGGCTTGGGCATCTCCGGGATGCGCGCCGGGTCCACCTTGAAGGACAGATAGGGCTTGCAGCTGCCGTCCGGCAGGGTCTGGTAGTGATTGGTGCGCAGCGTCGCGAGCAGCAGCCCCATGTACGCGCGCAGGATGCGGTCCTCGTCGAGGTTCGCCACCGAGTCCAGCGCCTCCCGGATCGCCGACACGCACTCGTCGCGGCCCGCGTCCCGGTCGCCGCCGTGGTCCGGATCGAAACGCAGCCGGAACAGCTCGACCAGCTTGCGCGCGACTCCGGGATTCGACGCCAGCGCGGCCTCGATGTAGCTCTGGCTGAAGGTGAAGCCGAGCTGGCGCAGGTACTTCGCGTACGCACGCAGCACCACGATGTCGCGCCAGCCGAGCCCCGCGGCGAGCACCAGACGGTTGAAGCCGTCGTTCTCGACGCGCCCGAAGAAGATCTGCGCGAACGCGTCCTCGAACAGCGGGCGCACGTGATCGATTGCGAAGTCGTCCGCAGCGCGGTGCAGCAGCCCGAAATCGTGCACCCATACGCGGGTGCCGTCGGCGCGCTTGACCTTGCTGGGCATCTCGTTCTCGACCTCGAGGCCCATGTTCTCGAGCATCGGCAATGCGTCCGAGAGCGAGACCGGGCTGCCGAGATGGAACATCTTGAAGTGCAGCACGCCTTCGCCCGCCTCCAGCGGCCGGTACAGGCTCATCGCGAGGCGCTGGCTGCCCTCCTCGCCCAGGGTCTCCATGCGCTCGACGTCGAGCACCGCGACGCGGGCCGGGTAGTTCTCCCGGTAGTCGGCGCGGAACGCGCTGCCGTACTGCTGCATCAGGCGCTGCCCGCGCGCCTCGCCGAAGTGCTCCAGGATGGCCTCGTGCAGGTCGTCGGTCCACGCCCGGGTCGCCGCGCGCAGCCGCGCCTCGAGCTCCGCGACGTCGAAGTCCACCGCCGCGCCGGGGCGCACCCGCATCAGGAAGTACAGCCGCGCGAGCACGGACTCCGACAGGTAGACGTTGAACTCGGTCTCGTGCGAGCCGAAGGCGTTCTCCAGGATCTCCTCGATCGCGAGCCGGTTCGACGTGTTGAAGCGCTCCCGGGGCACGAACACGATGCACGAGTAGAAGCGCCCGAAGCGGTCGCGGTGCACGAACAGCCGGATGCGGCGGCGTTCCTGCAGGTGCAGGATGCCGACGGCGGTCTCGAACAGCTCGTCGGCCGTGAACTGGAACAGCTCGTCGCGCGGGAAGTTGTCGAGGATGTTGACCAGCGCCTTGGTCGCGTGGCTGTTGGCCGGATATCCGGCACGCTCGATCACGCGCCGCACCTTGTCGCGCAGCAGCGGGATGTCGCGCGGAACCCGGTTGTACGCCGCGGAGGTGTACAGGCCCAGGAAGCGCCGCTCCCCGACCACGCGTCCGTCGGCGTCGAAGCGCTTCACGCCGATGTAGTCCATGTGGCTGGGGCGATGCACCCGTGAGCGGGAGTTGGACTTCGTGATCACCAGCAGCTCGGGCTCGAGCGCGATGCGACGCATCTCGGGGGTGAGCTGCGCGAAGGCCGACGAGGAGCCGCTCTCGTCGCGCAGCACCCCGAGGCCCGAGCCCTCGCGGATCTGCAGCGCGAGGTCACCGTCGCTCTCGACCAGGTCCAGCTCCTCGTAGCCGAGGAACGTGAAGTGGTTGCTGTCCACCCACTGCAGGAATTCCCGCCCCTCCTCCAGCGCGTCGCGCGCGAGCGGCGGCGGCGACCCGTCCAGCTCCGCCAGCACCGCCTGCAGGCGTTCGCGCATGATGCTCCAGTCCTCGACCGCGCGGCGCACGTCCACCAGCACCGATTGCACCTCGGTCTCGATCGCGGCGAGCCCCGCATCGGTGGCCTGGCGGTCGACCTCGAAGTGCATCACCGCCTCGGTGAGCGTGTCGTCACCGGTCTCCGGCACCACCTCCAGCGCCGTGCCGGCGGCGTCCCGGCGCACGTGCACGACGGGATGGATGAGCAGGTGCACCGTGAGGTCCAGGCGGTCCATCGCCATGCGCACGGAGTCGACGAGGAACGGCATGTCGTCGCACACCACCTCGACGATGGTGTGCGTGGACTGCCAGCCGTGGGTGTCGTGACGCGGGTTGTACACGCGTATCCGGTCTTCACCGGGCTCGCGCGTGAGCAGGAAGTTCCAGTGCGCGACGGCCGCGCCGTAGAGGTCCTCGGTGCGGAACACCGCGAGGTCTTCCTCGGAGACCCCCGCGAGGTAGCGGCGCACGAAGCCCTCGAGCACCGCGCCGCGCTCGGCGGGCATGCGCTGGCGGAGGATCCCCAGCACGTCGTCGCAGATCTGCTGTCCGCGTGCACTCAACTCGGCCATGGTCCTGTTCTCCCCTGTCTTCGGTGCGGCACCCGTCGTTTTCGTCAAGCGTAGCAGGCGCGCGCCGTCAATCCTCGCGCCGTGACGCGGTCTCCTCCAGCAGCCACTCGCGAAAGGCCGCCACGCAGGGCTCGTCCGCGCGCGACACCGGGCACACGACCCAGTACGCGGAGCTCGCCGGCAGCGAGAAGTCGAACGGCGCGAGCAGCCGCCCCGCCGCGAGGTCCGCGTCGGCGATGAAGTCGTACGTGAGCACCACCCCCTGCCCGTCCACCGCGGCCTCCAGCGCCAGCAGCGCATGGCTGAAGTGGGCCCCGCGCGAGGTGTCCACGCCCTCGACGCCCACCGCGGCCAGCCACGCGTCCCAGTCCGGCACCTGCGCATCCAGCTTCAGCGTGTCGTCGTGCAGCAGCCTGCACCCCACGAGGTCGCGCGGCGACGTCAGGCTGATCCCCTGGCTCACGAGGTACGAGGGCGCGCACAGCGGCAGCACCCGCACGTTCACCAGGCGCTCGGCGCGCAGCTTCGGTCCGTACGCGCCCGGGCCGAAGTGCACCGCCGCCGCCGCCTCGCCGGCCTGGAAATCCGGGAGGTCGTAGCGCGCGTCGATGCGCACGTCCACCTGGGGGCATCGGGCCGCGAACCCGTCGAGGCGCGGCACCAGCCAGCGGCTGGCGAACGCGGGCGCCACGCGCACGTCCAGCGTCTCCACGTGCGGATCGCCGCGCAGGCGCTCGGCACCGCGCGCGAGCTGCTCGAAACCGCCGGTGATGTGCGGCAGGGCCTCGCGGGCCGCGTCCGTCAGCCGCAGACCCCGTCCCGTGCGGTGGAACAGCTCCACCCCCAGGTACTCCTCCAGCGTCTTCACGTGATGGCTGATGGCCGCCGACGTCACGTTCAGCTCGCCGGCCGCGCGGCCGAAGCTCTGGTGGCGCGCCGCGGCCTCGAAGGCGCGCAGCGCGTTCAGCGGCGGCAGCGGGCGTGTCATCGCGACCGGTCAGCGCTTGCTGATCCGGCGCTGACGGATGCTCGTGCGCGAGCCGCCCGGCCGACGCTCATGGGGCGACGCAGCAGACACGGCGGCGTCCCGCACCCTCGACAGCGCACGATGTCCCTGAAACGCACAGCGCAGGACGCGGCTGACGAGCGGGAGTGCGTCGCGGCGCCGGCAGCGGTGCCGGCGGACGAGGCGCAGCGCCTCATGAGCCGCGCACGTGCGCTGCGCGCCCGCAGCATCGCACGCCCCGCGCGCCGCGCACGCGGCGCCATCGCAGGCGTGTGCCGCCGCGCTCTGCTCACCGGCGCGCCGGCCGTCCGACATCCGCGCGCACACGCCGCGTGTTCCTCCCGCGGGAGGAGCACGCGGTCACTCCCGGACCACGAGCACCGACTGCCGCGCGTGGCGCGCCACCTTCTCCGCATTGGACCCCAGCAGGTAGTCCTTCATGTCCGGGCGGTACGCCTCGAGGACGATCAGGTCCACGTCATGCTCGTCGGCGTAGCGCAGGATCGCCTCGTAGATGGCGCCGCCGGAGATCACCGTGTCGTCGCAGGCCACGTCCGCCGGCACGTGCTCCTTCAGAAACGCCGCCAGCTTGTGCTCCGTGGACTCCACCAGGTTCTTCATGAAGTCGTCCGGGAAGTACGCCTGGATCATCGGCATGTGCAGGTCGGGGATGGCCGTCACCACGTGCAGCTTCGCGTTGCCGGCCTTGCAGATGGCCACCGCCGCGGGCAACGCCTTGCGCCAGGATTCCTCGTGGTTCAGATCCACGGCGAGCAGTACGTTCTCGTACATCGTCCTTACCTCCGTCGATGGCGCCGTCAGGCCGCGGCAGCCGCGAGCTCGGCCCTGCGGCGCCCGCGCTGCAGCCAGCCGATGAGGGCGAGAACCGCGAGCGCCGGTATCCAGAGCCACTCCTTGGCCGGCTGGTCGGTCGGCAGGCGCACCTTCTTGATCTTCTGGTCGAACTCGAAGCCGGCCTTCTCGGCCGCGCTGCCGAAGGCTGCGTTGTCGACCACCATCTCGCCGTCGATCTCCGCGAGCATCAGGCCCGCGGCCTCCAGGCGTTCCTTGCCGCTCGCGCCCTCCGGCAGCGGCAGGACCGCGACGAACTCGCGCGGATTGCCCACCTCGTCCGTGCCCGCGATGCGCATTCGCAGCTCGTCGCCCGGCGCCACCTTCGCGGCGGCCTCCTCGATACGCGCTGGCTCCACGTCCTCGTAGGGCGCGACGATCCTGTCCATCCAGAACCCCGGCCGGAACAGCGTGAACGCGATCAGCAGCAGCACCACCACCTCCCACGCGCGGCAGCGGGCGATGAACCATCGCTGCGTCGCCGCCGCGAATATCAGCATCGCGACGGTGGACACGATGAAGATGAGCACGCCGTGCGCGAAGTCCACGTCGATGAGCAGCAGATCCGTGTTGAAGATGAACAGGAACGGCAGCGCCGCGGTGCGCATCGAGTAGAAGAACGCGACGAGGCCCGTCCGGATGGGATCGCCGCCGGACACGGCCGCGGCGGCGAAGGACGCGAGCCCGACCGGAGGGGTCACGTCCGCCATGATGCCGAAGTAGAACACGAACAGGTG
>CBDUCN010000040.1:0-23309 GCA_965365655.1 uncultured Gammaproteobacteria bacterium | reverse complement strand
CGCCGGCGGGCCGCGGCCCCGTGCGCGCGCATTGGTGTTCGGATAGGCCGGCCCGTGCCGGGCCGGCCACCCCCCGGGACCCCGCTAACCGATCACGAATGCGTGCGCGCGCCCGTCAGGGCCGGTGCAGCACCGGGCGCTCGCGGCTGAACGTGCGCCGGCCGCGCTTGAAGCCCGCGAGAGGCAGCGCGACGGTGGCCACCGCCTCGGCGGCGCTGCGCGCGTCCCACAGCACGAGGTCTGCCGGGTTGCCGGGCGCGATGCCGTAGTCGTCGCGGCGCAGGATGCGCGCCGAGCGCCGCGTCATCATCTCGAAGCACTCCGCGAGCTCGTCGTCGTTGCCGCGCTGCACCGTGTGCGCGTACAGGTTCGCGACGCGCACCAGCGAGCAGTCGCCGAACGGCGTGAACGGGTTCAGCACGTTGTTCGTCGACAGCGAGCAGTTCACGCCGCACGCGAGCAGCGCGTTGGCGTCGGCCACGCCGCGCGGGATCGCGTGGTCGGTGTCGCGGTGGCTGATGAACAGGTCGGTGGCCGGCAGCACCGTGACCGCGACGCCGGCGTCGGCGAGGCGCCGCCCGAGGCGCGCCAGCTCCGCGGGCGGCAGCAGCGAGTACTTCGTGCCGTGGCCCACGGTCACGCGCCCGCCCCAGCCCAGCGCGTCGGCCAGCTCGCACACCAGCAGCACGTCCAGCTCCGCGGCGCTGGTGCCGACGTCCAGGTGCAGGTCCACGTCCACGTCGTAGGCCTTCGCGAGCTCGAACACGCGGCGGATGTGAGCGGCGCGATCGCTGTCGTAGCCCGGCGCGCCGCCGATCAGGCGCGCGCCGCGATCGAGGCCCGCGACCAGGTTCGCGTCCGTCTCCGGATGCCCGGTGAGCCCTTCCTGCGCGAACACGCAGAGCTCGAGATCGATCGCCCACGCGTAGTCCTTCGCGAGCTGCTGCAGCGCCTCGAAGCCGCGCAGGCCCGCGTTCGGGTCCACCTCGACGTGGGTGCGCATGTGGGTGGCGCCGTGCACCAGGCAGCCCTCCAGGGTGTCGCGCGCGCGCGCGTACACGTCCTCCACCGTGAAGCCGGGCTTCACCGCCGCGACGCGCTGCATGTGGTCGCGCTCGCGGCCCTTCGCCGGCGCGCAGCGATCGACGATGCGCGACTTGTCGAGGTGGATGTGGGTCTCGATCAGGCCGGGCGAAAGAAGGCGTCCGCCGGCCTCGACACGCTCGGCGTCGGCGTCGATGCGCGCGGGCTGCACGACGGCGATGCGCCCGCCCGCGATGCCGACGTCCTGCACCGGCGCGCCGGGGGGCGCGCCGGCGATGCGGGCTTCGTGGATGACGAGATCGAGGTTCATGACGGTCTTCCCCGGAAGTCAGGATGAAGGGGGCACGCGCGCGGCGCGCCGTTCGGGTGCGAGCGGCCCCGCGGGCCGCTCGCCGGGCTACACGATGCCGTTGACCAGCGTCGACTCCCCGGCCCACAGGCGCTCGAGGTTCGCCAGCAGGATGTCGATGACGTTGTCCTCGTAGCGGCGCGTCTCGCCGGCGGTATGCGGCGTGATGATCACGTTGTCCATGCCCCACAGCGGCGAGTCGGCGGGCAGCGGCTCCGGATCCGTCACGTCCAGCGCGGCGCCGGCGATGGCCCCGTCGCGGAGCGCGCGCGCCAGCGCGTCGGTGTCCACGCAGCCGCCGCGCGCGACGTTCACCAGCCAAGCGTCGCCGCGCATCGAGGCGAGGGCGCCGGCGTCGACGACGCCCGCGGTCTGCGGCGTGAGGGGGCACGACAGCACCACGAAGTCCGCCTGCGGCAGCCAGTCGCGGAACGACGACGTACCGTGCACCTCGTCCGCGGCGCCGCCGTGCGTGGCCGGGTCGCGCTTGAAGCCGACCACGCGCATCTCGAAGGCCTTCGCGAGGCGCGCGATGCGCTCGCCTATCGCGCCGAGGCCGTACACCAGCAGGGTCTTGCCCGCGAGCTCGTCCTCGCGGCCGGCGCGGTCCGAGATCATCCCCCGCCAGTGCACGCGGCGCTGGTTGTCGCGGGCCTCGGGCAGTCTGCGGCTCGCGGCCAGCATCAGCGACAGCGCGTGGTCGCTCACCGCGTTGCGGTTCACGCCGCTGCCGTTCGCGAGCCGTATCCCGCGCGCGCCGATCGCGTCGAGGTCGAACTGGTCGTAGCCGGCCCCGCACACCTGGATGAAGCGCAGGCGCTCGCCGCGTTCCAGCAGCGCGGGCGACCACAGACCGGTCGCCACCAGCACGTCCGCCTCGGCGATCCGCGCGAGGGTGTCGTCGGCATTCCAGGTCTGGAAGTGCGCGATCCCGGTATCCCGCGCGGCGAAGCGCTCCTCGAAGCGGTACGAGACGTGCGCGAAGTGGACGGTGGTCCGGTCTCGCGGGGGCAGCGCGACCTCGGCGGGCATGTGCAATCCTCCTCGTCAGGCGCGCGCGACCGCCGCGCGCGCCGGCATCATAAAGCGCCCGGCGCGCGGCGCTGTCACGCCCGGTCCGCCGCGCGCACCTGGCACAGGTACGAGCGGTGCGCGACCGAGCCGCTGATCGGGTCCTGGTCCTCGTTGCCGATGAGCAGGTTGTAGTTCGCGCTGCCGTCGCCGGACACCGGCCAGCCGGGGAGATCCAGCTCGGCGCAGGCCTGCCACCAGCCGTGCTGCGCGGCCACCACCTCCGGCGCGAGGTCGGCGCGCAGCCTCGCGCGCCCGATGGCGCGCCCGGCCGGCGTCTCGACGACCACCGCGTCGCCGTCGGCGATGCCGCGGGCCGCGGCCGCGTCGGGGTGCATCTCCACGCGCGGCTCGCGCTGCAGCTTGCGCAGCGACGGCAGGTTGCGGTGCTGACCGTGACAGAACGCGTGGGTCTTGGCGCTGGTCAGCAGCAGCGGGAAGCGCGCCGCGAGATCCGGGCGCCGGGCGTGGCTCATCGCGGGCGCGACGTACTCCGGCAGCGGCGCCTGGCCGATGGCCTGCAGTGCGTGCGACCAGATCTCGACGCGCCGGCTCGGCGTCGCGAGGCCGCCGTCGGCCGCGTGCCGCGCGAACGGCGTGTCCAGCGCGACGCGGATCCCGTGCGGCGCGGCCTTCAGCGCGTCCAGCGACGGGCCGCCCTGGGCCTGCGTCTGCGCCAGCATCTCGCGATACGCGGCATCCGCGTCGCCATCCCAGAAGCGGCTCGCAAGGCCGAGCCGTTCGGCCAGCGCGAACGCGATCCACTCGTCGGAGCGCGACTCGCCGAGCGGCTCGATGACCGGCGCGCGGTACTGCACGAGGCCTGCCGCGTCCTCGTCCATCTCGAAGCCCGCGCGCAGCGCGCGGCGCTCCCACGCGCTGCACACCGGCAGGAACACGTCCGCGTAGCGCGCCGTGGGCGTCACGTGGAGGTCCGCGTGGGCGTGGAACTCGAGATGCGCCAGCGCGCGCTCCCCGCGCGCGACGTCGGCGTGCGACACGAGCGGGTTGCCGCCGAACGCGAGCAGGCCGCGCACCGGGTACGGATCGCCGTCGAGGATCGCGCGGTACAGGTCGTCGCTGGTCACCCATCCGTCCTTCGCCGGCCCGAGCGGGCGCTCCGCGAAGCCCAGGGTCTTCGCGCGCTGCGCGTCGCCGAGCAGCTCGCGGCCCGAGACGTCTCGGGTCGGCGCGGCCGCGAAGCGCACGTTGCCGCCCGGCGCGTCGAAGCTGCCGGTGAGCGCGTACAGCAGCGAGATCGCGCGCGCGGTCTGCGTCGCGTTGGTGTGCTGCCCGACGCCGGACCACGCGTACAGCGACACCGGCCGTGACGACCACAGCAGCAGCGCCGCCGCACGGATCGACGCGGCGGGCACGCCCGTGATCTGCGCCGCGCGCTCCGGCGGCATCTGCGCGCACAGCTCGCGGTAACACGCGAAGGCCGTGCGGCACGCGACGGGCCCGTACACGGTGCGCACCTCGCGCGCGGCGTCGAGCAGCGCCGGCTCCGCGCCGTCGCCCGGCAGGGGCTCCCCCGGATCGACGGCTCGCGGACGGCCCGTGCCCGCGTCCAGCACCACGCGCTGTGCGCCGCGCCCGAGGCCCGCGTCGCTCGCGGTGAGCAGCGTGCCGGTGTCGTCGCGCACCAGGAACGGCCCGTTCGACCACGCGGTGAGGAACGCGGCATCGAAGGCGCCGTGCTCCAGCAGCACGTTCGCCATCGCGAGCGCGAGCGCGCCGTCGGTGCCCGGGCGCACCCGCAGCCAGTGGTCCGCCTTCGCGGCCGGTCCGACCCGGCGCGGGTCGATCACGACCAGCCGTGCGCCGCGGGCGCGCGCATCCGCGGTGCGGCTCGCCTGCGCGAGCCACGCGACGTTCGGGTTGTGGCCCCAGAGCACGATGCAGCCCGTTCGCCGGAAGTCCGGCGAGCCGATGCCGGCGCCGAACGTGAGCTTGAAGGCCTCGTCCTTGTGCCAGTTGCAGATCTCGGTGCCGTAGAGCTCGTTCGGAGAGCCGAACGCGCGCATCAGGCGCTCCACGAACGCGATGCCGTCGGAGATCGAGGTGCCGCTCGGGGTCGTCGGCGCGAAGACGACGGACTCCGGGCCGCTCTCGTGCGCGATGCGCCGCATCGCCGACGCCGTGCGATCCAGCGCCTCGTCCCAGGAGATGCGCTGCCAGCCGGGATCCGGGTCGCCCTTCGGCCTCGTGCGGCGCATCGGGTGCAGCACGCGGTCGCGGCTGTACACCAGCTCCGGCGCCGCACGGCCCTTCGCGCACAGCGCCTTGCCCGTCGGGTGATCGGGGTCCGGCGCGACCTCCAGCAGCCGCCCGGCGCGCACGCTGGAAATGCAGCCGCAGCGCGAGCGGCACATCGGGCACCACCCCTGGTGGCGGGTCACGTCGCCGGACGGATCGGGCATGCAGGACTCCGGATGCACGGTCGACGCCAGCTTACCCGAAGCCCGGGCCGGCCCACGTGCGCGCGCCGGCGCCGCGGGGCGCGTGTGCGTGCCGCCCGGCGCGCCCGGGTCAGCCGACCGGGGCGGCGCGGTCGTCCGACAGCGACAGGGGATTGGCGCGCAGCCGGGACTGCGCCGTCTCGCTGAGCGCGCGGGCGAGGGACGGCGAGTGGTCGAGGAGCAGCTGCACGGCGTCCTCGGACAGCGCGGCCACCTCCAGATCCTCGTGTGCGCGCACGAAGGCGGTGGTGCTCGCGCTGCCCAGCATGCCGATCTCGCCGAAGAACTGGCCGCGGTGCAGCCGCGCGAGCTCTTCACCGCGGCCCTGCCCGTCCTCCACGTACACGCTCGCGACGCCGCTCAGGATGATGTAGAGGGCATCGTTGTGCTCGCCCTGACGGATCACGTGCTCGCCCTCGCCGAAGTGCAGCAGCCGGATGCCGGGCAGCATGCTCTTCAACACCGACGAGTCCACCGCGGCCATCGCCGGCACCTGCTGCAGGCGCTCCAGCATCGAATCGCCCGCACCGTCGTGCGCGACGACCGGCGTCAGACCGCCGCGCCGGGCCGCGTACCACAGGCGGGTCGTGAACTGGTCGCGCGCCCGGGCCGCGTTCTCGAAGCGATCCACGAACAGCGTGACCTCGTAGGTGATGGTGTCCTGCTCGTGTGAACGCACCCGGACCAGCGCCTCGTGCCCGCGGGCGAGCCACGGGATGTCGCGGCACGCCGCCTCGAGCACGTCCTTGACCCGGTTCGGGCGATCGGTGCCGGCGAACACGATGCTCACCCGTTCCGCGTGCACCGGGTCGGAGCTGAAGTTCTTGATGGAGCGCTGGTTCAGCACCAGGTTCGGAATCACCAGCAGCTCGCGGTCGGAGGTCTCGATATGCACCGAGCGCCAGTTCGCGTTCACCACGCGCCCGGTGACGTCGTCCACCTGCACCCAGTCCCCGACGCGCAACGGATTCTCCGCGAGCAGCGCGATACCGGCGAACACGTTCTTCAGCGTGTCCTGGAGCGCGAGGCCGATCACGATGGAGCCGACCCCCAGCGCCGTGAGCATCGCGCCCAGATCCACGCCCCACACCTGGGACAGCACGATGGCCGCGCCGAGCAGCACGAGGAAGAAGCGGCTCAGATCCCGCAGCAGCGGCGGCACCCGCGAGCGCCAGCTGGTCTCCCGGGCATCGGCGAACAGCATCAGGTTAAGGAACGACAGCGTGGCGTGGATCACGCTCAGCCAGAACAGCGTCGCGAACACCCGCCACACGGGATCATCCGCCGCAAGCTCCAGCACGTACTCCAGGAACAGCATGACCACCAGCGCCGGGAGCAGCACCGCGCGCAGCATCCTGAGCAGCGCGGCGCCCGACGGACTGCGCCTGTCCAGCGCCGCCGCCAGCTCGCCCAGCGCGACCACCGCGAGCGGGAATCCCAGCGCGAGGCCCGCTCCCCACGCGAGCCAGCCCGAGGGCGCGACCATCGCGCTCACGCGCCCTGTTCGACCGCGGGCGCCACCGGGGCCGTCCGCGACTGTGGAGAGAGCGCCCACATCCTGACCTCTGCGCCGTCGCTCAGCCGCGCGACGCCCGCGTCGACGAACTCGTATCCGCGCCCGACGCTCTCGCGCACCTCGTCCGATACGCGCAGCGTGTTGGGCTCCGCGTTCATCTGCAGCAGGTGCGCGATGCGCGGCGTCGGCCCGGTGAGGTCGTAGGACAGCCGATCGCGCCCTACGACCGCTCCGACCGCGGGCCCCGCCGCGATCCCGATCGCGAGCGACACGTCGGTGTTCCAGTCGCGGTTGAAGCGCCGCGCGACCGCGAGCATGTCGACAGCGAAGTCCACCGCGCAGCGCGCGTGATCGAGGCGCACCACCGAGACGCCGCTGGCCGCGACGTAATCGCAGCCGTGCGTCTTGATCTTCTCGACCCCGTGGCGCTGCGCTGCGTCGTCGAACGCGCCGATGAGTCGGTTCAGCATCTCCACGTAGGCCACGGGCGTCATCGTGTCCGCGAGCGACGTGAAGCCGATCACGTCGGCGAACAGCACGGACACGCTGGAATGGCGCTCGGCGAGGGTCTCCTCGCCCGACAGGAGCTCCCCGATCACGGTGCGAGGCAACAGCCGCTGCAGCAGGCCATCGCTGCGCTCGCTGTGCGCTTCCGCGACGGCCGTGCGCGCCTGCAGGGCGTCGGCGGCGTCGTTGATCGCGCCGGCGAGCTCCGCGAACTCGTCGCGATAACGCGTATCCACCGCGGTGCGCTCGCCGGCGCCGATGCGGCGCACGTCGGAAAGCAGCCCGCGGATCGGCGCGCTGAACGCCTCCGAGAGCCACATCGCCACCAGCGTGACCGCGAAGATCGCGACCGCGATGGAGATCAGGGTGTAGCGCGCGAAGCGGCGCATCGGCGCGTAGGCCTCGGCCACGTCCTTCTCGGCGATGATCACCCAGTTCACGCCCTCGATATCCAGCGGCGCGTACGCGCTCAGCACCTCCTCGCCGCGGTAATCCGTGATGATCCCGGTGCCGCTGCGGTTCGCGAGCGCCGCGTCCACCGATTCCGTACGCACCTCCTGCAGCAGGATGGAGGTGCGGAACTGGCGCATCCTGTCGATGCGCGAGCGCTGCACGCCGGCCTCGGCGAGATCCGTGAAGTACTGCTGCGGCGTCTCCAGCAGGAAGCGCGAGTTCGACCGCATCAGCCGGTCGGGCCCGACCAGGTACGTCTCGCCGGTGCGCTCGAGCCCGTCCGCCTCCCACTGCCCGTCGCCGGTCATCACCGCGTTGATGCGGTCCACCGGGATCTGCAGCGCGAGCACGCCGATGAGGTCGGCGCCGTCGAACACCGGCGTCGCGATGAACGCGGCGGGCGCCGCGAGCGACGGGCGGTACGTGTCGAAGTCCACGATGGTCACGAAGCCCGGGTCCGGCTCGCGCAGCACCGCCTTCATCGCGCGCGCGAGGCCGCTGTCCGCGTACGGCCCCCGTTCGAGCGGCATCGCGAAGTCCGGCTCCTTGGACACGCTGTAGACCACGCTGCGCGACGCGGCGTCGATCAGGAACAGGTCGTAGTAGCCGAAACGCGACGTGATGTCGCGAAACAGCGGATGGTAGGTGGCGTGCACGCCGGCGTACGCGGTGCCGTCGGAGGCGGCGTCCAGCTTCGCCTTCTCGCCGATGGGGTGCGGGTTCTGCGCGATGTATCGATACTGCAGCCAGATCGCGGCGGCGTCGCGGGGAAGGTATTGCGCGGCCTGCGGCTCGCCGTCCACGTTCGCCGCGAGCTTCGGGATCACCCGGTCGCGATAGTGCGACTCGATCGCGCCGGCCCAGCCTTCCTGCGGCGCGGCCCGTTGCAGCGCGCCGAACGCACCGCCGAATCCGCGCATCGCGGCGACCACCATGCGGTCCTGCGCCAGCGTGATCACGTGGCTGCGAAGCTGATGGAACCACGACTCGATCTGGTTGGCCTTGGAGGCCCGCACGCTGGTGAGATGGCGTGACACGCCGTCGACGATGATGTCCTGTCCGTTGCCGATCGCGATCCATGCGACACTCGCGAGCGCGAGGACGGTCACCGTGACCAGCGTCAGGATCAGCTTGGACTTGATGGTCAGTCGGAAGCGCCGGTCCGGCATCTGCTTCAACCCTGCGTCCCGCCCCGCTTCACGTCTTCACCGCGTCGCCGCCGTGCGCGCCGTGCTCCTCCGTCTGCGCCGGCAGCGGCGCCGACCCGAGGTAGACGTCGCGGACGTGAGTGCAGAGATCGTCCAGGGTCGTGCCTTCGTAACCCTCGAGCATCTCCTCCACGGTGTGCAGGCCGAGCATCCGGTAGCTCTCCGTCTGCGACTCGTCGAACCACTGGTCCCCGGTGCTCTGGTGCGGGAACGCCTGATTCTCCTTCCAGTACGCCGTGACGTCCGGCGGCTCGTTGCCGCGGTGCATGGGCTTGATGTAGAGCAGCCACCCGTCCTCCACGTTCCCGTCCACCGACGAGTAGTGGATGCGTCCCAGCGCGCAGCGCCGGCTGCGCGAGCGCAGAGGCGCGGCGAGAGGCTCCTTGAAGCTGATCGGCACCCGCAGGTCGATCCGGATCTTGCGCAGGGCGTTGCCGAGGTCCTCGTAGCCGAAGTCGGGGTCGCAGCCCCCGTCCAGCACGACGATGAAGCGGCAACGGCGCTGCACCATCTCGTACATCGCGAGGTTCTCGAAGTGGCCGCCGTCGGACAGGTACACGTAGGGGCTGCGGTTGTCGGTGAGCCCCAGCGCCTCCTTGACCAGCGACGCTACGGCCGAGCGCGGGCCCGGCTGGCGCCAGGTGTTCCGCCCGGCGTCGCCGGGATTGCCCAGCCAGCCTCCGAGGCGTGCGTTGAACATCGTCATGATGAAACCGATCACGGGCGAGGAGTGGTAGCCCATGTTGGGGCTCGCCGCGGCACCGGAGATGGCCATCGCCGAGCCGAGCGAGATGCCGTCGTGACCGCCGTAGTGCTCGGAGGACCGGTAGCCGAGCTCGCCGTTGCCGCAGTGCAGCGGCGAGATCGTGAACGACTGGGCCTTGCGCTGCTGCCAGGCCAGGCGCTCTCCCGACACGAGGTTGAGTGCGACGTTGACGACGTGCAGCGGCGCCGCGACGCCGCGCAGGCGGTGTATGGACATGTTGTCGCTTTGCAGGAATCCGGTGAAAGTGGAGACCGGACCCTGCGCCGACGCGCCGCCGTCGTAGCGGCGCGCGTTGGACGCACCGAGGTAGGCGCGGATCAGCCGGTTGCGGTACATCGCCTGCAGGGAGAAGCGGTTGACGTTGATGTAGCGCGCCATCAGGTGCCCGAACGCGAACACCGCCAACGCGGCCGCGGCGACGATCCACAGAGGCGTGTGCAGGAGCAGCGTTTCGTGCTCCACCCAGGACACCGGCACGGACAATCCGACGGGCCCGGCGCTGGGGACGACGACACCGGCGCGATACAGCAACCAGTTGGTGAAGATCGCGAGCCCCACCGACACGCTGATCACGAAGACCACTGGCGCAGCGGTGGCTGCGAGCGACATCATCGCCTTCGAAAGCCCTCCGGAGCCGGCGCCGCTGGCGGCGCCGGGCCGGGTGCTGGCCCAGCCGCTGATCGCCGCGATGACGCCCAGCAGCGAGCTGACCACCCCCTGGAATCCCTCCCCGTGCGCGGTCGCGCCGAGCTCCAGCACCAGCGAGGGCACCAGCAGCACGAGCGCGCAGGCGAGTATCCACAGCGTGGCGGCCAGCAGGTCCCACGCCAGCGCGCGGGCGAACCACTCCCGGTCCTCGTCACGCAGGGTGGTGCTGGTGAATCCCACGAACAGGCCCATGGCACAGTCCACCGAGATCAGGAGCAGCGGCGGAGCGACGGTGACGTAGGGGGCCCACTCCATTTCCGGGAACACCTTGTTGGTGAACAGCCACGCGCCTCCGCCGGCGAATACGCCGGTGAGCAGCACCGCGACCGACAGACGGCCGAAGAGCAGCGAGAAGCGCTCCTTGATCGGCTTGCCGCACAGCACCAGAAACGCGAGCCAGCCCGCGACGCACGGCACCAGCGCCCAGCTCACGACCTCGTAGGACGGGACCTGCGTGCTGTCTTGGTTGAGCGTGCCCCAGAAACGCAGCGCATCGTAGGTGAGGAACAGCAGCACGGCGCCGAGCAGCGGCGCGAGGCAATGTCTCAGGAAATCGGTCTGAGTGTGCGGCCGTGCGCCCACGCTGGGGAGGAAGCGCGCGACGTTGAATACCGTGTAGGCGAGCAGCACGGCCGCCGCCCCTGGCACGACGTGCGTCACCCACACGGAGTCGCGGATGTCGGCCGCGGTCGCGATATCGCCGTGGCCGAGCGCGTAATGGTCGTTGAACGCGAGCATCGAAAGCACAAGGCGCGGCACGAGCAGCGCGGCCAGAATCAGCGGGATCAGCACCAGCCAGTTCAACGCGATGTTGCGAAGCACCGTGGCCGCCACGGTCCACGTGTCGGCGGACAGGAAGCCCAGCTTCGGCGTCAGGTAGTTGTTGTACGCTCGCAGGTGCCCGATCGGATCCGGCTCTCCCGCGGCGGGCGCGGGCGCATCGGGGGTGAGCTTCGGGATCACCTTGGCGAGGCCTCCGGCACGGGCCGACCAGGCGCTCAGCCAGCTCCCGATGTAGCCCCCGCCCGAGACCGTGGAGAGGTAGTCGAAGCGCTCGAGGACGCGGTGCCGGGCGAAGCCCTGCAGCACGCCGAGCGCGAACGTCGCGCTGCGGATGCCGCCGCCGGAGATGGACAGCGCCGCAAATGGCCGAGGCGAGCGGTGCACCTTTGCGAACAGCTCCGCCTCGTCGGCGGCGGAGAAATCCTCCCCGGGACGCAGGGAGGCGTACTCCTCGCCTAGAACCTCCTTCAGCCGGAGTGGCGGGTTCTGCTCCATGGCGCGGCTCCGCGTGGACGAATCACCGCGCCAGCATAGTGCTTTCCGTTTCTATAAGGAACGCGACCGTCTCGTTCCGGGAGGCCCGGCGAGCGCGGCGGATGGGGCCGGCTCGCCATTGCGTCAGAACGGATTCATTCCTGCAGCATGTTCAGCCGCGAGCCGAACGTGCGCCGCAGCAGCGCGACGATCTCGGCCGGGTCGCCCACCCCGCGCGACGTCACCGCCTCCAAGAACGCCGCGTCGTCGGCCATCGCGACGAAGTGGCTGGCGCTCGCGCACAGGCCTTCGAGCTTCGCGTACTGCTCGTCGCCGACGATGGTGTAGAGCTGCGCGACATCCACCCAGAAATCGACCAGCGACGCCATCGCCGGCATGTTCATGCGCAGCTCGTCGAGGTTCGCGTACGCGAGCGACGAGATGCTCTCGACGCCCTCCTCCTCGAGGCGCAGGATCTGCATGCGCCCGATGCCGGGAAGCTCGCTGAGCGCACCGGGCTCCGGCTGCATGCCCTGCGCCGCCTTGACTCCCGCCTCCTTGATCAGGCTGATCGCCGACAGCGGAAAGTAGCCGATGAAGAACACGAACAACGCCATCTGGCCCGCGGTCGCGAGGGGTACCGCGCTCAGCAGCAGCGAGATGCCGTACACGAACAGGAACTTGCGGAACAGGAACCCGTACACGCGCGCGCTGACCACGTCGTCGTGCGAGAGCTTGAGAAAGAAATACGAGAGCAGGTGCAGATACCAGCCGAGGAAGCCGGCGACCGTGACCGGGATCTCCCCCGTCGGCTCGATGAACAGCGGCAGGGTGTCGGTCTGACCGAGGTCGATGGACACCAGGAACTCCGCGACCGTGGTCGCCCCGCGCCCGAGCGGGTTCAGCACGTACAGCCAGCCCGTCGCCATCACCAGGCCGACCAGGAACTTCACCCACCAGCTGCGCTGCGTGATGCCGCGGCGCTCGGCCAGCGAGAGCGGGAGATTGCGCGCGACCGCGAGGTGGCGGCCGAGGATGTAGTACGGGAGCAGCACCAGTAGCGCGATGATCACCGAATTGCGCAGCCAGATGCCCCGCACCGTCGCGCGCACGTCCACGTCGGGGAGGACCTCTCCGCCCAGCTCGCGCTGCAGCGCCTCGCGACGCTCGAGCGCGCCGCGGATCTGCTTGAAGCTGGAACTCTCGGTGAGCAGGTCGTCGACGGCCGAAGCGGCCGTTCCGCCCGCCGCGTGCACGGCGTCCACGTGGAACGCGATCTCCGCCACCACCGCGTCGGTGCGCAGCTTGTAGCCGACGAGGATCAGCGCGAGCGCGAGGATCGCCGGCAGGCAGTAGAGCAACAGCGTGAACAGGCGCGCGGAAAGCCTGCCGACGGGATCTTCCGTGCTCATTTCACCGCCGCGACGAATGCGCCGCCACACGCACGCGGCCCGGGGCGTCGCGCACCGGACCGTCGCGGCAGGGCAGCCAGGGAACGAGCACAGGTCACGTCAGCACCTCGTGCGCCGCAAGCGCGGCGCCAAGCTGCACCGCGGCCCGGTGGATGTCAACTCGCGCGCAGCCGGCCGGGCCGCGTCAGCGCGGCAGCACCAGGGTCACGCAGCTCCCCGCACCGGGCGTGCTCTCGACGTCCACGCGGCCGCCGTGGCGCTCCATCACCTGGCGCACGATGGCCATCCCGAGCCCGACGCCGAAGCTCTTGGTCGTGAACAGCGGCTCGAAGATCTGCGCCTGAGTGGCCGTGTCCATGCCCGGTCCGTCGTCCTCGACGCGGATCCGTACCTCCTCCTCGGATGCCTGCGTGACCACGCGCACGCATCCGCCGCGGCCGCCAGACGCGATCGCCTCCATCGCGTTGTCCACCACGTTTCGCACCGCGCCCTGCAGCCGTTCGCGGTCCACCGCCAGCCGTACGCCGCAGCGTAGATCACGTTCGAGCCGGATGCCGTCGCGCGCGGTGCGCGCGTCCAGCTGCTCCTCTACCCACGCGTCCACGTCCGTCACCAGGCAGTCCAGCTCCTGGGTGCGCGAGAACTCCAGGAACTCGGCGATCAGGCCGTCGCAGCGCGCGACCCCGCGCTCGGCCATGTCCAGCGCGCGCGCGAGCCGCGGCTCCGGCGCCGCGTCCGCCTGCACGCGGCGAATCAGCGCCAGCGCGTTGCGCACGGTGCCGAGCGGCGTGCGCAGCTCATGCGACATGCTGCCGGTGAGCTGGCCCAGCGCGGCGAGACGCTCGTTGCGCAGCAGGCTCGCCTGCGCCGCGCGCAGCTCCTCGGTACGCTCGGCCACCCGCTCGCCGAGCCGGTCCCGGTGGCGCCGCAGCTCCTCCTCGGTCGCGGCGCGCAGATCGATCTCGGCCTGCGCCGCCTGGTAGAGCCGCGCGTTCTCGATCGCGATGGCCGCGAAGTCCGCGTAGGTGCCGAACACCGCGACCTCCTCGTCGTCGAAGTGCCGGCGCGACGTCCCGATCGCGATCAGCACCCCGATCACGCGCCCGCGGTGGCGCACCGGCGCGCCGATGTACGCGGTCACCCCGCGCTCGCGCGCGGCGGCGCGATGCTGCGGGTCCACGACGCCCTCCTGCGTCACGTCGGGCACCGCGATGGGGCGCCCGGCGGCCGCAACGCGGCCCGTCAGGCTCTCCCCGAGGTCCAGCGCCGGGCGCCGCATCACGCTCTCGGCGATGCCGTGCGCGCTGCTCAGCTTGAGCACGCCGTCCTCGAGCAGGCGCACGCCCGCGCCGTCGAGGCCCAGCAGCTCCGAGGCCTCGCGGCTGATCCCGGCAAGCGTCACCTCCAGGTCGAGGCCGTCCACCACCAGCGTGCTCACCCGCGCGAGCGCCTGCAGGCGCATCGCACGCCGGCGGGACTGGTCGAACAGGCGTGCGTTGCTCAGGCTGATCGCCGCCTGGTTCGCGAAGGCCTGCAGCAGATCCACCTCCTCGGGCTCGAAGGCGTGGTGCTCGCGCGTGAAGATGGACAGGCGGCCGAACACCGTGCCGTCGCGGTGCAGCAGCGGGAGCAGGATCCCCGAGACGAGGCCCTCGCGCCGCGCCCAGTCCTTGCGCACGTAGCGCGGATCGCCAATCAAATCCTCGCACACCGCCGGCTCGCCGGTCGCGTCCACCGTCGCCGCGAGCCCGGTGCCCGGCGCGACCGGCTGCGAATCGCCGTCGCGCGCGAGGCCGATGCTGCCGAGCAGCGCGCGCCCGCCCTGCGGGTCGCCCAGCGACCACAGGCGGCCCGCGGCGCCGGGAAAGAAGGCCTGCACCGAGTCCAGCACCGCGCTCACGACCTCGTCCGGGTCCAGCGTCCCGCTGATGCGCCGCGTGATCCGGGCGAGGGTGGCGAAGTCGCGTCGGGCAGCCATTCGGGTCCCGTGGTGGCGCCGGCCCGTGCGCCGGCACGCCGCCGCGGCGCAGCGCATCCGATGCGAGCCGGTGAGGGATGAGCGTGGTCGGTGCAGGTATCGTAGACCACGCCGGCGCGGCCGTGAGTGCGTTCCGGCACGCCCGGCGCCCTCCTCCGGGGCGGCGCCGATCCGACACCCCTCGCGACGCCCCGGCGGAGGCCCGAGCACCATGCCCATCATCGAGCGCGACCCCTGGCGCATGCAGTACTTCGAGGGCGTCGCCTGCCCCGACCACGTGCGCATCCCGACCGACGACGAGCACGCGTACGAGCTCTACCCGGAGCACCGCTGGGTCTACAACAAGCTGCTGGTGTGCGACACGCAGGGCATTCCGGGCGCACCCCACGGCGTGCCGCCGCCGTCGTACCCGGTGTTCAGCAAGCCGATCTACAACATGCACGGCATGGGCGTCGGCGGGCACGTGGTGCACGACGCCGAGGAGCACGAGGCCAGCATCGCGGCCGGCCACATGTGGATGACGCTGATGGAGGGCGAGCACGTGAGCAGCGACGTGGTGCTGCTCGGCGGCGAGGCGCAGTGGTGGCGCCACACCACCGGCGCCGCGCTCGGCGACGGCGTGTTCGACCACTGGACCGTGCGCGCCGAGGAGCGCCCGGAGCTGGAGGCGTACTGCGGCGGGTGGTTCAGCAGGCACCTGCGCGGCTACAGCGGCGCGGCGAACGTCGAGACCATCGGCGGGCGCATCATCGAGGTGCACCTGCGCTTCGCGGACCAGTGGCCGGATCTGTACGGCCGCGGCTGGCTGGACGCGATCGTCGAGCTGTACTCGCGCCGGCGCTGGCGCTATGCCGACGACGACCGCCGCGAGGGCTACAGCGTGGTGCTGTTCGGCGCCCACGGCGTGCACTACCGCAAGCCGCCGCAGGCGCTGATCGACGACATCACCGGGCGCGACGGGATATCGAGCGTGCAGATCACGTTCCACGAGGATCTGCCGCCAGAGCGCCACGCGATGCCGCCGGGCGGCTTCCGGCTCGCGGTGATCAACTGCTGGAACCTCGACGCCGGCCTCGCGGCGCGCGAGGAGCTGGCCCTCGCGTTCTGGTCGGCGCAGAACCTGGGCGCGGCGCGCGGCGCACCGGCGTCGGGCGCGTGAGCGCGGTGCCGCGCTCTCGCCCGCCGTCGGCATCAGGCGCTCGGCGGTGACGTTCCGCATCCGCGACGACCTCCCGCACGCGGTGCGGGAGATCGAGAACGTGTTCATCCCGATGCAGGACGGCTGCCGCCTGGCCGCACGGCTGTGGCTGCCGGAAGGCGCCGAGCGTGCGCCGGTGCCGGCGATCCTCGAGTACATCCCGTACCGCAAGCGCGACTTCATGCGCGCGCGCGACGAGCCGATGCACCACTACGTCGCGGGCCACGGCTACGCGTGCGCACGCGTCGACCTGCGCGGCTCCGGCGACTCCGACGGCCAGCTGCTCGACGAGTACCTGCCGCAGGAGCAGGCCGACGCAGTGCAGGTGATCCGCTGGCTGGCCGCACAGCCGTGGTGCAGCGGCAAGGTGGGCATGACCGGGATCTCGTGGGGCGGGTTCAACGCGCTGCAGGTCGCCGCGCTCGCGCCGCCGGAGCTGGGCGCCGTCATCACGCTGTGCGCGGCCGACGATCGCTACGCCGACGACGCGCACTACATGGGCGGCTGCCTGCTCAACGAGAACCAGATCTGGGGCACCGCGCTGTTCGCCGGCAACGCGCTGCCGCCGGACCCGCTGATCGTCGGCGACGGCTGGCGCGAGACGTGGCTGCGCCGCCTCGAGGCCGACCGGCCCTTCCCGGCGCTGTGGCTCGCGCACCAGCATCGCGACGACTACTGGCGCCAGGGCTCGGTGTGCGAGGACTTCGACGCGATCCGCTGCCCGGTGTACGCGATCGGCGGCTGGGCGGACGGCTACTCGAACGCCGTGCCGCGGCTGCTGGAGGGGCTAGGAGATCGGTGCAAGGGCCTGATCGGCCCGTGGGCGCACACCTTTCCGCACAACGGCGTGCCCGGACCCGCGATCGGCTACCTGCAGGAGGCGCTGCGCTGGTGGGACCACTGGCTGAAGGGGCGCGACACGGGCGTGATGGACGAGCCGCGGCTTCGCGTGTGGATGCAGGAGGCGGTCGCGCCGCAGACCTTCTACCCGGAACGGCCGGGGCGCTGGGTCGCGGAGGCCGCGTGGCCGTCGCCGCGCATCGTGCCGCGCAGCTGGCACCTCACCGACGGCGGTGCGCTGGCCGCGGCGCGGCCGGCGTCCGACGGCGTGCTCACGGTGAGCTCGCCGCAGACCACCGGCCTCGCCGGCGGCGTGTGGTGCCATTTCGGCTCCGACGGCGAGGCGCCGCTGGACCAGCGTCTGGACGATGCCGGCTCGCTGGTGTTCGACGGCGCGCCGCTGGACGAGCCGCTGGAGATCCTCGGCGCGCCGCACGCGACGCTCAGCCTCGTGTCGGACCGCCCGCTCGCGATGGTGGCGGTGCGACTGAGCGACGTGGCCGCCGACGGCGCCGCGACGCGCGTGACCTACGGCCTGCTCGACCTCACGCACCGGGACGGCCACGACGCGCCGCGAGCGCTCGCGCCCGGTGAACGCTTCACGGTGCGCGTCGCGCTGAACCACATCGCGCACCGCTTCCCCGCCGGGCACCAGGTGCGGCTCTCCGTCTCCACCGGCTACTGGCCCATCGCGTGGCCGGCGCCCGAGCCGGTGACGCTCGCCGTGCACACGGGCGGCAGCCGGCTCACGCTGCCCGTGCGGCCCGAGGATGCGGCCGACGCGGCGCTTCCCGCGTTCCAGGCGCCGGAGTCCGCGCCCACCCGCTCCGGGCACACGCCCCTCGCGCCGCCGCACTTCCAGCGCAGCATCGAGCGCGACCTCGTGACCAACGAGAGCGTCTACCGCCTCTACAGCGAGGGCGGCGACCTCGAGTCGGGCTCGGTGATGCGCCTGCACGACATCGACCTGGACCTGTCGCACACGGTGGAGCGGCGCTTCGTGATCGGCGAGAACGATCCGCGCAGCGCACGGGCCGAGGTCAGCGAGCAGATCGGGATGCGGCGCGACGGCTGGCGGATCGAGATCGCGGCGCGCACGCTGACCACCGCCGGCCCCGCGGCGTTCCGCGTGCGCGCGTCGCTGGAGGCCCGCGAGAACGGCTCGGTGGTGTTCGCGCGGGAGTGGGACGAGGAGATCCCGCGCGACCTGCCGGCGCCCGCCGCGCCGGGCTGAGCCCGCCCCGCGTCGTGCGCGGACCGGCCGTCAGAGCCCGCAGCGCGACCGCGCCGCATCGAGGATCAGCGCCAGCACCCCGCTGTGGCGCAGGCCCGCCAGCTCGCCCATGTGCGCGAGCTTGCCGTCCCAGCACCACGCCGGGTTCGGATTCACCTCCATCAGCTTGAGCGTTCCCCCGGCATCGGCGCGGAAGTCGAAACGCGCGTAGTCGCGCAGTCCCAGCCGATCGAACAGCGCCGCGCACCAGCGCCGCGCCGTCGCCTGCGTCGCCGCGTCCAGGCGCGCCTCGCGAAAGCGGATGTCGGTCCAGTACGGCGACTCCGGGTCCACCTTCGAGCCGTAGCTGAGCAGCCGCGGCAGCGCCGGGTCCAGCGCGTCGTAGTCCACCTCCAGCATCGGCAGCTCCGCGAAGCCGTGGCCCGGGTTGCCGACGAGGCCGAGGCCGTACTCGTCGCCGCTCAGGAACTCCTGCACCAGCAGGTCCACGCCCGGCAGCTCCGCGCGCAGGCGCGCGACCGTGGCCTCGGCCTGCGCGCGATCGTGCACCAGCGACGTCTCCGTGATGCCTAGGCTGCCGTCGCCGCGGTTGGGCTTGACGAACGCCGGGTACGGGACGTCGGGCAGCGGCTCGCCGGCCGCGAGGAACAGCTCGCGGGGCACCGGCACGCCGCACGCGGCGGCCGCGGCGCGCACCAGCGACTTGTCGTAGCACAGTCCCAGCGCCACCGGGCCGCTGCCGCTGTAAGGGATCCCCAGCAGCTCGAGCAGCGCCGGCACGTGCAGCTCGCGGCGCGCGTCGTTGCGAAAGCCCGTGTCGCAGAAGTTGAGCGCGAACGCGGGAGGGCGCGCCGCGAGCGCGGCGATCAGCGCGTCGTGATCGTCGAGGTACTCGAAGCGCTCGCCGCGCCCGCTCTCGATCTCGCCGAGCGCGGCCTTCAGGCGCCGCACCTGGTCGAGGTCGTCCTCGGTGAAGCGTCCGCCCGGCTTGCTGTCGTCCGGGAGCCGCGGATCGCCCAGGATCACCGTGACGGGCGAACGCGTGCGCGGCACCTCGCTCACTGCGCGCCCGCCGCCGGCGCGCGCATCGGGTTCAGCGGGCGATGACGCGCGTCGCCGTCCACCGTCGCCGCCTCCTCCTTCTCGCGCAGACGCTCCGCGGCGAGGCGGTAGGCCGCGTAGTACTTGTAGATGTTGCTGACGTAGGTGACGGTCTCGCGCCCGATCACGCGCGCGGCGACCATCTCCACGTTGCCGAACCACACGTCCGGGTCCAGATTGCGCTCAGCCGCGCGCTTGCGCAGGCTCGCGACCTTGCGCGGGCCTGCGTTGTACGCGGCGAACGCGAACAGCGCGCGGTTCAGATCGTCGATGGCCGGATCGTCGAAGTAGCGGTCCGCCAGGAAGCGCAGGTACTTCACCCCGGCGTGGATGTTGTTCTCCACCTGGTCGATGCCCGCGACCGCCACGTTCCTGTCGGCCGCGGTGCTCGGCAGGATCTGCATCACGCCCACCGCGCCGTCGGGGCTGCGCCTGGACTGGTCGAGGCGCGATTCCTGGTAGCCCAGCGCCGCGATCAGCAGGTGGTCGAACCCGTAGCGGTCGGCGTAGCGTTTGAAGATCTCGAGCACCGCGGCGAAGCGCCCGCGCTCGCTCTCGCTCAACGGGTTGCGCACCCAGCGGTTGTCCTCGAGGTAGCGCGCGAGCAGCACGTTGCCGACCAGCGTGCCCTCCTTGTGCTCCTTCATGAACGCGTTCACCGCGGCTTTCAGCTTCGGGCTGCCGTGGCGGATCGCCCACGCGATCTGACCGCGCTCGCGCACCGCGATCTCGGGGTGCATGCTCACGTCCGGCAGCACTTCCGCCCACAGCGCCGCCTTGTGGCTGTCGACGATCAGCGCCGGGACGAGCCCGGCGTTGGCCATCTCCATCAGGTCCTCGTCCTCGAGGCGCTCGTCGGCGATGCGCAGCTTCACCGGCGCGCGCCCGGCGCGCTCGAGATCCCGGTTCAGGCGCACCAGGCTCGCGTAGTAGCTGCTCGACTCGCGCACGTGCACGGTCATGCCGGACAGCCCCTGCACGGAATCGGGCGCCGTCACACCCGGCCCGGTGACCAGGATCTCCGACACGTTGCTGAGGACGGGGTTGCAGAAGTCCACCCGCTCCAGGCGCCGCGGCGTGACGGTGAGGTTGCCGACCACGATGTCGCCGCGGCCCTGCTCCAGGTACGGAATGAGCTGGTCCCGGCGCACCGGAACGCTGGTCACCCGCACCTTCACCCGGCCGGTCTTCAGGGTCTTGTTCAGGTGGCGCTCGAACGCGGTCAGCATCTCGTACGCGAGACCTCGGGGCTGCGGACCGTCGAGGAAATAGAACGTGCGGCTGTAGGGCACCAGCGCGCGGATGCGGCGACGCTCGACCATCGCGTCCAGGTCGCCGAGCGCGGGCTCCAGCAGCGAGTCCACCACGCTCTCCTCGGCCAGCGGCGCGCGCGGGCCGGCGCCGAGGAGCATGGCCGCGCCGCCGGCGAGCAGCGCCGCGTGCACGCGCCGCCGCGCCGCGCGAACGCGCGCCGGCCGCGTCGCGCGAACGCGCGCCATCCGCATCGCGGCGGGATGCGCCGCGGGACCGAACAGCGGCGGCGCGAGGCGGTGCGGCGAACGCACTTCGGTCGACCGGGTCATGCCGCGGGCCGCGCCGTTCAGCCGCTCTCGACGGGCAGCGACGGGTCGCGCGCCCACTCGCTCATCGACGCGTCGTAGACCGCGAGGCGGCGGTGGCCGAGCCGATGCAGCACGAACGCGTCCAGGGTCGCCGCGATGCCGCCGCCGCAGTAGAGCAGCGTGCGGCCTTCCGGGTCGGCGCCCGCGTCCGCGAACAGCGCCGCCGCGCGCGCGTCATCCACGAAGGTGTTGCTCGCGTCGTCGACGAGCGCCGCCGCCGGCACGTTGACGCTGCCGGGGATGCGCCCGGGCCGGCCGTAGCGCGCGTTCTCGCCGCGGTGCAGGTCCTCGGCCAGCGCGTTGATGGTGGTCACGGACGCGTCGCCGATCGCATCGCGCACCGCGTCCCTGGACACGAACAGCTCCGGGCGAGGCCGCGCCGTCAGCACCGCGGGCGGATGGCGGTGCTCGCCGCTTTCGAGCGCCCGGCTCTCGCGCTGCCACTTCTCGAAGCCGCCGTCGAGCACCGCGGCGCGGTCGAAGCCCACCGCGCGCAGCAGCCACCACACGCGGGTCGCGACCTGCGGCTTGCCGCGGCCGTAGAGCACCACCCGTGTCCCGTCGCCGACGCCCAGCGCCGCGAACGCGCCCGCGAGGACGTCGAGCGGCGGCAGCGTGAAGCGAAGGTGCGGCGGGCTCGAGTTGTCGGACAGCTCGCGCTGCTGGTCGATGAATGCGGCGCCCGGCAGGTGACCCTCGAGGTACTCCGCGTGGCCGCTCTCGACGTCGTAGGGCGCGTCGTCGCCCTCGGGGCGGTAGCGCAGATGGAAGGTGCACTCGTACAGCCGGAGGTCCGGGTCGTCCAGGTGCGCGGCCAGCCACTCGGTGCTGACCAGCGTGTCGTCCGTCGCGCCGTCGCCGCTCATGATCGCGTCCTCAATAGCCGTCCATGCTGGACCCGTCGCCGCGCACCGTGGTGCGGTGCATGACCCGGCGCGCGCGCGGGTCGTGGGGACGGCCGCGGTGCTGCACGCAGCGGTTGTCCCAGATCACCAGGTCGTGGCGCCGCCAGCGATGGACCCAGGTGCGCTCGGGTGCGGTGCACAGCGCGTTGATCGCGTCGATCAGCGCGCGCCCGCGCTCCTCGGGCCAGCCGACGACGCGCGCGCAGTGCGAACCCGCGTAGAAGCTCGCGCGCCCGGAGGCCGGGTGCACGCGGACCAGGCGCTGCGGCACCGCCGGCAGCTTCGCCTTCTCCTCGTCGGTGAAGAAGTCGCCGATGATCAGGCTGCGCGACCACACGATGCTGTGCTCGCACACCAGCGACGCGAGCTCGTCGGCCCGCGGCGTTCGTGCGTCGCGCAGCCACTGGTCGTACGCGTCGCGGCAGTCCGCGAACTCGGTGTCACCGCCGTGCGGCGGCACCTCGCGCGCGTGCAGGATCGAATACTTCGCGGGCACCGGCTTGAACGAGCTGTCGGTGTGCCAGAGCTGGTTGCCCTTCATGTAGGTCGCGTGGCGGCTGTCCGGTTCCATCACGCGATCGTCGCCGTCGACGTTCGCGAGCCGCGTCACCAGCCGGTGCACGCCCGCGTACTGGTCGAAGTCCAGCGGCGTCTCGAGCGCGCCGAAGCCCTCGCTGAACGCGACCTGCGCATCGTCGTCGATGTCCTGCTCCGGGAGCACCAGCACCGCGTGGCGGTCGATCGCGTCGCGAAGCGCGGCGCGCTGCGCGGCGGCCAGCCCCTCGCCGACGGCCAGCCCGGTGACACGGGCGCCCAGCGGGCCGTCGAAGGGGTCGATCTGCATGTGCCGGCTCCGCGCGGGCTGGTCTCGGGATGCCGGAAATGTACCGCGCGCCACGGCCGACGGCGAAACCGGCGCGGCCGTGCCGCAGTGCAACGCGCCGCGCAGGCCCCCGCCGCCGTCGGGACGGCACCGGCGTGCTCCGCGAGACGGGCGCTCGCGTGCCCGTGCGGTGCCGGCGCGTCGACGTGCCGGGCGCGGACCGTCGGGGAGGTCGCGTCCTTCGACGGCTCGCCGGCGGTGCGCACGGGCGCGCGCTGCGGCGGGCGCAGGAGTCCGCTCCGCGCATCGGCTATGCTGCAGGCCGGGTGCGACGACGAGGAGCGGCGACATGTTCGAGGCCGGGCGATTCATCGAGAGCTGCCGGGGCGCGCTGGCCGAGGCAGACCCGCAGGCGGCGGTGCGCGAGGTGGTCGCGCGTGCGGTGTCCGACCCGGCGTCGATCCTCGCCGACCTCGGCGAGCCGGAGCTGGCCGGCGTGCACACGCTGTACAAGGCGCACGACCTCACGATCCTGAACCTGGTGTGGGGGCCCGGAATGGACCTGCACCCGCACGACCACCGCATGTGGGCCGTGATCGGCATCTACGGCGGCCAGGAGGACAACACGTTCTGGTCGCGCGGCGACGGCACGCTCGTGAAGCAGCGCATGAAGACGCTGGAGACCGGCGACGCGGTGCCGCTCGGCGAGAAGGTGATCCACTCGGTGAGGAACCCGCTCGAGCGGCTCACCGCGGCGCTGCACGTGTACGGCGGCAACTTCTTCGAGACGCCGCGCAGCGAGTGGGACGCCGCGACGCTCGAGGAGCACCCCTACAGCGTGGAGCACACGATGGC
>CBDUCN010000039.1:0-23447 GCA_965365655.1 uncultured Gammaproteobacteria bacterium | reverse complement strand
GGCCATCCTGGAAGGCAAGGTGAAGGGCAGGGTCGTGGTGGACGTCAACGGCTGACGTCCCGCGCTTCGGCTGCGGCGTCCCGTGCGGCGCAGGCCGCGATCACGGCGCCGCATGCGCGGCGCCGCACCGTGACCCGAGGCTGGCGCGCGAACGCGCGCCCCGCGGCCGTGGTCGGACGTGCATGAACGCCGCGCTTGCGTCGCTCGCGGGGCGGCGTGCCTCCTCTCGGGTCGGACCAACCTAACTGTCTGATATTTGTGCAAGAAGTCGCTCGTAGACACTGTTATACGGGCTTAGACCCGAGTTCAGCGGCATCCTTTTTGCGTTTAAGCCTGGGCCGATTCTTCGAAGACGCGGCGCTGTGTGCTGTGGGTCTTGGAATCCGTGCGCGATTTCGCGATCTAAGGGTCGCCCAACGTCCGTCTGAGAAAATTTTTTCAATTGTCTCAACCGGATAGGTTGGTCCGACCCCAACCGACCCCCTCACCGGCGCCTGCAGCGCGAACGCGGGCCCCGTCGTGTCAGCAGGCCGTGCGTCAGCGTCGCGCTCGCGTCCTTCCCCGGCCGGCGCGCGATGCCGGCCCCGCGATCGCCGTGCTTTCCGGCCCGCGTCACGGCGCCGACTGCAGCGCGGCCTCCAGCGCGTCACGCCGCCGCCACGTCGCCCACGCCACCGCGAGGCACGCGAGCGCGCTCAGCGTGAGCGGCAGCCTCAGCCCGAGCAGGTCGGACAGCGCGCCCAGCGCGAGCGCGCCCACCGCCGGCGCGGCGCGCATGATGATGCCGTACAGCGCGAGTGTGCGCCCGCGCAGCGACGGTTCGGCCGCCATCTGCACGCAGGTCTGGGTCGCGATTCCGCCGGTGGACATGCACGCGCCGGCCGCGACCGCGGCGACCGCGGCCAGCCAGAACCACCCGGTCACGGTGAACGCGAGCACCGCGAGCGCGGTGCCCAGGCTCGCGGCCACCGCGACCCGGGCGAGCCCGGCGACGGCGTCGCGCTGCGCGAGCCACAGCCCGCCGCACACCGCGCCGATGCCGATCGCCGAGGCGAGCACCGCGAGGCCGCCGGCGCCGCGCGCGAACACGTCGGCGGCGAAGCCGGGCAGCAGCTCCACGACGCAGCGAAGGCCCGCCCCGGTCACGGTCGCGAGCAGCAGCAGCGGGCCGATCGCGCGGTGGCCGCGCACGTAGCCCATCCCCTGCACGATGTCGGCGATCACCCCGCCCGGCCGGCGCCCGGCGAGGCGCGCGGCCTCGTCGTCGACCCGGATGCGCGCGAGCGCGACCAGGAACGCGAGAAAGGTCGCCGCGTTGACGGCGAAGGCCGCGGTGACCCCGTACGACACGATCAGCACGCCGGCCACCGCCGGCCCGACGAAGCGCGCGAGGTTGAAGGTGATGGAGTTCAGCGCGACCGCGGTGGACAGGTTCGCCCTGGGCACCAGGCTGGAGACCAGCGACAGGCGCGACGGCTGGTTCACGCCCACCACGACGCCGTTGACCAGCACCAGCGCGAGCAGCAGCTCGATGCTCATCCAGCCGGCGGCGGCGAGCAGCGCGAGCGCCGTGGCCTGCAGCATCGACAGCGCCTGCGCGGTGCGGATCACGCGAAGCCGGTCCACCCGGTCCGCGATCACGCCCGCGAACGGGCCCACCACGAGCGACGGGCACAGATCCGCGACCGCGACCGCGCCCAGCCACGCGCCGGACCCGGTGAGCTCCCAGGCCAGCCAGCCGGTCGCGACGCGCTGCGTCCACAGCCCGACCAGCGACACCGCGTTGCCGGCCATGTAGAGCCGGTAGTTGCGGTGCGCGAGCGTCGCGACGATGGGTGCGAACGGCTGCATGCGGCGATCGGCGGTGCACGCGCGCGGCGTGCCCGCGCTACGTGCCGGGCGCGTCCGGCGCCGGCCGGCTGCGGCCGCTCCCGCCGGACGGCCCGGCGGCGGGCGCCGCCGCGTCGTCGTCGGCGCCCATCACCTCCGCGAGGCGCTCGCCCAGGATGCGGCTGATGTTGAAGTTCAGCGCGGCGACGATGTTCGGGAAGTAGCGCAGATCGTGCTTCATGCGCTCGAAATCGAAGCGCAGCGCCTTCACCGGGCTCAGCGCGCGCACGTCGGCGGTACGCTCGATCTCGCGCACGTAGCCCACCTCGCCGAACACGTCGCCGGCGCCGCGCAGCGCGATCCGGCGCGCCTCGCCGTGGTCGTGGCGCACCACCTCGACGTCGCCTTCCAGCACCAGGTACATGCTGCGCCCCAGCGTGCCCTGCTCCATCAGCGCGTCGCCGGCGGCGAACTCCTGGACATCGGAGATCAGGATCGCCTTGCGGATCTGGTAGTTGCTCATGCCCTTGAACAGCGGGCTCGACTCCAGCACGTCGCGCTGCATGTCCATCGCGACGATGTCGTACAGCCCGACGAGGCGGATGCGTGACAGGATGATCGGCGTGAGCAGCAGGTTCGCGAAGATGCCGAAGAGCATGGTCGCCGCCGACAGCGCGCCGAACTGCGCGATGATCGAGAAGTTCGACGCCAGCAGGACGCCGAAGCCGAGCGCCAGCGCGAGGCTGGTCGCGACCACCGGCACCGCCTCCTCGCCCACCGTCACGCGCACGGCCTGCTCGTTGTCCGAGGTCTGCCGGCACAGCTCGTTATAGCGCGAGAACAGGTGGATGGTGCCGTCGATCGCGATGCCGATCGCGATCACCGCGACCATCGCGGTGCCGGGGTTCAACGGGATGTCGAGAAGCCCCATGACGCCGAACATGAGCACGATGGGCACCACGCTGGGCACCAGCGACACGAAGCCGCCCTTCAGCGACGTGAACATGATCGACATGATCACGAAGATCACCACCAGCAGGACGCCCAGCGACTTGCCCTGGGCGCCGATCAGGTCCTCGGCCGCGGCGTTGACCATCAGGTTCTCGCCGACGACGTACGCGCGAAGCTCCGCGCCCGCGATCTCGGCAGCGACCTCCTTCAGCTCGCGCACGTGCGCGTTCAGCGTGCGCGAGTCGCTGACGTTGTGGCGCACGAGGATGTTCGCGCGGCGGTGATCGTGGCTCAGGTAGCCGCGCAGATCGCCGCGGTGGAAGAACAGCAGGTACTGCGCGACGAGATCGCGCTCGCGCGGGATGCGCGCGTGCTCCGGGTCGCCGCCGTGGAACTCGCGGTTCACCAGCTTCAGGTGATCGGCCACCGATATGCTGGTGTCGAAGATCCCCTGCTCGGCGATGAACTCCTGCACGCGCGCGAGGCGCGCGAGGTTCGCGGGCTCGAGGAAGGCGCCGTCCTGGCGGGACTCGAGCACCACGTAGAACACCTTCACGCCCGCGAGCTCGCGCTGCAGCTCCCGCGCGTCGCGCAGCAGCGGGCGGTCCTCGCGGAAGTAGGAGAACGGGTCGTTGGTGACGTACAGCTTCGACGCCTGGTACAGGAAGAAGCCGCAGAGCGCCGCGGTGAACAGCAGGATCACGCCCGACAGGCGCCGGCGGCCGAAGCCGAACAGGCGCACGAGCAGTCCCGTGAAGCCGGGCACGCGGTCCTCGCCGGCGCCGGCGCGCGCGGTGCGCGGGCCGGCGAGGCTGAGCAGCGCCGGCACCAGCAGGATCGTGATCAGCCCGTTGGCCAGGATCGCGAAGGTCGCCGACAGCGCGAAGTCGCGGATCAGCTCGATGCTGGAGAACACGTTGCTCGCGAAGCCGAGCGCCGTGGTGAGCACGGTGAGGAACAGCGGCACGCCCATCTTGCGCAGCATGAAGCGCGCCGCGAACTGCCGCGCGCCGGTGCCCGGCGCGTCGTGCGGCGCCTTGCTCACGCCCTGGAAGTACGACGCCATCATGTGGGTGTCCTCGGTGGACCCGATGACCACCACCAGGGACGGCAGCATCGCGCTCAGGATGTTCAGCGGGATGCCGAGGTGCCCCATCAGGCCGAAGGTCCACGCGAGGCTGAGCGCGGCGGTCAGCAGCGGCACCACCGCCGCGAACACGCTGCCGAGGAACAGCAGGATGATCAGCGCCAGCAGCCCGGCCGACAGCGGCGCGAGCAGCTCGAGGTCCTGGAACAGCGCCGACTTGAGCTCCGCGTTGATGCGCGACGGGCCGATCTGGAACAGGCGGCCGAACTCGTCGCGGAACGGGGCGAGGGCGCGCTCCAGCGCGGCGTCGACCTCGGCGTCGAAGTCGGGCTCCAGGCCCGGGGGGCGGATGGTCACCATCAGCGCGGTCGCGTTGCCGTCCGCCGAGAGGTAGTTGCCGACGATGAGCGGGTTCGCGAGCGCGTCGGTGCGCGCACGCGCGACGGCGTCGTCGTCGCGCGGGCCGGACGCGAGCAGCGGACGGGCGTCCAGGGTGTCGCCCGCGCCGCGCACGGTGCGCAGCGTCAGGATGCTCTCCACCCGCTGCACCTCGTCGAGCTGCTCGACGCTCTCCTGCAGTCGCTCCAGCGCCTCGAGCTTCGCGCGGCTCCACAGCCGCTCGTCGCGCACGTAGATCAGCGTGCGGTTGTCGGAGCCGAACTCCTCGGCGACCCGCAGGTAGGCCTGGCGGTCCGGGTCGGCGTCGGAGATCAGCGAGTGCAGGCCGGTGTCGACGCGCAGGCGCTGCAGCCCGTCGGCCGCCAGCGCGGTGACGAGGGCGAGCAGCGCGAACACCACCAGGCGGTGGTTCAGCCCCAGCAGCAGCACGCGCTCGATCATCGCGGCTGCGCGCCGTGCGCCGGCCCGGCCTCAGGAGCCATCGCCGCGCTCCCGCGCGACGCGTCCGGCGACGCGGTCGTCGAGGCCCTGGAGGTGGCCGTTCGCGAGCAGGAACGCCGGCTCGAAGATCTCCGCGGGCACGTAGTCCGGCGAGTACACGCGGCGGTCGATCTTGAGCAGCGTGCGATGGTGCTCGCGCTCGTCGCTGACCACGATCATGTTCGCGCGCCAGCTCTCGCCGTCGACCCGCTTCAGGTCGTGGCGGGTGAGCCGCTTCACGAAGCGCAGGCCGCGGTCGAAGAAGTCCGTGCGGGTCACGACCAGGTTGTCCTGGCGTACCATGTGGCGCCGCAGGCCGTAGCCGGTGCGCCGCTCCACCGCGCGGTCGGCGGGGTAGGCCTCCACGACGAAGTAGTCCACCTCCTCGACGGTGCGATCCTCGACCCGCACGTAGCGGAAGTCGCCCGGCGGATCCGGCGTGAGATCGGCCACCGCGAGGTCGGTGCCGAGGAAGTTGCCGGCGCGCCCGTCGTCGCCGGGGCGCTTGAACGCGGGGCCGAAGGCCGGCAGGTACACCCCCTGGTGGTGGCTGCCGTCCGGATCGCGGCGCGCGAGCAGCGCGACGCCGCGGATCTCCTCCGGCGCGTCGAACACCAGCAGCAGGCGCGCGCTGCCGTCGTCGTCGACCCGGCTGAAACGCCGCAGCTGGCGCACGGTGCGGTTGCCGCCGGCGTCGGTGAGGACCATGGTCTGCTCCTCGTACACGTACGGGAACGACTCGTGGCGGGCCTGCACCTCGCGCATGATGCGCTCGCCGGTCCACTGCGCCCGGTCCCCGTCCGCGGCCCGGGCGGCGTCCTGCGCGACGCCCGTCGTCGCGAGCAGCGCGCACGCGCCGGCGAGCGCGCGGAGCCGCCCTGCCGCGCGCGGCGGCACCGCGGACCGTGCATGCCGGTGGGACCCGCGGGCGCCCGATGCCGCCGCGCGCGGCGTCATCCGCCGCGCTCCAGCGCGACCACCGCGTTCGCGACCTCGACGCTCAGCTCGGCGAGCAGGTCGCTCATCGCGGACACCGTGGCCTGCATGCCGGCCTCGGGCGGCAGCGGCGCGCTGGCGCGCTCGCTGATGCGCGCGAGCGCCGGCGCGCCGTCGTCGCCGGCGCGCAGCCGCCACTGCGCCGACAGGCGCACGCGGCGGTCCGGCCCGCGCTCGAACTCGAGCACCTCGATCTCCAGGCGCGCGTCGGCCGGCGCCGGGGGGCGGCGCGAGAACAGCGTGATCTCGGGCGTCGCGAGCAGCCGCGACAGGTTGCGCGCCAGCACGCGCATCATGTTCTTCGCGAGGTTGCCGCCCCACTGGTGGTACTCCTCGAGCGCGATCTCGTTGCCGGCGGTACGCGTCACGATCTGCGGGCGCGCGAGGTACTGCGGCAGGCGCACCGGGGCGATGTCGAGGGCCAGCGGCGGGTCGCGGCGCGCGCCGTCGACGGCGGCGGTGCCCTCGGGCAGCGCGCTCAGCACGTAGAAGCGCGTGCCCGGCGTGTCGCCGCCCGCGCAGCCGGCGAGCAGGGCCGCGGCGAGCAGCGCCGCGCCGATCCAGTCACGTGCCGGCGGGCGTCTCATCACTGATCTCCCGGTGCAGGCTTGCCGAACAGGAACGAGTCGGGGTGACGCTCGAGCAGGTCCACGAAGACGCGGATCGAGCGCGCCGTCTCGGTGAGCTCCTCGGCCATCTCGACCACCCGGTACTGCAGCGGCGAGTCGCTGCGCAGCACCTCGTTGACCAGGCCGAGGGTGACCTGCATCTTCGCGAGCGCGTCGCGCGCGGCGCCGAGCGCGGCGTCGGCGTTCTCCGCGATCGGCTCCGCGCGCCGGTCCACCTTGGCCAGGATGCCGCGCAGGCTGCCCATCGCGCCCTCGAGGTCGCGCACCGCGCCGCGCACCTCGTCGGAGTTGACCAGCGCGCTGGCGCCGGCCAGCGTCGCCTGCAGCTCGCCGGAGATCGCCTCGAGGTCCACGCTCTCGAGCTTTGCGAGGAAGGCCCTGACCGAGCGCTCGATCTCCTCCAGGCTGGCCGGGATCGTCGGCAGCTCCGGGTACGGGGCGGCGCTGTTCACCAGCCGGATCGGCGTGTCCGGGTGCATGTCCAGCTCCACGAAGAGCTGCCCGGTCAGCAGGCTGCCGGTCTGCAGGCGCGCGCGCAGGCCGCGCTCGACCAGCGTGCGCAGCATCTGCTCGGGGCCCTGCCCCTCGCCGTCGCCGCGCGCGATCACGCGCTCGGGCTCGATCTCGATCAGCACGGGGATGCGGAACGTGGTGTCCGCGGGGTCGAACTCGAGGCGCACGTCCACGACCTGTCCGACCTTGATGCCCTTGAACTCCACCGGCGCGCCGAGGTTGAGGCCGCGCACCGAGCCGCCGAAGAACAGCACGAAGCGCAGCCGCTTCGTGAAGGAGCGCTCCTCGATGCTCTCGCGGTCCTCGTACAGCGTGAAGATCACGTCGTCGAGGTCCGCCTTCACCGGCTCCGCGTCCTCCGGCGTGTCGAACGCGATGCCGCCGAAGAGCACCGTCTGCATGGACTCGGTGCGCACCGACAGGCCCTCGGAGCTCACGTCCACGTCCACGCCCGACACGTTCCAGAAGCGGCTGTTGCTGCGCACCAGGCGGTGGAAGGGCGCGCGCACGAACGCGTAGACGAGCACGCTCCTCTGGTCGCTGCCGAGCTCGTGGCCCAGCACCTCGCCGGCCAGGATGTCGCGGTAGTACACCGGCGAGCCGGCGTCCAGCGACCCGAGCCGCTCGGAGACCAGCGTGACCCGCGTGCCGGCCTCGTCCGCGGTCACCAGCGGCGGCGATTCCAGGCCCTCGAAGTGGCGCTGCGCCGCGCCCTGCCCGGGCTCCAGCTCCAGGTAGGCGCCCGAGACCAGGGTGCTCAGGCCGGACACCCCGCGCACGCTGAGCTGCGGCTTCACGACCCAGAAGCGCGCACCGCGGCGCAGGAACGCGCGCGCGCTGTCGGCCATCTGGATCGTGAGCACGACGTGCGTGAAGTCGTCGCTGAAACGCACCCCCTCGACCAGTCCGACCTCGATGTTCTTGTAGCGCACCTTGGTCTTGCCGATCTCGATGCCTTCCGCGGTGCGGAAGGACACGGTGATCACCGGCCCCTTCTCCGACAGCGTCTTGTACACCAGCCAGCCGCCCACCAGCGCGACCACCAGCGGCACGATCCAGATCAGCGACGGCGCACGGCGCGAACGCACCGCGGGCGCGGGCGGTCCGCCCGGCTCGTGCATCTCGCCGGCGCTCACCGGCGCGTCACCGCGTGGTCCCAGATGAGGCGCGGATCGAAGCTCTGCGCGGCGAACATCGTGGTCACGACGACCCCGGCGAAGAAGCTCGCGCCGATGCCCGGCGCGATGGTCGCGAGCGACTGCAGGTTCACCAGCGCGCTGAGCAGGCCCACGAGGAACACGTCGACCATGGACCAGGCGCCCACCGCCTCGGTGAGGCGGTACAGCCGCGTGCGGTCGTGCGGGCGCCACGGCGATCGACGCTGCACGCTCAGCAGCAGGTACACCAGGAGTCCGATCTTGAGCAAGGGCACCACGATGCTGGCGAAGAAGACGATGAACGCGAGCCCGTACATGCCCTCGGCCACGAGGTGCACGACGCCGCTCAGGATGGTGCTGGGCTCTCCCTGCCCGAAGCGGATCACGGTCATCACCGGGTACACGTTCGCGGGCACCACCAGCAGCACGGCGGCGATCACCAGCGACCAGGTGCGCGCGAGGCTGTCATGCTTGCGGGGGTGGTGCAACGGACTCGCGCAGCGCGGGCAGCGCGCGTGGCCGTCGGGCCGCGGCGAGAGCAGCGCGCACGTGTGGCACGCGACCAGCCCGTGCTCGTGGGCGGTGGCGCCTCGCGCGAGGTCCGGCGGCGGCGCGGGACCCACCCGCGGCCACACCAGCGACACGTCGAAGCTCGCGAGCGCCGCGGTGGCGGTGAGCAGCAGCCCGACGAACGCGTACAGCGACACGCCCGGCACGATGGTCGCGAGATCCTGCAGCTTCACGAAGGCGATCAGCGCGCCCAGCATGAACACGCCCGGCAGCGTCCACGGCCCGAGCGCCGCGAGTGCGCGCACGACCAGCGCCGAGCCCGGTGCGCGCATGCCCGCGGCGAGCGGCGCGAGCAGCCACACCAGCCCGGCGAGCGTCAGCGCGGGGAACGCGATGCTGGTCAGGAACACCAGCACTGCGAGTTCCGGCATCCCGGCGTTCCACAGCGCGAGCACGCCGGACACGACCAGGTTCTCCTCCGCCCGGCCCTCCAGCTTCAGCGCGAGGAACGGAAACAGGTTCGCGATCGCGAACAGCCCGAGCGCGGCGACGGCCAGCGCCAGTGGACGTTGCACGCCGCCGGCCGGCTCGCTGTAGAGCACCGCGCCGCAGCGCGTGCACAGCGCCCGCTCGCCCGGCGCCAGCGGGGCGAGGCGGTGCAGCAGATCGCACTCGTGGCAGGTGGTCAGGCCGTCGGGCGTGCAGGCGTTCGTGTGGCCTCGGATCATCGGTCTCCGGCAAGCCCGGTGCGGTCGCGGAGCGCCCGGGTGGTGGCGGCGGCGTGGCCCGCGGCGCACGCGAACGGCGCGGCGGCCCGTGCATTGTAGGCGCAGCCGGCCGCGCGGCGTGGGACACGTGCCGCACGGGCTCACGTGGTGAGCCAGTGCGCGGCGCATGATGCCCTCACCGCTAGACGCGGGTCGGGGCCGGGTCAGGAAGGCCGGGTCTCGGGGCCAGAGACAGGATGGCGGCGCCGCGGGTCGGGAGAACCCCCGTTGCCCCACACCCCCCGGACTTCCGGCCGGGCGCCGCCATCCGGCCCTTTCGCCCCGCGCCGCGGCGAGACACGGGCACGGCGAGCGCGTCCGCGCTCAGGGTGCGCGGCGCGCGAAGTCCGTGGCCAGCCGCTCCCAGTCCGCGAGCGGCAGGCGCGCGAGCACGCGGAAGCGGCCGTCGCCCAGCGGCTCGAACACCACGCCTTCGCCCTCGTCCGGGTAAACCGGCGTCGCGTCGCGCGCGACGTTGCCGTGGGCGACGATCACCGTGTTCGCGCCCTGCGGCGGCGGCGTCGACAGCAGGCGCTGCGCGGTCTCGATCACGCGTGCGCGGCCGCCCACGAAGCTCGCGGTGCGCATGTTCATCACGTCCAGGGTCTTCGTGACGGAGCCCAGGCCCATCAGCTTCGCCGTCTCGACGCAGCGGCAGTACGGGCTGGAGAGCACGCTTCCCACCGGCACGGCCAGCGCGCGCATCGCGGCGCCGACGCGGCGCGCGGTGTCGCGGCCCTCGTCGGAGAGCTGGCGGATGCGGGCGGGGTCGCAGCTCTCCCAGTCGCCCGCCGCGCGCACGTCGTCGTGCTGCGACCAGTCGGTCTCGGCATGGCGGAAGTAGATGTTGAAGCCGCCGGCGCGCAGCGACTCCACGATCGCCTCGTCGCTCGGCTCGCCGGCGGCGCTCGCGCATCCGCAGAGCGCCAGCGCGAGCGCGACGCAGGCCGCGCGAAGCGAATCGACGACCGGGCTGCCGGAGAATGGACCGCTCATCGTCTGCATGTTCGGAGCGCCGACGGCGGCGCGCAAGGCGCGCCGGCCGCGCGGCCGTCATGCGCCGTCGCGGGTCCGCGGCGGGCCTACATCGACGGCGGCGAGCACGCGCTGACGATGACGCACTCCTCGGCGCCGACGTTGCGGAAGCGGTGCGGCACCGAGCTGTCGAAGTAGTAGCCGTCGCCGGGGCCCAGCACCCGGCGCTCCGAGCCCACCGTCACCTCGATGCGGCCGGCGATCACGACGCCGCCTTCCTCGGCGTCGTGGCTGTACATGGACTTCCCGGTGTCGGCGCCGGGCGCGTAGCGCTCGTGCAGCACCTGCAGCCGGCGCCCGGCCAGGTTGCGCCCGACCTGGCGGAACGACAGCTTGCCGCCCGCGAGCTCGGTGAAGTCGCCGGCGGCGAAGAAGATCGGCTCCGCCGGCTCGGTCTCCAGCGCGAAGAACTCCGCCAGCGACATCGGGATGCCGTCCAGCACCTTCTTCAGCGACGCGACCGACGGGCTGGTCTTGTTGTTCTCGATCAGGGAGATGGTGGCGTTGGTGACCCCGGCGCGGCGCGCGAGCTCGCGCTGCGACAGGCCGGAGCGCTCGCGCACCAGGCGCAGGCGGGCGCCGAGGTCCGGCTCGAGGCCGGCGGCGGTGCCCAGGTCTACAACCTCGGTCATGTGCGGATCCTCGGATGGCGCGCCCCGGGGGGGCGCTGCGGGGTCCCGGGAGCGCCGGGCGTGCGGTCGCGGGCAGTGTAGCGGAGTTTCACGGAGATGTTGATTATTTTCAACGCAGCGTTAATATCTGCGCCCCATCACACCGATCGCGGGTGTCCCCGCGCCGGCCGTCGCCGGCCCGCCCGCCTGGAGGATCTGCATGACGACGAACGCCGAGCTCAAGGCACGCCGCGACGCTTCCGTGGCCCGTGGCGTGGGCAACATCCATGGCGTCTACGCGGACCGCGCCCTGAACGCCGAGATCTGGGACGTCGAGGGCCGGCGCTACATCGACTTCGCGGGCGGCATCGGCGTGATGAACGTCGGCCACCGCCACCCCAAGGTGATCGCGGCGGTGCAGGCCCAGCTCGAGCGCTTCACCCATACCTGCTTCCACGTCGCCCCGTACGAGCCGTACGTGGCCCTCGCCGAGCGGCTGAACGCGATGGCGCCCGGCGACTTCGAGAAGAAGACCCTGCTCGTGAACACCGGCGCCGAGGCGGTGGAGAACGCGGTGAAGATCGCGCGCGCGGCGACCGGGCGCAGCGCCGTCATCGCGTTCAACGGCGGCTTCCACGGCCGCACCATGATGGCGCTGTCGTTGACCGGCAAGGTGGATCCGTACAAGAAGGGCTTCGGCCCGATGCCGGGCGACGTGTGGCACGTGCCGTTCCCGAGCGAGCTGCACCACATGTCGGTGGAGCACTCGATGCTCGCGCTGGAGCACCTGTTCAAGGTGGACGTCGAGCCGTCGCGGGTCGCGGCCATCATCATCGAGCCGGTGCAGGGCGAGGGCGGCTTCTACGTCGCGCCGCCGGAGTTCCTGCGCGAGCTGCGTGCGCTGTGCGACCGCCACGGCATCCTGCTGGTGGCCGACGAGGTGCAGTCTGGCGCGGCGCGCACCGGAAAGATGTTCGCGATCGAGCACAGCGGCGTGGTCCCGGACATGATCACGCTCGCGAAGAGCGTCGCCGGCGGGTTCGTGCTGGCGGCCGTGACCGGGCGCGCGGAGGTCATGGACGCGGTCGCGCCCGGTGGGCTCGGCGGCACGTACGGCGGCAACCCGGTGTCGTGCGCCGCCGCGCTCGCGACGCTGGACGCGTTCGAGGAGGAGGGCCTGTTCGACCGCGCGACGGCGCTCGGCGAGCGCCTGACGTCGCGCTTCCGCGCGCTCGCGAAGCGCTTCCCGGCGATCGGCGACGTGCGCGGGCTGGGCGCGATGGTCGCGGTGGAGCTGTTCCGCGACCGCGAGCGCACGCAGCCCGACGCCGCGCTGACCCAGGCGGTGGTCGCGGCGGCCGCGGAGCGCGGCCTGCTGCTGCTGCCGTGCGGCGTGTACGGCAACGTGGTGCGCGTGCTGGTGCCGATCACCGCGTCCGACGCGGTGGTGGACGAGGGCATGGACATCCTCGAGCAGGCCCTGGAGGCCGCCGCGCGGGTGCGCGACGCCGCCTGACGCGCGGCAGCCGGACCGGCCGACGTGACGGGCAGCACCGCTGCCCGCCACGTTCTCGACCGCGGACCGGCTATGCGGCTCGCTGCTCGTGCCGCCGCCCGACCCCGGGTCGGCGGCCTCGCGGCGCACGCCGGTCGCACGCGGCCGGCGTCCCCGCCGCGGATTACAGTTCCGGCATGACGCGATCCCCGCCGCGCGGTTGTCGGCTCGCGCGCCGCGCCTGCGCCGCGCTGCTCGTCGCGACGCTGGTCTCCGGCTGCGAGCGCGGCGTCGACGCGCTGGACGACGCGCGCGAGCGCGGCGTGCTGGAGGTCGTGACGCGCCACGGCTCCACCACCCTGTTCGAGGGCCGCGACGGCGCGGAGGGCTTCGAGCACGACCTGACCCGCGCGTTCGCCGCGCACCTGGGCCTGGAAGTGCGCTACCTGGTCCAGGACTCCATTCCCGCGGTGCTGGCCGCGATCGACGCCGGCGAGGGGCACCTCGCCGCCGCCGCGCTCACCCGCACGGCGGAGCGCGAGCGCCGCTTCCGCTTCGGTCCCGACTACAAGGAGGTGCAGCAGCAGGTGGTGTGCCACCGCGACGGCGCGGCGCCGGAGAGCGTCGCGGACCTCGTGGGCCTGGACCTGCTGGTGCTGGCCGGCAGCTCCTACGAGGAGCGCCTGCGCGAGCTGCGCGCCGAGCACCCGGCGCTGCGCTGGCGCACGAGCGCGGAGCTGTCCACCGCCGAGATCCTGGAGCGGGTGTGGCGCCGCGACGCGGACTGCACGCTGGCCGACTCGAACCTGGTGGCGATCAACCGGCGTTACTACCCCGAGCTGCACGTGGCCTTCGCGATCAGCGACCCGCAGCAGCTCGCGTGGGTGCTGCCGCAACGCTCCGACAAGCTGGCCGCGGCACTCGAGGCGTGGTTCGCCGAGGCGCAGGCGTCCGGCCTGCTCGAGCGGCTGGACGAGCGCCACTTCGGGCACGTGGACGTGTTCGACTACGTGGATCTGCGTGAGTACCGGCAGCGCATCACGGAGCGCCTGCCGGCCTACGAGCCGCTGTTCCGCGCCGCCGCCGAGCGTCACGGCCTGCCGTGGACGGTGCTCGCCGCGCTGGCCTACCAGGAGTCGCACTGGAACCCGTCGGCGCGCAGCCCCACCGGAGTGCGCGGGATGATGATGCTGACCCGGCGCACCGCCCGCTCGCTGGGCGTGCAGAACCGGCTGGACGCGCGCGAGAGCATCATGGGCGGCGCGCGCTACCTCGAGCGCATGCTGAAGCGGGTGCCCGACTCGGTGATCGGGCCGGACCGGCTGTGGTTCGCCCTCGCCGCGTACAACGTCGGCTTCGGCCACCTGCGCGACGCGCGGGTGCTGGCGCAGCGGCTCGGTCGCGACCCCGACACGTGGCGGGATCTCAAGGAGGTGCTGCCGCTGCTGTCGCGCAAGCAGTACTACACGACGCTGAAGCACGGCTATGCGCGCGGCGGCGAGCCGGTGCGCTACGTGGAGCGGGTGCGAAACTACCTGGACATCCTCGAGCAGCGTCTGCCGGAGGCCAGGCCGTTGCCAGACCTCGAGCCGGCAGGCTCCTGATCGGGCCCGCCGGGATCACGGACTCGTCACGGAGTCGCCGTGCGTCCGAGCAGCATGTCGAGGAAGCGCCGGCGCTCGTCGCCGCTCATCGCGCGGTCGGTGTACAGGCGCACGCCGCCGCGCGGCGCCGGCTCGACGCCCCACAGCGGCCGCAGCGCGGTCGGCAGCATCGCGTAGCGCGCGTCACCGACGCGCGGCAGGTCCGCCCCGGGCGCCGCGATCACCCAGCCGTCGGACAGCGCGGCGAAGCGGGCGAGGTCGCCTTGCGGAGGCACGCTCGCGACGCGGGCACGCTCGCCGCGGTATACGCGCGTGCGCAGCGCGACGCGCACGGCGTCGGCGTGGATCCGGCCGTCCTCGCGATACAGGCCGCGCCACAGCACGAGGTTGCCCAGCGTCGGCTTCACGACGACGGCCTCGGGCCGGTGGCCGCGCTCGGCGGCTGCCGCGAGCAGCGCCCGCTCCGCACGCTCGTGCTGCGCGACGCCGGCGCCCAGGTACAGCGCGGCGAGCGCGAGGCCGACGCGGGCGGGCCGTGCGTGCCGGCGCGCAAGCGCGACGCCCAGCCCGCCCAGCAGGCACAGGCTGAACAGCGGATCGACGATCGCGATCACGTTCCAGGCCACCCGAGCGTCGCTGAACGGCCACAGCAGGTGGGTGCCGTAGCTGGTGCACGCATCGAGCACGCCGGACAGGGCGGCGCCGAGCACGGTGAACAGCAGCAGGCGGCGAAACGCGACGAGGCGGCGCAGCAACGGCCACAGCGCGAGCGCCGCGAGCAGGCCCAGCACCGGTACCGCGATCAGCGCGTGCGTGAAGTGGCGGTGCAGCTCCAGCGTGAGCAGCGGGTCGCCGCTGCTGCGGATCAGGGCGTCGGCGTCGGCCAGCACGCCGGCGAGCGCGCCGGCGCCGGCGGCCGCGCGAAGCTCGCCCGGCCGCGCCACCGACGCGGCGAGCGCCGCGCCCAGCGCGCCCTGGGTCAGCAGGTCCACGGCGTGGCTCCGCGGGCGACGCCCAGCGTCGCGAGCACCTCCGGGATGCGCCGGCCGAGCTTGAAGAAGCCGCCGGTCGCGAGCGGCCAGAAGGCCTCGTCCCAGGCCCGCCGCGGCTGCCACAGCGCGATGCCGCTGCGCGCGAGGGCGCCCGCGAGCGCGTCGATCCGCCGCCGCGCGGGCCCGACCGGCGTCCACGGCACGACGACGCTGTCGAGGCCCCGCGACCGAGCCCAGTCGAGCGCGGCGTCAGTGCCGTCGGCGCCGTTCAGCAGCACCGGCTCCAGCCCCAGGCGGCGGCCGTGCTCCGCGAGGCCGTCGCGCAGCGCCCCTTCGGCGAACGCGATCCGCGACGGGCTGACGCCTCCGGGCGACAACTCTGCGGCGGTCGACAGGCCTGCGAGCGCGACGACGCGCCGCGGCAGCGGCAGCTCCGGGCCCAGGTCCTCGTCGGTGAGCAGCAGGCCCGCGCGCCCGGCATCTTCGGGAAGCGGCGCCGCGGGCAGCGTTCTCGGCGGCGGCAGCTCCGGGTCCGCGACCGGGCGCGCCGTGCGCGCGAGGCGCTCACGGGGCTGCACGCGCCCGCCGGTGAAACGGGCGATGTTGTCGGCGCGGGCGAGATAGGTCTTGCCGCGGGTGTGCAGGCCTGCGACCCAGCGCCAGGACAGCGTGTTGGATGCGGCGTCGCCGTCGAGCAGGTGGCGCATGAAGAAGTCCGCGCCCAGCGTCCACGGCAGCTCCAGCGTGAAGATCCAGATGCTCGCGAACCACATCCGGGCGTGGTTGTGCAGGTAGCCGTTCGCGCGCAGCTCCGCGCTCCACTGGTCCATGCACGCGATCCCCGAGCGCCCGTGCTGCGCGTCGTGCACGCGCGCGGCCAGCGCGCCGTCGCGCCGCGCGCACGCGACGGCCTCGTCCAGCGCGGCGCGGTAGCGCTCCCACAGCGCGGGGCGCAGCTCCAGGAAGCCCTTGAAATAGGTGCGCCAGCACAGCTCCTGGAGGAATTTCCGCGCCGTGTCGGGGTCGTGGCGCGCGAGCACCGTCGCGGCGACCTCGGATTCCAGCACCAGCCGGTGGCGCAGCCACGGGGAGAGCATGGAGACGTTCGTGCGCTGGTCCGGGCCGTGATCGTGGTTGCGCTCGAGCGCGTAGTCGCGGCCCGCGCGCGGCGCGAACGCGGCGAGGCGGGCGAGGCCCGCGGCGCGCGACGGCGCCGGACGTGCGAGGGGCGTGGGCGAGGCGGCGAGCATGGGCGCGACGCTACCATCGCGCCTGCGCAACCGCGGCGGAGCGGCAGTGCCCGCGCCCGGGGGCAAGCGCGCTCAGGCGGCGACGAACTTGTCGCGCTTGACCCCGTCCATGTTCATCCCCTCGATGCGGATCAGGCGCGTCGGCCCGTCGCGGCGCGGCGAGTGCACGTCGCCCTCCTGGTAGACGTGCGCGTCTCCGGGCTCCAGGCGGTAGGTGCGCGCGGCCTTCACGCGCCCGGGCTGCCCGTCCGCGGGGCGCTCGACGATCGTCCAGTCGGTCATCATGGTCACGCCGTCCGCCTGGCCGTAGATCGCCCAGGTGCTCGCGTGGTCGTGGGGGTCGCTGGTCTTGGGGCCCGCGTAGACGTGGGCCAGAATGCAGAAGCCGAGCTCCGGGTCCTCGTAGATCACCCGGCGCTCCGGGGCGTCGTCCGCCTGCAGCCACGTGGCGACGAAGTCGGGGTCGCGGCACGCGCGTGCGACGCACTGGCGCACGACCTCCCGGCCCCCGGGCCCGGAGTCTGCGGCAAGGGCGGCGTGGCAGTCGCCGGCGAACTGTTCGAGGGTGTAGCTCATGGTCGCGTCCCGCAGCGGCAGGGGGGAAGGTGGCGCATAGTGCCGAAGGGCCCGCCCGCCCGGCAAGATGCGGCTCGCCGGCCCCGCAGCGCGCGCCGCCGTGCACGGGGGCGCGCCAGGAATACAATGCACCCCTTGCGTGGCGGGAATCCCGGTCGCGGGCCGGCGTTCCGCGCAGGGGCGGCGGGTCGCCGCAGGTGACGACCCGGAGGTGATGAGGATGAGCGACGAGATCAGTCCCTACACGTGGATCGTGACGCGCGACGCGGTGCTCGGGGACAGCAGCGACGCGGTGGGCAAGATCGGGCCGCACGGCGCCCGCAAGCGGGAGCGCTTCGACAAGATCATCATCAACGGCGATCACTTCCGCCTGCTCAACGATTCCGGCGAGGTGCAGTTCACCGGCTACATCCTCGGCCGCTACCAGGGGCCGGAGCCGCTGCACGACTACGGACGCGGAAACGGCTGCTCGCGCATCGAGTACGAGCGCGACGGCGAGTGGGTGGAGGTCAAGGGCTAGGCCCTGGCGCACGCGTCGATGTCCGCCACGCCGCGCCCGCTGAGCGACCCCGACGCCGCCCGCGCGCCGTCGCTAGAGGATCACCTCGAGCTGCTCGCCCGGGTGGGCCAGGACTTCGCCGCGTCGCTGGACGTCTCGCGCACCCTGGAGCGGGCGCTGACGCACATCGCCGATCACCTGCACGCGGAGGCGGCCTCGCTGTTCCTGCTCGAGAACGAAGGCACCGAGCTGCTGTGCCAGGCCTGCGTGGGGCCGGTGGACATCAACGGGCTGCGCATGCCCGCGGATCGCGGCATCGTGGGCCGGGCGGTCGGCGCCAACGCGTGCCAGATCGTGCGCGACGTGCGCGACGATCCGGACTTCGCGCGCACCGTGGACGTGGACACCGGCTTCACCACGCGCTCCATCCTGTGCGCCCCGATGAGCGTGAAGGACCGCTGCGTGGGCGCGATCGAGCTGGTCAACAAGACGCGCGGAGACGGCCTGTTCTCCGACGCGGACCGCCACGTGCTGGAGTCGCTGGCGTCGTCGGCGGCGCTGGCGCTGATCAACGCGCGCCTCACCGGCCAGCTCATCGAGCAGGAGAAGCTGCGCCGCGAGCTCGAGCTGGCGGCCGAGATCCAGCGAAGCCTGCTGCCCGGGGCGCGTCCGCCGGACTTCCCGGTGTGCGGGATGAACCGCCCGGCACGCAGCGTCTCCGGCGACTTCTACGACATCTTTCCGCTGCCCGGTGGGCGCATCGCGTTCAACGTCGGAGACGTCTCGGGCAAGGGCATCAACGCGGCGCTGCTGATGGCGAAGACCGCGAGCCTCTACCGTTGCCTGGGCAAGGCCGTTGACGACCCCGGCCGGCTGCTGGCCCGCGTCAACGAGGAGCTGTGCGAGACCGGCACCCGCGGCATGTTCGTCACCCTGGTGGGCGGCGTGTACGACCCGGGCGCCGACCGGCTGTGGCTCGCGAACGCCGGTCACGAGCCGCCGCTGCTTCGCCACCGCGACGGCCACTTCACGGCCTACCCCGCGGAGGCTCCGCCGCTCGGCATCGCGTTGGACCTGGTGGGCGCCGAGGGCTTCCCGGTCGTGGAGTGCAGCCTCGACGGCGGCTGCCTCGCGGTGTTCACCGACGGCATCACCGAGTGCACCGGCGCCGACGGGCAGATGCTGGGGGCGCGCGGGCTGAAGGCGCTGCTGCGCGAGTTTGCGGACCATCCGCCCCGCGAGCGCCTCGCGGCCGTCGTGGAGCGCCTGACGCCCCTCGACGGCGTGCTGCACGACGACATGACGATGCTGCTGGTGGAGCAGCCGAAGGCGCGGGGCCGGTGAGCCGGGCGTCCGCGCTGCCCGACGACGCCGGCGCCGACGGCGAGCCGGTCGTGTCCTTCCGGGTGCCCGCGGAGGTGCCCTCGCTGCGGCTGCTGCGCCGCCTGGTGCGCGAGGCCGCCGCGACCTGCGGCTGCAGCGAGCCCTGCGGCCGCGACGTGGTCGTCGCGGTGGACGAGGCCTGCCAGAACGTGATCCGGCACGCCTACGGCGACGGCGAGCGCGGCGACATCGTCGTCGAGATGCGCCGCGCCGGGGACCGGCTGGTCGTGAACGTGGTGGATTTCGCGCCGCCGGTGGACCCGGAACAGGTGCGCCCGCGCCCGCTCGACGAGCTGCGTCCCGGGGGGCTCGGAACCCATTTCATTCGCGAATGCATGGACGCGTCGGAGTTCCGCACCCCGCCGGAGGGCGCCGGCAACCGGCTGTGGATGGAGAAGAAGATCGAGTGACGTTTGACTCCGGGCCGCCCGCCTCCGGTACGCTTGTCGCCTGCCGCGCGCGGAAACCGGCCGTTCCCGGGCGTCGATGCCGGGCCGGGGGGTGCGGCGGAGAGCGGGTACGCGTCGCGGAGCGGGATCGGCTTCGCAACGAATTTCAGAAACGAGCAGTCGGGACAGCAGATGAACGTCGATATCCGGGACGAGGGTGACGCCGCCGTGGTCGCGCTGAGCGGCGACGTGGACCTCGAGAGCTCGCCGCACGTGCGCGAGGCGCTGCTCGACTGCGTGGGGCGCCGCAGCGCGGTGGTCGTGGACCTCTCGGCGGTGTCGTACATCGACAGCTCCGGGGTCGCGAGCCTGGTGGAGGCGTTCCAGACCGCGCGCAAGAGCGACACCCGCTTCGTCCTCGCGCGAGTGAGCGAGGCGGCGATGCGGGTGCTCGAGCTCGCGCGCCTGGACCGCGTGTTCCGGATCGTCGACGAGGTCGCTGACGGCCTGGAGAATGGCGGCTGAGAGCGGCGCCGCCGGCGGCCCGCGCTTCGCCGCGGGGCTGGGCGATCGCCTGGAACGCGTCGGTCGCGAGGTAGCCCGCGGCGTGGCCGAGGCCGGGTTCGCCGGCGCGCTGCTCGCGCAGAGCGTGTTCTGGCTGCTCGTCGGGCACCGCCGCGGGCAGCCGGTGCGCCTCGCCGCAGTGGTGCAGGAGATGATGCAGGTGGGCATCCGCGCGCTGCCCATCGTCACGGTGCTCGCGATGACCATCGGCGTGATGCTGGCGATCCAGGGCATCCACACGCTGCGGATCTTCGGCGCCGAGTCGCGGGTCACGGTCGGCATCGGCCTCGCGGTGGTACGCGAGTTCGCGCCGCTGATCACGGGCATCCTGGTCGCCGGGCGCTCCGGCAGCGCACTCGCGGCGCGCCTCGGCACGATGAACATCAACCAGGAGATCGACGCGTTGCGGGTGATGGGAATCAACCCGGTGCGCTTCCTGGTCGCGCCCGCGCTGCTCGCGATGATCGTGATGGTGCCGGCGCTCACGTTCTGGGCCGACCTGGTGGCGCTGCTCGGCGCGGGGCTGTACGTCGCGCTGGATCTGGGCATGAGCCTGTCGGCATACCAGGAGCGGCTGCTCGAGGTGATCACCGTCGACGACCTGATGCACGGGCTCGGCAAGAGCGTGATCTTCGCGGTGCTGATCGCGCTGGTCGGCGTCGTCAACGGCGCGCGGGTGCTGGGCGGCGCCGAGGGGGTGGGGCGCGCGACCACGCGCTCGGTGGTGCAGGCGATCACCGCCATCGTGATCACCGACATGGTGTTCGTGTTCGTGGTGACGCGATGAGCGCCGCCGCGCCGGGCGCGCCGGTGATCGAGGTGCGTGACCTGGTCACCTACTACGGGGACCGGCGCATCCTCGACGGCGTGTCGATGGACGTGAACGAGGGCGAGGTGCTGGTCATCATGGGCGGCAGCGGCTCCGGAAAGAGCACGCTGCTGCGCTACCTGCTGGCGCTGGAGCGCCCGACGTCGGGCACCGTGCGCATCCTCGGCGTGGACGTGAACGAGGCCGACGCGACCGAGCTACAGGAGCTGCGCAAGCGCATGGGGGTCGCGTTCCAGGGCGGCGCGCTGTTCAGCTCGATGAGCGTGGGCGACAACATCATGCTTCCGCTGCGCGAGCACACGCGCCTCGACGAGCAGACCATGCGCATCATGGCGCGCCTGAAGCTCGAGGTGGTGGACCTCGCGGGCTTCGAGCACCTGATGCCGGCCGAGCTCTCCGGCGGCATGATCAAGCGCGCGGCGCTCGCGCGCGCGGTGGTCATGGACCCGAAGCTGCTGTTCTGCGACGAGCCTTCGGCGGGCCTGGACCCGGTGGTCGCGGCGGCGCTGGACGACCTTATCCTCAGGCTGCGCAGCGCGCTCGGCATGACCGTCGTCGTCGTGACGCACGAGCTCGACAGCGCGTTCAAGATCGCGGACCGCATCGTGGTGCTGGACCGCGGCGCGATCCTCGTCACCGGCACGGTGGAGGAGGTGCAGGCCAGCGACAACCCGCGGGTGCGCAACCTGCTCAACCGCACCCTGGAGCTGGACGAGCTGGACGCGGACGCCTACCTCGCGCGGCTCACCCGCGACCCGGAGCGCGCCGCGCAACGGCGGGCCTGATGCACGACGAGCGCATCAACTACGTGCTGGTCGGCTCCTTCGTGCTCGCGATGGTGGTCGGGCTGGTGTTCGCGCTGGCGCTGCTCACCGGGCGCACCGGCGCGACCGACACCTACTACACGACCTACGAGGACGTGACCGGCCTCAAGTACGGGTCGCAGGTGCTCTACATGGGCTTTCCGGTCGGGCAGGTGGAGGCGATCGAGCCGGTGACGGGCGAGGGCGGCGTGAGCTTCCGCCTCGCGCTGGCGCTGGACGAGGCGTTCTCGCGGTGGAGCGTGCCGCGCGACAGCGTCGCCCAGGTGCGCGCCGAGGGTCTGCTCGCGGCGGTGGCCATCGACATCCGCTCCGGCGACAGCGACGAGGCGTTGCGTCCCGGCGACACCATCCGCGGCGCCACGCGGCGCGACATCATGGCCGCGATGTCGGAGACCGCGAACACCGTGCGCGACCTCACCGTGAACAGCGTCGCGCCCCTGGTGCGGAACCTGAACCGCTACGTGAGCGGCTTCGGCGAGGTGCTGCTCACGCACGGCACGCCGCTGCTGGACAACCTGCACACGCTGTCCGGCGAGCTCGCGAGCCGCGCGCCGGAGGTGATCGACGGCTTCGTCGCGACCAGCACCAGCCTGCGCAACGTGAGCCTGCGCGTGGAGCGGATCCTGAGCGAGGAGAACGCCGGCAAGGTGGACGGCGTCATGGACAACGTGCTCGCGGCGTCGCAGGACCTCGCCGAGGCGACCGCCGGCGCGCGCGGGCAGCTCGCGGCTCTGCTCGCTGACGCGAACCTCGCCCGGGTGGAGGACACGCTGGAGCGCCTGCGCACGGCGGCCGGCGACGCCGAGGCGACGGGCCGCAGCGCCCGCGCCGGCGTGGACGCGCTGTTCAGCGAGCCGAACCTCGACCACGTGAGCGGCGCGCTGGCCGCGGCGGACGCCGCGGCGGCCGGCGCCCGCGACCTCGTCGGGCCCGAGCAGCGCGAGCAGGTCACGGCCAGCGTGCGCAGCGTGCGCGCTGCGACGGCGGACCTCGAGGCGATGATCGCCGAGACCCGGGTGCGCGTGCGCGAGGTGCTGGGCCCGGACACGGTGGGGCGCTTCGACCGCGCGCTCGAGAACGTCGCGACCGCGGCGGCCCACTTCGCGCGCCTGAGCGCGAACCTGGACGACCGCCTCGGCGAAGTGTTCACCGAGGCGACCGCGGCCAGCGTGCGCGACGCGCTCGGCAACTTCGCAGCCGCCGCGGGCAACGTCGCGACGCTGAGCGGCGATCTGAGGCAGAGCCGCGCGCACCTCGACCGCCTGCTGATCGCGCTCGCGGACACCGCCGAGGAGAACCGGCCGGCGGTGGACGCGGGGCTGCGCGATCTGCGCTACACGCTCGAGGTGCTCGCGCAGTACGTCGACGCGGTGGCGGCCAACCTCGAGGGGACCACGCGCAACCTGCTGGAGCTGACGCGGCGCCTGAAGTCGAATCCGGGCCTGCTGCTGCGCGGCGGAGCGCCCGAGACCGAGGCCGGCGCGGAGGGCGGAGGGTGACGGCGGCGGTGCGCTGCATCCGCGCGCTGCGCGCGCTCGCGCTCGCGGCGGCGGGCGCGCTGCTCGTCGCCGGCTGCGCGCAGGATCCGTCGCCGCCGGACGTGTACTACCGGCTGCTCGACGCGGGCGCCGCGGCGCCGCGCGCGCAGCCGATCCTGGACGGCACGGTGATGGTGACCCGCTTCCACGCCGAAGGCGTGCTCGCGCAGCGCCCGCTGGCGTGGGTGGACGGCGCCGCGCCGCAGGCGCTGCAGCAGCGCCACTATCACTTCTGGAACGCGGCTCCACCCGAGATGCTGCAGGACCTCACCGCCGACGTGCTGCGCGCGCGCGGCGTCGCGCCGCGGGTGCTGGTCGCGGGCTCGGGCGTCGAGGCCGACTACCGGATCAGCGGCCGGCTGCGCCGTTTCGAGCAGGAGGTCGGTGACGGCGGCGGCGCGATCGCGGTGTCGCTGGAGCTCGCGCTATACCGCGAGCAGCCGCGCCGCCTGCTGCTGCTGGAACGCTACGACGTGCGCGAGCCCGTCGCCGAGCCCGGCATCGACGCCGCGGCGGCCGCGATCAACGACGTGCTGCTG
>CBDUCN010000038.1:0-23554 GCA_965365655.1 uncultured Gammaproteobacteria bacterium | reverse complement strand
CGTTGTGCACCCAGGTCGAGCCCGCGGGCTCGGCGAGGATGGTCGAGTACAGGCCTATCTGCTGGAAGCTGGACGGACCGTAGTGGTCGTGCGAGAACGTGAGCCCGAGGCCGCGGTCCACGCCCGCCACGTTCACCACCGGGTCCACCAGGATGCGCTGGATGGTCGTGCGCGCGCCCAGGTAGTCCGGCGTCTGCGGGTTCGCGGCGATGCCGGCGAAGAACGGGTGCGGCCGCGCCGCGAGCTCGGTGAGGCCGGCCGGCGTGCCGTCCGGGTCGCCGGTGTCGATGGTGGGCACCGGTGCCGCGTCGCCGAGGTCGATCGGCCCGAGCTGGCCCGGCAGCGTGCCGGCGGCGACGAATTCGCCCGCGAAGTGGTTGAACTCGTTGATGGCGTGGATGCGCTCGCGCACCATGCCGGGCGACAGCGTGCCGTCCTCGTAGTTCCAGCCGTTCGCGGCGCCGTCGTTGGTGGTCAGATCCCACTTCGGCAGGTGGATGTGCTGGCCGATGATGTCGGTCGGCGTGCGCACCTGGAAGTCGTCGAGCTCGAACTTCTCCGGCACCAGGTTCGCGTGCAGGATCTTGCCGCAGTCGAAGGTGTTGAAGCGCATCACCAGCGGCTCCGGCGGGCGCTCCTTGAGCACCGTCGGCGCGACGTCCTCCCACAGGATGATGATGCGCTCCTGCGGGTAGTGGTAGCCGACCTTGTTGAACACCGCGTCGATCTGCAGGTTCGCGACCTTGTAGGTGCGCGGGTCCTCGGCGTCGAACGGCGACGCGCCTTGGGTGCCGAGGGTGGCAGCGTTGCCGTCGCCGTCGAAGAAGTCGCCGATCGCGCCGCGCGCGAGCAGATCGCCCTGGTCGTCGACGCACGGGTCGCTGTACGGGCCGCCGGGCACCGGCGGGGATCCGTTGAGCACGAAGCTGCCGGCCGTTCGCGTGCCGTCGAGATTGAGTGCGACGCTGGGGCGGTTGCGCTCGGCCAGGTAGGCCATGCCCACCTTCTCGAGCGCGGTGCCGGTCTCCGGGAAGTACACCGGGCGCGCCATCTCGATCACCTTCGAGAAGCTCAGGCGGTTCTGCGTGTCCAGCGACAGCGAGCCGGAGACGTAGCCGAGCAGCGCGTGGCGCGGCAGGCCGCCGTCCCAGCCGCCGCCGAGCCTGGTCCAGTCCACCGCGGCCGGATCGGCGTTCGCGGGGCTGTTCGCGGCGGCGCCGGCTTCGGTCAGCATGTCCAGCGGCGGGGTGGGCATGCGCTGGCCGACGATGCCCTCGGGGCACGTGGTGGCGGCGAGCACCTGCTCGCCGGTCACCTCGTCGCGCACCAGCGCCGCGTCCTCGCCGCAGGTGTTGCCCGCGAGCCAGAACGGGAAGCCGGGACTCACGTCGTCCGCGGTGTGGAGCTCACCGTCGGGGCCCGCGACGCTCGCGAAGTCGACGAAGGCCTGCGACGAATCGGGCACGCCGTCGGCGGGCCCGCGGCCGCCCAGCACGCTCCAGCTGCCGCGATCCACGGCCGCGATCTCGACCTTCGCCGGCATCTGCGGCATCGCCTTGCCGGGCATCGGCACGACCGCCGGGATCGGCACGCCGTCCGGCAGCTCGCCGTCCGGCAGCGCGCGCGCCCCCGGCATCGGCTGGCCGCTGCGCAGCGCGAACGGATCCGCGTGGAAGCCCGGCGCGTCCGGCGTTCCGCCCGAGACCGCGAGCACGGTGCCGGTCTCGAACGTGTCCATGATGCGGATGTGGTACCACATGCCCTGCGCGAAGTGCGGGTAGAAGTGGCAGTGGAAGATCGCGTCGCCCGCGTTCTTGTTGCGGTTGCCGGCGCCGCCGTTCACGAGCTCGTAGGTGTGCCCGGAGCCCGGCATGATCTCCTGTGCGTCGAGGTAGTTCGCGTTGTCGTCGTTCGGGTTGAACAGCCACTGGTGGTTGTGCAGGTGGAAGATGTGCTGCTCGAACGCGCCGACGTGGGTGTTGCGGATCTTCGTGAAGTCACCCACGTAGGCGTGGTGCACGTTCGACGGATCCTCCTGGTAGAGCGCGTGGTTGCCCGGGATCGGGCCGTTCGCGAGGTTCACCGTGTCGCGCCAGCAGGAGCCGCCGGGGCCGAAGTTCGCGGGGTCGCACTGCTCGATGCCGGTGTTCGCCGGGTACTTCACCAGCACGGCCGGATCGCCGACGGTCTGCGACGCGAGGAAGAACTCCTCGTACGCGCAGTCGGCGCAGTCGTGCATCGGGCCGGTGTGCAGGCGGTTCGCGATGATCTCCGAGCCGATGCCGCCCGAGCCGTAGTTGATCATGAAGCCGTCCTTCACGCCGTGCAGCACGTGCCTCATGACCGGATTGTTGTACCAGCGCGGGAACACCTGCGCGTTGGTGGTCTCGTCGTGGTAGATCGAGGTGAACTCGCGGAAGGCCTCGAGGCGGTTCGGCAGCTGCGGGTTGTTCTTGCCCACGCGCTCGAGCGGGTACGGGCAGTCGTCACCCGGGCACACGCTGCGCCACGAGCCGTCGGCGTCGGGGCCGGCGATGATCGCGTTGATGTCGCTGTGCACCAGCTCGCCGTCCGCGGTCAGCATGTTGAGGATCGGCAGGCCCGCCTTGCCTTCGCTGACCCACGGCTCCACCGGCGGATAGGCCTTCTCGTAGTCGATGACCGGCTGCCCGCCGGGGTTGCAGTCGCGGCCGGGAACCTGTCCCGCGACGCAGTCGGTCTGCACCGTGTCCACGGTGGCGAGACGCATCTCCTCCTCGGTCAGCTGGCTGCGGTAGATGCGCGCGCCCTTCGGCTCGACGTTGAGCACCGCGAACATGCCGAGGCCCAGGTTGCCGCTGTTGGCCTCGCTGCCGAGGGTCGCGCCGTAGCTGTTGACCACGAACGCGCCCTCGTGCGGCGTGTACAGGCGGTAGGTGGTGCTCTCGCCCGGCGCGACGAGGCCGCCGGTGCCGCACGCGCCGGCGGCGCCGCCGGTGCTGTCGGCGGTGCTGGCGCCAGGGTTCGTGCCCACCATCGAGCCGTCGTCGGTCATGTCGTCGACCAGCTCGGTGCCGGAGGCGTGGAACCCGGCGCAACGCCCGGCCACCTGGTCGTTGTTGATGAGCGCGTTGTCGGTCTCGCTCAGCGGGTTGTCGATGAAGTTGTTGGGGTTCGCCGTCGGCGCGAGCAGGTTGGTGAGGTTCACCGTCAGGCACGCGCCCTCGATGGAGCGCACCACCAGCGGGCGCGGCCGCTTGTCGGGCCGCAGCTGCACGTTGCCCGCGGTGCAGTTCGCCCCGGCCTCGGAGCACGGCACCATCGTCGTGCGGTTCACGACGTCGCGCTCGAGCGCGTAGGTCATCCAGTTCGGGTTCTGGGCGCCAAGGCGGTTGAACACCGTCGGGCTGTCGAACACCACCACGTTCGCGGTGATGGTGGACGTGCAGCTCACCGCCGCGTGCGCGTCGGGGGCGATCCCCAGCGCGGCCGCGCCGATGGCCGCCGGCAGCACCATCGACGCGAGCGCGTGAAGGCGCCGGCGCGCCTCCGTCCGCCCGGGCCGATGCATGCCCTCGTTTCGACCTTTCATTCTCATTGAGACGATCCTCTTGACTGATCGGGCCTGGTGCCCCGCGTCGGAAGCCCGTGCCTCCCGTGCGCCTGGTCTCGGCGGGTGCCGCCCTGGCGGCCGGCCGCAGCCGCCTCGCCATCGCGTCACTCGCCCCTCCCAGAGAGGACTGCCGTCCTCTGGCGGGGGTTGATGGAGAGTCTGTAAGGAGAGGTGTCCCCGGCGCTTCCGTCAGTCGTACAGTTCCTTTCTGTACCAAGGTCTAGGAATGGATCTGTACTTTTGTACTGTCTGCTTCCTACTTGCACCTTCGTACAGGAAATAATCCGATCGCCGGCCGCGCGCGACGCGGATGCAGGGCGCGGCGCGCGAACGCCGGCCCCGAGGACGGTGCGAAGGGGTCTGAACGCGGACGCGCCGGACGACCGGCGCCGCGGCTCAGTGCTCGAGAAGACCCTGTTGCAGGGCCTGCGACACCACCTGGGTGCGGCTGGTGACGCCGAGCTTCGAGAACAGGCTCTTGACGTGGAACTTCACGGTGCGCTCGCTGATTCCGAGCTCCGCCGAGATCTCCTGGTTGCGCAGCCCGTCTACCAGCAGCCGCAACACGGTCCACTCGCGCTCGGTGAGCGAAGGGGAATTCACTTCTCCGCCCCATTCGGGCACGCCGGATGCGTGCCGTGGTCTCGTGCCGCTACCGCGGTGTTCCGTAACACCCTGTTTCAACTCATTGAACAGGTGGCTGCTCGTCGTTCGTCCAGGCATGACAACGTCCTCTCCTGGCTGCGCGGCCTCGGCCTGACGCGTTGCGCACAACTATGCTTCCCTGGACGCGTCGACGCACCGGGCATAGGGACAGGTCCCTCGTGGCCATCGGTACAGGTCACCGGATGACGCCGCGGCCGGGCCGGCAGGCGGGCGCGACGGGCGCTGGCGCGGTCGTGCGGGCGGGCGCGGGGCGCAAACGAGCCACCAGGGCCCGCGAGGGCGCGGACAGCACGGCGATGGGCGCGGCCGCGGGACCGCGTTCGCGACGGCCTGCGCCGGCGCGGGCGCCTGGATCAGCCCCCGGAGCGGCCGGTGGCCGGCCGTGCGGTGTCGAGCCGCTCCTGCAGCCAGTCATCCGCGCGCATCTCGATCATGCCGACCTCCGCGTCGCTCATGCCCTGGCGGAGCCGGATCTGGCCCCTCATCGCCGACGGCAGCCCCTGGCGCGCCGCGAGCGTGAACCAGAAGTAGGCGGCCTCGCGATCCTGCGCCACGCCGCTGCCGTTCGCGTACAGCACGCCGAGCTCGTACTGGCTGATCGCGTGGTGCTGCTCGCCGGCCCGGGTGAGCCAGCGCACCGCCTGCTCGTAGTCGAGCTCCACGCCCAGCCCGCGTGCGTACATCCCGCCGAGCCGGGCCTGCGCATCCACCTGTCCCTGCTCCGCGGCCTTCTGGAACCAGCGCGCCGCCTCGGCCAGATCCTCGTCCACGCCATCGCCGCGGGCGTAGAGCATCCCCAGGTTGTACTGGGATGCAGCGTCGCCGGACTCCGCGAGCGGCCGCCACTGCTGCATCGCGAGCTCGAAATCGCCCCGGCGCGCCGCGGCCACGCCGTCCTGGAAGTCCTGCGCATGGGCGAGGCCGGCGCCCGCGAGGACGGCGGCGAGGCACGCAATACGGATGATGCGATTCATGATGAGTGGTTTCTCGCGGATGGCGGGACGTGCGCGCGATGCGCAGTGGCACGGTAGCGCCGCCGCGCGCGGCGCAGCAAGCGCGCGACCCGTGACGGCCGTCGCAGGCGTGGGCCACAGCCGGCCCGTGCGCGTGTTGCGGGCGAGTGGCCGATATGAAAACGTGTTCCGCATGAGTGTTGCATCCACCCGTTCAGCGTTCCTCCGCCGGCCAGCGGCAATCCTTCCCGGGACACGGCCGCGCGTGCCCTGCAGCCCGCGGCCCGGGCCGACGGCATGAATGCTCGCGAGGATTTCCGGTCCCTGCACGATCACATCTCGCGGCAGGTGCTCGGCCAGAGCCACCTCGTCGACAGGCTGCTGGTCGCGCTGCTCGCCGACGGGCACCTGATGGTGGAAGGTGCGCCGGGCCTCGCGAAGACGCGCGCGGTGAAGGTGCTCAGCGAGGCCATCGAGGGTGACTTCCACCGCATCCAGTTCACGCCGGACCTGCTCCCCGCGGACCTCACCGGCACCGACGTCTATCACCCCGAGAGCGGCTCGTTCGCGTTCCAGCCGGGACCGCTGTTCAACAACGTGCTGCTCGCCGACGAGATCAACCGCTCGCCCGCGAAGGTGCAGTCCGCGCTGCTGGAAGCGATGGCCGAGCGGCAGATCACGGCGGGCAAGGCGACTCACCGCCTGCCGCGCCTGTTCATGGTCATGGCGACGCAGAATCCCATCGAGCAGGAAGGCACGTACCCGCTGCCGGAGGCGCAGCTCGACCGCTTCCTGCTGTACGTGCGGATCGGCTATCCGGACGCGGACACCGAGAACCGCATCCTCGAGCTCGCGCGACGCGAGGAGGCCGGCGACACCACGGCGCCGGCGGCCCTGATCAGCCAGGACTCCATCTTCGCCGCACGCGCCGAGGTCGCACGCGTGTTCCTGAGCCCGGAGCTGCAGCAGTACGTGGTGCAGCTGGTGCTCGCGACGCGCGACCCCTCGCCGTACGACCCGCGGATCGCGGCGTGGTCGCAGTTCGGCGCGAGTCCTCGCGGCACCATCGCGATCGATCGCTGCGCGCGCGCGCACGCGTGGCTCGCGGGGCGCGACTACGTGGTGCCCGACGACATCCACGCGATTGCCCACGAGGTGCTCCGGCACCGCGTGCTGCTGTCCTACGAGGCGGAGGCCGAAGGCGTGACGCCCGACGCCTTCATCGACGAGCTGCTCGCGCTGGTCGCGGTTCCCTGATGGCCACCCGCACGCACCACGCCGACCCCGTCACCGTCACGGCGCGCTCGCTGGTCGATCTGCGCGCCGCCGGCGAAGGGCTGACCCTGCCCACGACGCCGATCCGCGCCGGGCGCAGCGGCGTCTACCTCTCGGCGCACAAGGGCCGCGGCATCGAGTTCGAGGAGTCGCGGCCGTACCAGGCCGGCGACGACGCACGCAGCATCGACTGGCGGGTGACGGCGCGAACGGGGCGCGCGCACACGAAGCTGTTCCGCGAAGAGCGCGAGCGTCCGGTGCTGCTGTGCGTCGACTTCCGCGCCGCGATGTACTTCGCGACGCGGGGCGCGTTCAAGTCGGTGATCGCGGCCCGCGCTGCGGCGCTGCTCGCGTGGAGCAGCCACCACCACGGCGACCGGGTCGGCGGTCTGCTGTTCGGCGAGGACCGTCACCGCGTGCTGCGCCCGCAGCGCGACAGGAGCGCGGTGCTGCACCTGATCGAGCAGCTGGTGGACTTCGCGCGCTGGGCGGGGCCCGGTCCGCCGCCCGCGGCTGCGCTGCCGATGTCCGTCCCGCTCTCGAGGCTGCGCCGCGTGGCGCGGCCCGGGGCCCTGGTGTTCGTCATCAGTGACTTCCGCGAGCTCGACCCGGGCGCGGAACGCCATCTGGGCCGCATGGCACGCCACGCCAGCATCGTGCTGATCGCGATCCACGATCCGATCGAGGCGGAGCTGCCGCCGCCGGGCCGCTACCGGGTGACGGACGGCCGACACGACGTGCTGCTCGACAGCAGCGGCGCCGATGCGCGGGAGCGCTACCGCCAGCGCTTCGCCGAGCGGCGCGACGCGCTGCACGGGCTGTGCCGGCGTCACGGCATGTCGCTGATCCCGGTCGCCACCGACGAAGATCCCGTGGCCGCGCTGCGCAACGCCCCGTCCAGGCGCGCCGCCGCATGATCTCGTGAATCGACCCACGCACACGCTGCAACGCACGGCATGAACGCGAACGAGCTGCGCGAGCTCGCACTGCGTGACATCCAGCTCCCGGAGCCCGTGTCCTGGTGGCCCCCGGGCTACGGCTGGTGGCTGCTCGCATCGGTGCTCCTGCTGTGCGCCCTGGCGGTGCTCGCACGGCGCTCGCCCGCGCGCAGCCGCACGGCGCGCACCAGGACGATCGCGATGCGCGAGCTGGACGCGGTGGAGGCGAGCTACCGGGCGACGGGGGACGCGCGCGCGGCGGCCGCCGCGATGTCCGTGCTCCTGAGGCGGTTCGCGCTGGAGCTCGCACCACGCGCTCAGGTGGCCGCGATCACGGGCGAGCGGTGGCAGGACTGGATTCGCAATCGTTGCGACGTTCCCGGTGCGGCCGACACCGCGGCGGTGCTGGCCGGGTCGGCCTACCGGCCCGAGCCGGAGCTGGACGTGACGGCGCTGCTCGCGGGCTGCCGCGCGTTCGTCGAGGCGGCGCGGGCGAACGGGCACGACACGTGATCGAGCTGGAGTGGCCCGCGGCCCTGCTGCTGCTGCCGCTGCCGCTGCTGGCGCGCCGGCTGCTGCCCGCGATGCGGGCGCAGCGCATGACGGCGCTGCGCGCCACGTTCGCGCGCGAGTTCGAGCTGGCCGGCGCGACGTGGGCCCCGCCGTCGGCGCGGGCACGGGTGCTGCTGGCCGTGGCCGCGTGGATGCTGCTCGCGCTGGCCGCGGCACGCCCGCAGTGGTCCGGCGATCCGGTGCCGGTGCCGGTCCCGGGGCGCGACCTGATGCTGGCCGTGGACCTGTCGGGGTCGATGCAGACCACGGATTTCGTGCTGGACCGGCGTATCGTCGACCGGCTGACCGCCGCCAAGGCCGTCGCCGGGCGCTTCATCCGCCGCCGCGAGGGCGACCGCCTCGGCCTCATCCTGTTCGGGCGCAACGCCTACCTGCAGGTGCCGCTGACGTTCGACCGCGTCACCGTGGAGAACCTGCTGAACGAATCGGCGATCGGCCTCGCGGGCAGGAACACCGCGATCGGCGACGCGATCGGGCTCGCGGTGAAGCGGCTCGAGAACAGCCCGGCGTCGTCGCGGATCCTGATCCTGATGACCGACGGCGCGAACACGGCGGGCTCCATCGAGCCGGCCAGGGCGGCGGCACTCGCGGCGCAGGCGGGGCTTCGAATCCACACGATCGGCATCGGCGGCTCGCGGCGCTCGTCGCGCGGCCGCACGCCGGGCGGAGAGCTGGACGAGGAGACGCTGCGCGCGGTCGCCGAGCGCACCGGCGGCAGGTACTTCCGCGCGCAGGACACGCGCGAGCTGGAACGGATCTACGCGTTGCTGGATCGGATCGAGCCGGTCACGAAGGACGATCAGACCTTCCGACCGACCACGTCGCTGTACCCCTGGCCGCTGGGTGCGGCGCTGGCGCTGTGCGCGGTGCTGCTGCTGCTGCGCACCGGCGGCCCGCGGCCCGCGTGATGGACGCCTTCCACTTCCTGCGCCCGGCGTGGTTCCTCGCGCTGCTGCCCTGGCTCGCGCTGTCGTGGCGGCTGTGGCGGCGCGATCGCGACAGCGGCGCCTGGCGCGCGGTGTGCGATCCGGCGCTGCTGCCGTTCGTGATCGAGGGCGGAGCGCCCGGCAGGCGCGGGCTCGCCGCCGTCGTGCTCGGGCTGGCGGGTACGCTCGCGATCATCGCGCTGGCCGGCCCCACGTGGCGCGAGCTGCCGCTGCCCGTGTACCGCCAGCAGGAGGCGCTGGTGATCGTGCTGGACCTGTCGCGATCGATGGACGCCACCGACATCGAGCCCAGCCGCCTCGTCCGCGCGCGTCTGAAGATCCGCGATCTGCTGCAGCGGCGCAGCGACGGGCGCAGCGCGCTGGTGGTGTTCGCCGGTGACGCGTTCCCGGTGACGCCGCTCACCGACGACGTGAACACCATCGACGCGCTGGTGCCCGCGCTCACCACCGGGATGATGCCGCTGCCCGGCACACGCACCGACCGTGCGCTGGACGCGGCAGCGGCGTTGCTGGAGCAGGCCGGCGCGCGCGGCGGCCGGGTGCTGCTGATCACCGACGCCGCCGGCGCGCGTGCGCCGGACGCCGCGGTCGCGCGACTCCGGCAGGCCGGCCACCGCCTGTCCGTGATCGGAGTCGGCACCCCCGAGGGGGCCACGATCCCGGCCGGCGGCGGCAAGGTGGTGCGCAACGCGGCCGGAGAGATCGTGGTGTCACGGCTGGACGAGGGCGCGCTGCGGGCGCTGGCCGACGCCGGTGACGGCCAGTATGTGCGGCTGAGCGTGGACGACGCCGATCTGGACGCCGTCCTCGGCGACGGCGCCGGCCCTGTCCCATGGCTCACGGTGTCGGACGTGCCCGGGCTGACCAGCGATCGCTGGCGCGAGGAGGGGCCCTGGCTGCTGCTTGCGCTGCTGCCCATCGCCAGCCTCGCGTTCCGGCGCGGCCTGCTGGTGCTCGCGCTGGTGAGCGTGATGCCGCTGCCGCGGCCGGCCCAGGCGCTGGACTGGACGTCACCGTGGCACAACGGCGACCAGCGCGGCGCGCGGGCGTTCGACGCGCAGGACTACGCCGGCGCGGCGCACGCCTTCAGCAACCCCCGCTGGAAGGCCGCGGCGCTCTACCGCGCCGGGCTCTACGAGCAGGCCGCGGCCGTGCTCGCGCCGCTCGGCGATACACCGGCGCTGTACAACCGCGGCAACGCGCTGGCGCGCCTCGGCCGCTTCGACGAGGCGATGGCGCTCTACGAGCAGGTGCTGCGCACCGACCCGGAACACGAGGACGCCCGCCACAACCTCGACCTCCTGCGCGCGCTCGATTCGCGGGCGCCGCCCCCGGACGGCGAGCGCGACGGCGACGATTCCCGAGCACCGGCGCCGAAGGACCCCGACGGCTCGTCGTCCGGGCAGCGCAACGAGGGCGGCGACGCGCCGCCGCAAGGGGCCGGCGACGAGCCCGGCGACGACCGCGCGGACGACCCGTCGGCCAGCCCTGGCGGCTCGCAGCAGGCCGCCGAGCCGCCTCCCGGGCAGGACCCGGGCGAGGCGTCCTCCGCGGCCGGGGACACGCCGCCCTCCGAGTCCGACGACGCGCGGGGCCGGCCGCCGGCAAGCGGCGACGACGTCTCTGCAGCGACCGCGGACTCGGAGCGGGCCATGACACAGTGGCTGCGCCAGATCGAGGACGACCCCGCGGGCCTGCTGCGTCGCAAGTTCCGCTACCAGTACGGCCGGCGCGCATCCGGCGCTGCCGCGGACGGCGAGCCGTGGTGAGCGCGCGGCGGCTGATATTCGCCGCGCTCTGGCTCGGCGTGCTGGCGCTGACGTGGACGCCCGGCGCCCGCGGCGCGTCGATATCGGCGTGGGCCGAGCCCTCGGTGGTCATCGTCGGCCAGTCCTTTCACCTCCACTTCGACGCGGACAGCGACCGCGTCGGAGACCCGGACCTGTCGCCGATCGAGGAGCAGTTCCGGATCATCGGCCAGTCGAGCAGCCGCACGGCGTCGCAATGGAGCGCCGCGCGAAGCGTCGTCATCTCCTGGGAGCTCGAGCTGATGCCGACCCGGGCAGGCGAGTTCGTCATCCCGCCGATCGCGTTCGGCTCCGTGCGCAGCGATCCGGTCAAGGTGCTGGTCCGTGCCCAGGGCGCGCCCGGAACGCACGTGCCCGCGCGCTTCTTCATCGAGGCGACGGTCGACGAGACGACGCCGTACGTGCAGCAGCAGGTGGTCTACACGGTGCGCGTATTCAGCAGCGTGAGGGCGGGCGGATCGCGGCTGGGCCAGCCGGTGGCCGAGGGCGTGGACACCCTGTCGCAGGCGCTGAGCCCCGGCGGCTCCGCGCACTCCTCCACGGTCGTGGACGGGCGGCGCTACAACGTCTTCGAGCAGCGCCACGCCTTCTTCCCGCAGGCGAGCGGCACGCTCCGCGTGCCGGCGCTCAGCTACGACGCGAGGGTGCGCGAGCACGGCGGGTCCGGCGAGACGACGACCCGCTTCATCCGCGCGCGCTCGGACGCGATCGAGCTGGATGTCAGGGACGCGCCGCAGAACGCGCCGGCGCCGTGGCTGCCGGCTCGCCTGGTGACCGTGTCCGAGTCCTGGGATCCCGACGGCCCGGTGTCGGTGGGGGACACCGTCACGCGGCGCATCGTCGTGCGCGCCGTCGGCCTCACGGCGGCGCAGCTCCCGGAGCTGGTCCCGGAGCTGCCCGACGGCATCAGGCGGTACCCCGAGCCGCCCGGGCTGGAGGACGTGAGCGTGGCCGACGGCGTCACCGGCACTCGCGTGCAGACTTCGACGATCGTCGCGACGCGTCCCGGCACCTACACGCTGGCCGGACACACGCTCGACTGGTGGAACGTCGACACCGACCGCGCCGAGCAGGCGGTGCTCCCGTCACGCACGCTGGTGGTCTCCGGCGCTCCCGCGGCCGCCGGCGCGGCGCCGGCGGCCGTCGACCGGGACACGGGCGGCGTGGACGTGGGCGGCGACGCCGCGCGCTGGCGGTGGCTGAGCGGTGGCCTGGCGCTCGCGTGGCTGGTGACCGCATGGCGATGGCGAGTCGACCGCCGCCGCGACGCCGCGGGCGGGCCGCCGGCGCGGCGCGCGGGACGGCCCGGACCGGGGCCCGCACTCTCGGCGCTGGGGCGGGCCTGTGCGGGCAACGATGCGCGCGCCGCGCGCGATGCCTTGCTCACGTGGTCCGACGCGATGTGGCCGGAGTCGCCGCCGGCCAACCTCACGCAGCTGACACGGCGCTGCGACACGCTGGCGCCGGCGCTCGACGAGCTGCAGCGTGCGCTGTACGCCCCGGGCGCCGGGACCTGGGACGGGTCCCGCCTGTGGGCACTGGTCAGGCGCGTCCAGCCGCGGCCGGCGCCGGTGCCGCCCGCGGGTGACGGGCTGGAGCCGCTCTACCGGGCGCGGCAACGCGGAGCGGGCGAAGGGTGATTCGCGCGCGACCCCCGGCCCTGCGCGGCGCGGCCGACCGCGACGTGCGGCGCGCCGCGCGCCGACGGCGATCGCGCGCGGCACCCGGCCGGGTGCAGGATCCGGCGCACCGCCGCGGCTCGCAGCGCCGGCCCGTGGACCACGTACACGGAGGCAGACCTTGAAGCGTTCGATATCCGCGCTGGTGCTGACGCTGGCCGCCACCCATGCCGCGGCCGACCTGCTGCACGACGTCACCGAAGGGTGCCGCGCGCGCGTCGGAAGGCACGGCGGCGACGCGGTCTCGGCCTGCGTGGCGGAGGACTTCCACGCCGCCGACTCGCTCTCGGCGTATCCCGATACCGCGCGCGCGACGATCGCACGCTGCCGTGCCCAGCTCAGGTACCTGGGGTGGGCACGCATCAAGGCGTGCGCCGACGATCGCCTGCAGGCCGAGGCCGCGCTCGCGGACTATCCGGAAGGCTACGAGGCACTGATCGAGGACTGCCGGATACGGATGGGCGCGTTCGGCTGGCACATGGTGAAGGCGTGCGTGGACAGCGAGGCCCGCGTGCGCGGCGCGCCGCCGAAGGACTGAGCGGCCGTTCCCGGCCGGGAAACGGGCGCCGCGCCAGGCGACGAATACACACCAGGAGGACCATCGACGTGTCACGCAGCATCCCGCGAATCGGACTGCTGATTGCGCTCGCGCTCCCGGGCGGCCTCGACGGCGCGCTCGCGGCCGGCTCCTGCGAGCCGCTGCGCCGGCTGGTGTCGCTCGCCGACACGCGTTTCGACCGGCTGCGCGGCTACTTCGATCCCCGCCTGCAGGCCTGGGTCGCGACCTACCGCATGCCGGGAGCGTCGCTGTGCACGATCGAGGACGACGAGCGGGCCGCGCGCTACTCGTGCGCGTGGCCGAGCGACCCGGCGGCCGGGACCGCCGGCGCGACGTACGACACGCTGCTGGCGCAGGTGGACGCGTGCCTGGACGTGCGCGCCGCCGCGGCGCTGCCGGCGGAACCCGATCTCTCGACCGCCCGGTTCGGGATCGTCGGCGCACGCAAGAGCGTGGTGGTGTCGAAGCACGAGTCCCCGGACAGGCCGCACGTCGTGACGCTGGACATCGTGCCGCTCTCGCCCGAGGAGCTCGGCGTACAGTGACCGCGGCGCCGCGACCGGCCCCGGCTCCGCACGGCGGCGCCGGACCGCGGCCTCGACGACGGGCGCCGCGACCGGTGACGCGGGACGCCGTCACCCGAGAACGGGGAGGACCTGCGTGAGCGACGATGCCGATCCCCGCGCCCGCGGGCGCACGATGAAGGCGGTGGTCACCACCGGCCAGGGCGGATACGAGAAGCTCGAGTACCGCGACGTCCCGGTCCCGGAGCCGGGGCCGGGCGAGGTGCTGCTGCAGGTGCTCGCGGCCGGCGTCAACAACACCGAGATCAACACGCGCCTCGGCTGGTACTCGGCGTCGGTCACGACCGGCACGCAGGACGCGTCGGCCGCCGGCGACGCGCCGGCGCCGCCGCGCGCCGACGGCGGCTGGAACGAGGCCACGCCGTTCCCGCTGATCCAGGGCACCGACTGCTGCGGGCGGATCGTCGCCGTCGGCCCGGGAGGGGACGAGGCCCGCATCGGCGCGCGCGTCCTCGTGCGCCCGTGCATTCGCCCGCGCGGCTTCGGCTCGATGGACAACGTGTGGATGGCGTCGGACTTCGACGGCGCGTTCGCGCAGTTCGTGAAGGTGCCGGCCGCGGAGGCGTTCGCGGTGGACTGCGACTGGAGCGACGCCGAGCTCGGCACGATCCCGTGCGCGTACGGGACGGCGGAGAACATGCTGCACCGCGCGGGCGTGCGCGACGGCCAGCACGTGCTCGTGACCGGCGCGTCCGGCGGCGTCGGCTCGGCCGCGGTGCAGCTCGCGGCGCGGCGCGGCGCGACGGTGACCGCCGTCGCCGGCCGCGCGAAGCACGACGCGGTGCGCGCGATCGGCGCCGCGCGCGTGCTCGACCGCGACGACGACCCGTCCGCCGCGCTGGGCGGGGAATGCGTGGACGTCGTGGTCGACAACGTCGTCGGACCGGGCTTCGGCGCGCTGCTCGGGGTGCTTCGCCGCGGCGGGCGCTACGTGACCTCCGGCGCGATCGCGGGCCCCGTCGTCACGCTGGACATGCGCCGGCTGTACCTGAAGGACGTCACGCTGATCGGCTGCACCGCGTGGGACGAGCCGGTGTTCCCGGACCTGATCGGGTACATCGAGCGCGGCGAGCTGCGGCCGCTGCTCGCGAAGACGTTCCCGCTCGATCGCATCGTCGACGCGCAGAAGGAGTTCCTCGAGAAGAAGCACGTCGGCAAGTTCGTGCTGATCCCGCCGGCGCCGGAGGACCCGGCGTGAGACGCGCCGCGCGGTGGCCGCGCCCGCGCTGCATCGCCGCGATCACGGCGCGCGGGAGGACGTGAGAGCGCAGGTCGCGACGCGAGCGCGTCGGCGGCCCCAAGCCCGGGCGATCGGACAGGCATTCGCGCGCGCCGTCAGGCCGCCGGCCTGGTGCCGAGGATGCGCTCGAAGCGCTCGGCGTACGCGTCCCACGCCTGCGGGTTCAGCAGCCGCGGCGGGCGGCGCCCGCGCACGATGTCGTCGATCTGCTCCACCGTGCCGAGCGCCATGTTCGTGCGCGCCTCGTGCGTCACGCCCGCGGTGTGCGGGCTCACGATCACGTTCGGCAGCGCGAGCAGCGGGTGGTCCAGCGCCGGCGGCTCGGGGTCCCAGACGTCGAGCCCGGCGCCGGCCAGCTCACCCGCGGCGAGCGCGTCGGCCAGCGCGCGCTCGTCGTGGATGCCGCCGCGCGCGGTGGTCACGAAGTACGCGTGCGGGCGCATCGCGCGGAACGCCGCGGCGTCGAACATGCCCTCGCTGCTCGCGTTGCGCGGGCAGTGCACGCTGACGAAGTCCGAGCGCGCGAGCAGGGTCGCGAAGTCCACCGCCTCGGCGCCGCGCTCGGCGAACTGCGCGGGCGCGATGAACGGGTCGAACGCGATCACCTGCATCGAGAACGCGGCCTTCGCGATCCCGGCGAGGCGGGTGCCGGTGTTGCCCAGCCCGACGATGCCGAGCGTGCGCCCGTAGAGGTCGTGCCCCATCAGCGCGTGGCGGTCCACGCCGCTCACGGTGCGCGTCGCGCGATCGGCCTCGAAGATGCGCTTGGTCAGGCACAGCATCATGCCCATCGCGTGCTCGACGACGGCCTCCTTGTTGCCGCCGGCCTGGTTGACGACGATCACGCCGGCCGCGGTGCACGCGTCGAGGTCCACGGTGTCCGACCCGGAGCCCTGGGTGGACACGGCGAGCAGCGCGGGGCAGCGCGCGAGGAACGCCGCGTCGGCGGTGAACTCCGCGGGCAGCTCGGAGCGCGTGGATCGGATCTGGTATACGTGCGCGCGCTCGAACTCCGCCCACAGCGCGTCGCGCGGCGCGTCCATCTCGAGGCGGCGCACGTCGACGTGCGGCATCGCCGCGATGCGCTCCAGCGCGACCGGGTGCGCCCAGCGCTCGAAGTAGACCACGCGCGGGCGTTCACTCATCGCGTCGCTCCCGTTCACGGGCACGTCAGTCCGCGTACGCGAAGCCGATCGTGCGCGCGTGGTAGTACAGCCCGCCGTCCTGCACGATCAGGCACTCCATGCGCCGCGTGCCCTCGTTGTGGTGCGAGTGCACGGCGCCCGGCGGCGTCACCATCACCGCGTGGCGGCTCCAGTCCTTGCGCTCGCCGTCCACGATCGAATGACAGCCCTCGCCCTGCAGGCACAGCGTCAGCGCCATCGAGTTGTGCACGTGCGGGCGCTGCGCGCGGCCCGGCGGCAGCGAGTTCAGCGCGAGCGTCATCGTCGGGTGGATGTTGCGCGTGCGCTCCAGCCCCTCGTGCGACAGCACCACCGCGTAGCCCGGGAAAGAGTCCGCGTCCGGGTGGCGATACACCGCGTCCAGCTCGCGCGCGAGGTCCTCGGCCAGGTAGTGCACCGGCTGCACCGCAGCCTGCGCGGGCGGCACCGGGTCGACGTCCAGGAACGCGAGCGACGGCTCGTCGGTGACCAGCCACGCGACCGTGTCCTCGCTCGCCGCGTGCTCGGCGCGCGCGGCGCCGGGCAGCGCGAGCACGTCGCCGGCCTTCCACGCGGTGGCCTCGCCCTCGACCGTCGTCGTGCCGCGGCCCTCGAGGATGCACATCAGCTGCGCGCTCGCGCGCACCTCCACGGCCAGCGTGTCGCCGGCGCGGATCACCGCGTAGCGCGACAGCACCAGCGGCGTGGTCGCCGGGAACGGCGTGTCCAGCGCGGCGCTGAGGTCCATGTCGATGAGCCCGGTCGGCGTCGCCGGGTCGAACGCGCGATCGCGCTCGGCGGTGAAGGTCGCGCTGGGCACCGGCGACAGCGTCAGCGCGAACGCGTTGCCGGAGTTGAAGTAGCGCGCGCGCCGGTTCCACGCGTGGCTGCCGGAACCGGGGGTGGAAATCGCCTCGGCGGTGCTGCTCATCTGATCTCCCGTGGGCCCGTGCTGCGGGCCCTGTGCTGTCGGTACGTCCCGGGTGCCGGCGACGTCGTCGTCACGCTCGGGGCCGCTCACATTACCCGGCACGATGCGCGCCGGGCGGGTCGCGGGGCCCCGTCACGCGACCACGTGCAGCCCGTCGCATGCCGCCAGCGCCGCCTTCATCACGCGCACCCGGTCCTCCGCCAGCGCGCGGGCCGTGACCAGCGGCAGCCCCTTGCGCGCGGCGGTCCACCCGACCACGCGCACGCGCGCCGTGTCCGGCTCGTGTCGGCGGCACAGGTCCAGGCTGCGGCAGTCGACGGCCGCGACGTCGGCGCGCCCCTGCGCGACCGCGATCACGGAGCCGCGGTGGGTCCCGGTGGCGACCACCGCGGACCAGAACGCGTCGAAGTCTCCGTGCAGCGCGCCTGCCGCGCGCAGGTCGCGCTCCAGCGCGATGCGCCCGGACATGGAGTCGGGCCGGTTGCACGCGAGGCGCAGCCCGCGCAGGCGTTCCACGGGGAGGTCCGCCGCGTCCCCGGCGGGCGGCGCGGCGTCCGCGCCGGCGCCGGCGCGCATCACCAGCGCCGAGCGGTAGAAGATGCCGCTGCCGCCCTCGTACGCCGAGTAGTCCGGCTGCGCGAGCACGTGCACGTGGGCGGCGAGCCCGGTGTCCAGCGGGCCCCAGCAGGTCTGCGCGAGCAGCAGCCGCGGGTGACGCCACAGCACGTCCACGTCGAGCGCCCGCGGCGGGCAGGCCGCCGGGTCGGGGGCCACGACCGCGCCGCGCGCGTCGCGGATGCCGCCGGGCACCGGCGGCAGATCGGCGTTGCAGCGGCTGAGCGCGGCCGGCGCGTCGAGCCCGGCCGCGCGCAGCGCGTCCGCGTACCGCGCCCACAGCGCATCCGTGCAGGCCCGCTCCTCGGGCCAGTCGTACATCGGCAGTGCCGCGACCAGGTGCTCGGTCAACGCCGGACCCCGCTGATGGTGGACAGGCAGACCCTGCGCGGGTGCACGTCGCTACGCGCACGGCGCGGCCTCGCGCGGGCCGCGTTCAACGCGCCCCGGTGCGCCGGACGGTCGCCGATGCACCCGGGCGCCGGACCCGGCGCGCCTGCTCTGCGCGGAGCATGACCGATCGCGACGCCGCCGGCACCCGTGCGCGCTTCTGCCGGTTCTGGACACCCATGAAGGATGCCGTTCAGGACACCCATGCGGCGCGGCCCTGGACACCCGCACGGCCCTGCGGGACAGTCCAGCGGAGGCGACGGGTCGCGGCGGGTCCGGGCGGTTCAGCGGGACCGGCCGCGAGGGACGGCGCCTCGCCCGCCCGCGACACACAGATACCGGGCCCGGCTACAGGCCACCGCGCCCGCGATCATCCAGCCACGAGGTCAGCACGATGAGCGCCTTCGAGGACTACGGCCGCAGCGCCGCGAACTACGACCGCACGCGCGCCGCGATCGGCGTCGAGGCCATCCTCGGCTGCCTCGCCGCGGGCGGGCTGGACGCGTCGCGGATCACGATGCTGGACGCGGGCTGCGGCACCGGAAACTACGCCCGCGCGCTCGAGCAGCGCGGCGCGCGGGTGGTCGGCGTGGACCTGAACCCGGCGATGCTGGGCGTCGCGCGCGGCAAGCTGGCCCGCCCGGCGCTCGCGCGCGCGAACCTGTGCCGGCTTCCGCTCGCGAGCGCGTCGGTGGACGCCGCGATGATCAACCAGGTGCTGCACCACCTGCCCGACTCCGCGGCCGACGGCTGGCGCCTGCGCGCCGGCGTGTTCGCGGAGCTCGCGCGCGTCGTGCGTCCCGGCGGCGTGGTCGTCGTGAACACCTGCTCGCAGCAGCAGCTGCGCGAGGGCTGGTGGTACTTCGCGCTGGTGCCGGAGGCAGTGGACCGCGTGTGCGGGCGCTACCTGCCGCTGGAGACGATGGAGACGCTGATGCGCGACGCCGGCCTCGCGCCGCGCGGGCGCATCGTGCCGGTGGACGCGCTGGTGCAGGGCGAGCACTACTTCGACACCGGCGGCCCGGAACGCGCCGAGTGGCGCGACGGCGACTCCACGTGGGCCGAGGTGTCGCCGGCGGCGCTGGACGCGGCGCTCGAGCGGCTGCGCGGGATGCGCGCGCGCGGCACGCTGGACGCGTGGGTCGAGTCGAAGGACCGGGCGCGCCGCGGCATCGGGCAGATCACCTTCGTGCACGCGGTGCGCGCGGCGTCCTGAACGGGGCGGCGCGCCCGGTCGGGCGGGACGGACGGGCGGCGGGGACGGCCCCGCGCCGGGGTGTGCGCCCGCGGCGCCTGCCGCGGGCCGCGCGGACGGCCAAGCGCCGTCAGCGCACGCGCCAGGCCTGGGTGTGGCGGATCAGGTAGCGCGAGCCCACGTAGTGCAGCGCGCGCACCGTCGCGGCGGTGTAGAAGATCATCATCCCCATCGCCGCGGCGGGCGCGATGTCGCCGGCGTCGTCCATGTTCAGCACCGCGACCGACGCGAGCGCGGTGTCCGGCCCGTACAGGAACACCACCGCCGACACCGTGGTCATCGCGTTCACGAACAGGTAGATCAGGATGTCGAGGATGGCCGGCATGCACACCGGCACCGTGACCCGCCAGAAGGTCTTCACCGCGGGCGCCCTCAGCGACGCGCCCACCGACTCGAACTCCGGGTCCATCTGCTTCAGCGCGGTGACCGCGGTGAGGTGCGCGACGGTGTAGAAGTGCACGACGGTGCTGATCACCAGGATCGCCATCGTGTGGTACAGGAATCCGAGCGGGTTGCCGGGCGCGTTGAAGAAGAAGATGTACGCGAGCCCCAGCACCAGGCCGGGCACCGCCATCGGCATCATCGCGAGCAGCTGGAACGCGGTGCGCCCGGCGCGGAAGCCGCGCCCCTTCTCGGTCAGCCACGCGCCGGTGAAGACCACCACGGTGCCCGCCAGCGCGGTCCACGACGCGAGCCGGATCGAGTTCCAGTACGCGTCCCAGCCGCCGCCGTCCATCAGGTCGAACGCGTAGTTGCGCAGGCTGAAGCTCAGGTCGTACGGGTAGAACTTGATCACGGCCGCGTACTGGCACACCGCGAGCATGCCGACCAGGAACACGCTGGTCAGCACGCAGAAGCCCAGCATCGCGAGGTCGAAGCCGCGGCTCGGGCGCGGCGTCAGGGTGACCGCGCGCGACGACAGCAGCGCGACCTGGCGGCGCTGCATCACGCGATCCATCGTGAACGCGAGCACCGCGGGCACCAGCAGCACCACGCTGACCACCGCGCCCATCTCGAAGTTCTGCTGGCCGATGACCTGCTTGTAGACGTCGGTCGCGAGCACGTCGTAGTCGCCCCCGATCACCTTCGGCGCGCCGAAATCCGTGATCGCGAGCGTGAACACGACGAAGGCCGCGCTCACCAGCCCGTAGCGGCAGCCCGGGATGGTCACCGTGAAGAAGATCTTGAGCGGGCTCGCGCGCAGCGCCACCGCCGCCTCGTACATCCGCGCGTCGGCGATGGACAGCGACGTCAGCAGGATGATGATCGCGTGCGGCAGCGTGAAGAAGACCTCGGCGATGACGATCCCGATCGGCCCGTAGATGCTGTGCCCGAACATCAGCTCCTTGAGCATGCCCTGGTTGCCGAACAGGTACACCAGCGCGATGCCCGGCAGCAGCGACGGCACCAGGATCGGGATCATCGTGATCGAGTGGAACAGCCCCTTCAGCGGCATGCAGCTGCGGCTCAGCGCGTACGCGAAGGTGAACGCGATGCTGACGGTGATCACGGTGGTCAGCGACGCGATGAACAGGCTGTTGCCGATCGAGTGCGACAGCGCCGGCGTGCCGAAGTACTCGAGGTAGTTCGCGAGGCCCACGAACACGCCGTCGGCGTCGCGGAAGCTCTTCGACATCATCGTGTACAGCGGCAGCGCGAGCGCCACCACCAGCGCCGCCGCGACGACCACCAGCGCCGTGCGCATCAGCACCGCGTCGCGGTCCAGGCGCACGCGCGGCGGCGCGCTCCTCAGCGCCGCGTCAGCCACCCGGGGCAGCCTCGCGGTACAGGCGCACGTCCTCGCCGGACAGCGCGACCTCGACCCGCGCGCCGTCGCGCAGCTCGAGCTCGCGGGCGTGGGCGGTCGGCACGTCGGCGCGCACCCGGTGCGCGCCGCCGGTGTCCAGCGCGAGCGCGATGCGCGCGAACGCGCCCAGGAACTCGACGTACTCGATGGTCGCGGGCACGCTGCCCTCGGCGCGCTGCAGGGTCACGTCCTCGGGGCGGATCGCGGCGGTGACGGTGTCGCCCTGCACCAGCGCGCTCGTGTCGAACGGGAGCACCAGCCGCCCGAGGCGCAGCCCCCCGTCCTCGACCCGTGCCTCCAGGAAGTTCATCGTGCCGATGAAGTCCGCGACGAACGCGCTGGCCGGCTCGCGGTAGATCTCCACCGGCGTCCCGATCTGCTCGATCGCGCCGTGGTTCATGACCACGATGCGATCCGCCATCGTGAGCGCCTCCTCCTGGTCGTGCGTGACCATGATGGTGGTCACGCCGAGGCGGCGCTGCAGGGCCTTCACCTCGTGGCGCAGGTGCGCACGCACCCGCGCGTCGAGCGCGGACAGCGGCTCGTCGAGCAGCAGCAGGCCCGGCGAGATCGCGAGCGCGCGCGCGAGGGCGACGCGCTGCTGCTGGCCGCCGGAGAGCTGCGCGGGATACTTGTCGCCCTGCTCCGGAAGACCCACCAGCTCGAGCAGCTCCGCGACCCGGGCGCGCACCTCGGCCCTCGGCCGCCCGGCGTTCTCGAGGCCGTAGGCCACGTTGCGGCTCACCGTCATGTTCGGGAACAGCGCGTAGGACTGGAACACGATCCCGAAGTCGCGCTGCGACGGCGGCAGCACCGACACGTCCACGCCGCCCTGCTCGATGCGGCCCTCGCTCTGGATGTCGAGGCCCGCGATCGCGCGCAGCAGCGTGGTCTTGCCGCAGCCCGACGGGCCGAGGAAGCACACGAACTCCCCCTCGCGGATGTCCAGCGACACGCCGGACAGCGCGGTGAACTCGCCGAAGCGCTTCGACAGCCCGTCGATGCGCAGGTACGCGGGGCCGCCCCCGGCGTCCCCGCTCACCGCGCCCCCCGGGGGCACGGCATTCCAGACAGGGTCACTGCGCTCCGGGGCTGGCCGGCCCGGCACGGGCCGCGGGGACACGGTGGCCGCGCGCCGCGCAGCCGCGTGCGGCCCGGGCGGGGCCGCACGCGACGGGAGGATGCGCGCCGGCGGCGCGGCGCGCGTTGACTCACTTCGCCTCGCTCTTCGAATCGAAGCGCTTCTGCCACTCGGCGAGGATGCGCTTGCGGTTCTGCGCGGCCCACTCGAAGTCGTTGTCGATCATCGCCTCGGTGATCCCCGACGGGAAGTGCTCCACCGGCTTCGCGAGCCGCGTGATGCCGATCACCGCGTAGCCCTCGTTGTACATCCGGTTCGCCTTCTCGGTCACCGACCAGTCGACCAGCGTCTTCGCCGCGGCCAGCTTCTTCGTGCCGTTGACGATCGCGGTCGCCTCCATGTCCCAGCCGATGCCCTCCGACGGGATGATGATGTCGATCGGCGCGCCCAGCGCCTTCGACTTCGCGCCGCGGAACGCGAACGAGATGCCGATCGGGACCTCGCCGCTCGCGGCCTGCTTGCACGGCTTGGAGCCGGAGTGCGTGTAGTGGGAGATGTTCTCGTGCAGCCCCTCCATGAACGCCCAGCCGCCGTCCTCGCCGAAGATCTGCAGCCAGCTCGACACGTCGAGGAAGCCGGTACCGGAGGAGTTCGGGTTCGGCATCGCGACGTGGCCCTTGTACTCGGGCTTCGTGAGATCCTTCCACGAGCGCGGGGTCGCGAAGCCGTGCTTCGCCTGCTCGACGGTGTTCACGCAGATCGCGGCGACCCATGCGTCCATGCCCACCCAGCTCGGCGGGTCGGCCTTGTCGCGGAACTTCGGATCCAGCTTGTCCAGCCCCTTCGGCGCGTACGGCATCAGCATGCCCTCGCCCTTCATCAGCAGCAGGCTGGTCGCGGCCAGGCCCCAGATCACGTCGGCCTGCGGGTTCTCCTTCTCCGCCAGCAGCTTGGCGGTGACGATGCCGGTGGAGTCGCGCACCCACTTGATCTCGATGTCGGGGTGGTCCTCGTTGAAGCGGGCGGCGTACTTCTTCAGATCCTCGGCCTCCACCGCGGTGTACACGGTCAGGCTCTCGGCGGCGGCCGTCGGGGCGCCGCCCAGGCACGCGCAGGCCGCGGCGGCGGCCAGCAGCACGCGCCGCAGGGCTTTATCGGTTCTCATCGGTCGCTCTCCTCCCCTACTGGTTGCGATGAACCCGGACGCGCGGCCGCCACCGGCGCGGCCGTCCCGGATCGACGGGCGTCGGGCGCGATGCGGCGTGCATCGCGTCGCCCACCCGGCCGAAGAATAAGTCGCCGCGGCGCGGCGAGGCCAGGACGGTGAGCGGGCGGGCAGCGCGCCCGGTCCGGCGGCGTCGGGCAGGGCACGGGGCGCCGCATTCGTGATCCGATGGCGGCATTCCCGCGCCGGCCGGCCCGGTACGGGCCGCGGGGAACCGCTGTGAATGCATCCCTGTACGGCGGCCGCATCCGAAGCGGCCGACGGTCCCCGGGC
>CBDUCN010000037.1:0-23885 GCA_965365655.1 uncultured Gammaproteobacteria bacterium | reverse complement strand
CGCAGGCACCGGGAGCGCCGCCGTGCCGTGCGGCGCCGGCACGGGCGGCCGGGCCCCGAACGCCGGCGCGACGAGCGGCGCGACGCACAGGACCGGGATACGACACGGCGCGACGCGCACGCGCGCCGCCGGCGCTCCGCGACCTGAGCCCCGCCGCCTGCCCCCGGCGCGGGCTTCAGACGATCCCGTCGCGGCGCAGCGACGCGATCTCGTCGTCTCCGAAGCCCGCCGAGCGCAGCGTCTCGTCGGTGTGCTCGCCCAGGTCCGGGCCCGGGCGCGCCGGCGGCGGATCGCTGCAGGTCACCGGCGGTGACAGCAGCCGGATGCTGCGCCCGTCGCGGTGCGCGATGTCCTGGATCCGGCCGTGCTCCGTCACGAACGGGTTGTCCAGCGCCGACTTCACGTCGTTGATCGGCGCCGCCGGCACGCTGCCCGCGAAACGCTCCAGCCACTCGGCCGTGGTGCGCGCCGCGAGCGCGTCGTCGAGCATCCGCGTCAGCTCGTCGCGGTGCGCGAGGCGGTCCGCGAATCGCGCGAACCGGGGATCGCCGCCCCACTCCGGGCGGCCGATGGCCTCGCACAGCGCCGGCCAGAATTTCTCCTTGTTGCACATGATGAAGATCCACCCGTCGCGGGTGGTGTAGAGCTGGCACGGCACCAGCGACGGGTGCGCCGAGCGCGGCTCGCGCCCCTGCACGTGACCGGCATTGAGGTACCAGGACGCGAGGTAGTTGGTGTTGTTCAGCGCGACGTCGAACAGGCTCACGTCCATGTCGCGCCCCTCGCCCGTCGCCCGCGCCTGGGTGAGCCCGGCCAGCAGCGCGTACGCGAGCGCGAGACCGGTCATCAGATCCACGATGGACAGCCCGAAACGCGCCGGCGGTCCGCCCGGCTCTCCGGTCAGCGAGAAGTACCCGGCCTCGGCCTGCATCAGGTAGTCGTAGCCGGGCCACGCCGCGCGCGGACCGGTGCGCCCGTAGGCCGAGAGGTGCGCGCACACGATGCGCGGGTTGTGAGCCTTCAGCGCATCGTAGGTGAGCCCCAGCTTCGCCGGCACGTCGCCGCGCAGGTTCGACGCCACCGCGTCGGCGTTCGCGACCAGCCGGTGGAACACCGCCTGCCCCTCGGGCCGCCCGAGGTCCAGCGTGAGACTTCGCTTGTTGCGGTTGAACGCGTGGAAGAACAGCGAGTCGCGCTCGCCGAGGAAGAACGGCCCGACGTCGCGCGCCATGTCGCCGCCGTCGCGCGGGTTCTCGACCTTGATCACCTCCGCGCCCTGGTCGGCCAGGAACATCGTGCCGAAGGGCCCTGCGCCGTACTGCTCGACCGCGAGGACGCGGACGTCTTGCAGTGGCAGCATCGGTCGCGCCCCGTGCGTCCGCGCGGCGCTCATCGCGCCCGTGACCGGAGCCCGGTCACGCCGGGTGCCGCTTCACGAGCTGGCGGGCGATGATCAGGCGCTGCAGCTCGTTGGTCCCCTCGCCGATCGCGAGCAGTGGAGCGTCGCGGTAGTAGCGCTCGATGTCGTACTCCTTCGAATAACCGTACGCGCCGTGAATGCGCATCGCTTCCAGTGAGTTCTCGACCGCCGCCTCGGTGGCGAACAGCTTTGCCATGCCCGCCTCCATGTCGCAGCGCTCGCCGGTGTCGTACGCGCGCGCGGCGCTCTCCACGAGCAGCCGTGCAGCCTCCACCCGGGTGGCCATGTCGGCCAGCTTCAGCGCGATGGCCTGGTGCTCGACGATGGGCTTGCCGAAGGTCTTGCGCATCTGCGCGTAGCGCACCGAGTCCTCGACGCAGGCGCGGGCAATGCCGACGCCGCGCGCGGCAACGTTGATGCGCCCGAGCTCGAGGCCCGCGAGGATCTGCTGCAGACCCCGGCCCTCCTCGCCGATCAGCCGCCCGACCGGCACCCGCGCGTCCTCGAACACCATCTCGCCGGAATCGATGCCCTTGTAGCCCAGCTTCTCGAGCTTCTTCGTGATGCGGAATCCCGGATCGCCGTGCTCCACCAGCAGCAGGCTCATGCCGCGGTGCGCGGGCTCCGCCTTCGGATCGGTCTTCACCAGCACCGCCAGCAGGTCGCCGTAGACGCTGTTGCTGATCCAGGTCTTGGCGCCGGTCACGACGTAGTGGTCGCCGTCGCGCCGCGCGCGGGTGCGGATCCCCTGCAGGTCGGTGCCCGCGTCCGGCTCGGTGAGCGCGATGCCGCCGCGAAGCTCGCCGCTCGCGAAGCGCGGCAGGTAATGGCGCTTCATCGCCTCGCTGCCGAATCGCTCCACCGCGGCGGCCATGATCAGGTGCGAGTTGAAGATCCCCGACACCGACATCCACACGGCCGACACCCGCTCGACGATCTTCGTGTACGTCGTCGCGGACAGGCCGAGGCCACCGTACTCCGGCGAGATGGTGGCCCCGAACAGCCCCAGCTCCCGCATCGACGCGACGATGTCCTCGGGCCAGGTATCGCTCGCCTCCAGATCGTGCGCGACCGGCCGCACGTCGCGCTCGAGGAACCGATCGATCGCATCGAGGATCAGCGACTCGTCGTAGTTGTCCTGCGCGGCGGGTCCCGCCATCGTCAGTCACCTCCGTTGCGGGGTGGATGTCTCACCGCGCAGACGCCTCCACCTCAATAGCCCGCCGCGTCGTCCACCCCGTGTCCCCGTTTCGGCACCAGGAAGCTCCGCTCGTAGGTCATGAACACCGTCCCGTCGGCCTTCCTGCCCGTCGTCCGCACGGTGACGATGCCCTGCGTCGGGCGCGACTTCGACTCGCGCTTCGCGAGCACCTCGCTCTCCGCATAGATGGTGTCGCCGGCGAACACCGGCGCGGTGAGCTTGATCTTGTCCCAGCCCAGGTTGCCGATGGCCTTCTGGCTGAGGTCGCTCACGCTCATGCCGGCGACGATGGACAGCGTCAGGCACGAGTTCACCAGCGGCCGGCCGAACTCGCTCTTCGCGGCGTACTCCGCGTCGAAGTGCAGCGGGTGCGTGTTCATCGTCAGCAGGGTGAACCAGGTGTTGTCCACCTCGCTGATCGTGCGCCCGGGGCGATGCTCGTACACGTCGCCGACCTGGAAGTCCTCCAGGTTGCGCCCGAACGTCTCCCGGTAGCGCCCCGGCGCCACCTCGCGGCGCTCCACGCTCACGGCCGCGGCCCGCTCAGTCGCCGCCGCCGGAGGCGACGCGAAGCGTGCCGGCGGCCTGCGGGACGGTGAGGCGGAGCAGGGCCGCGATGTCGCCCTCCTCGGACAGCGCAAGCAGGCGGTCGCCGAGCGCCGCACGCCGCGCGGCGTCCAGGTACGGCGCGGTGAGACCGTCGAACTTGGCGCGCAGCTCCGCGTCGCTGACGAAGTTGCCGGGCTCTCCCTTCGGGATCACCACCATCCGCTCGAGCACCCGTCCGCCGACGTGGATGCGCGCGGAGCCGCTCATGTTCGCGGGATACTCGGCCTCCACCTCCGGGTCGTCCACGGCCCGGATACGGCGGCACAGCTCCAGGGTCTCGGGGTCGGCGAGATGGCGCTCGTAGCTGTCCCAGTCCATGCCGCCGTCGCGCAGCGCGACCGCGGCGACGAACGGCATCGAGAACTGGCCGTCCACGTAGTTCCCCGGCCGCTGCTTCTCGGCCAGCGGCTCGCCGATGATCTCCATCCCGGTGCGCGGCAGCCCGATCTCGACGGATTCCACCTCGCGCCAGTCGATGCCGTTCTCGGCGCGCAGCGCGATGACCGCGTCCATCGCCGCGTGACCGTAACGGCACGACGGGTACGGCTTGACCGCGATCTCCAGCGTCTTCCAGTCGCGGCCGAGGCCAGCGACGGCCTCCTCGGGGCGAGGCGACGGCGCGTAGCCGTGCAGGAAGCCGCTGCGGCCCTCGATGGCCTCGCGGGCGCCGCGGAAGCCCTCCGCGGCCATGCACGCGGCGGCGAGGCCGTTGCTGGCCGCGAAGCCGGTGTGATACGGCTTGTTCCACGCGCCGTCGTGCAGGAACTGCATCGAGCCGGCAGCGTGGCTGCCGCACAGCCCGAACGCGTCCTCCACCGCATCGGCGTCCAGCCCCAGCACGACCGCGGCCGCGGCGGCGGCGCCGAACACCCCGCAGGTGGGCGTGGGGTGGAAGCCCCGGCGGTAGTGATCGGACGGCACCAGCGCGAGGCTCAGCCGGATCTGGGTCTCGAAGCCGGCCACGACGCCCGCGATCACCGCCTTGCCGCCGGCGCCGCTGAGCTCCGCGGCCGCCAGCGCCGCCGGGATGATCGGCGCGCCCGAGTGGATGGATCCCGGCGCGTGGGTGTCGTCGAAGTCCAGTGCGTGACCCAGTGCGCCGTTGAACAGCGCCGCGGCGGTGGGCGTGTAGCCGTCGCCGTCGCCGATCACGCTCGCGACGCGCCCGGGATCCGCGTCGTCCACACCGCGTCGCGGCGCGCCCTGGCCGAGCCGCGCGAGCGCGCGGGCCATCGACGGCGAGAGTGCCGCCGCGTGGCGCGCACGCAGCGCGATGCCGACGTGATCGAGGACGATGAGCCGGGCGCGCTCGCGCACCTGCGCGGGCAAGCTCCCCCAGGACAGGCCGGCGACGAACTCGGCGAGGCTGCGGGTGATGGCCGTCATGGCGCGTTCCTCGGATGCGGGTGTGCGGCTGATTCTAAAGAGGTGCTCCGGGCCGTGCGACACGGACGGCCGCGTTCCGGCGCCGGTTGCCGCTTGCCCCACATCCACGTGACCAGCGGCCGCGGGGACAGGCTGCCGAGCCCGCGTCCCGCGATCGTGAACGGCCGCACGGGCGCTTCGCGCCGCGGCGGCGGGCGCGTCAGCCCGCCCGCAGGTCGCGGAGGTACGGCAGCCGCCTGCGCACCGCCGCGTAGTCACCCGGCACGATGCGCGCGCGCAGCACGGCGTCCCGGTCGCCGGCCCGGGCCAGGTCGCGCCCGTCCGGCGCGACGATGCAGCTCCGGCCCGCGTAGGCGCTGGAGCCCTCGCGCCCGCAGCGGTCCGCGTACGCCATGAACACCCCGTTCTCGAACGCGCGCGTCGGCACCAGCTTGTCGGCGACGATCGCCCACTCCCGCGCCAGCGCCGTGGGCACCACGATCAGCTGGGTCCCGGCCAGCGCGAGGCGGCGCACGTTCTCCGGGAACTCCATGTCGTAGCACACCAGCACGCCCACCCGCACGCCGTCGAGCCCGAACCGGAGGTCGTCCCCCGACCCGCGCTGGAACACGCCGTTCTCGTAGGGGCCGCTGAGGCGGTGCTTGCGGTAACAGCCGATCAGCCGCCCCGACGGACCGACGACCAGCGCCGCGTTGTACACCCGGTCGCCGTCGCGCTCCGCGAACCCGACGCACAGCGCCACCCGGTGGCGGCGCGCGAGCGCGCACACCCCGCGCACCTGCGGGCTGTCCAGCGCGCACGCGAGTGCGCGCACCCGCGCGCCGATGTGGAAGCCGGTCAGGAACAGCTCCGGAGTGACCAGCAGCCGATCCCCGGCCATCGCCGCCTCGCGGCAGCGCGCCGCCAGCAGGGCGAGGTTGGCCGCGGGGTCGCCGGGATGCCCCTGGCACTGCAGCACCGCAAGCGGCAGCGTGCCCGGCGCCGTCCCGGGCACGCTCACCCGGTCTCTCCGGGGGCGGCGTCGACCGCGACCCGGTCGCGGCCGTCCGCCTTCGCCCGGTACAGGGCGCGATCGGCACGCGCGAGCACGGCCTGCGCGCTCTCCCCCGCCCCGAGCAGCGCGGCGCCGACGCTGGCGGTGACCCGCAGCGAGAGCATGGACTCGTCGGCGAACGCGGCGGCCACCGCGGCGCGAGCCCGCTCCGCGACCTCGCCCGGCGCCTCCCGGCCCGCCTCCGTCAGGCACACCGCGAACTCATCGCCGCCCAGCCGGCCGACGAAGTCGCCCCGGCGCAGAATCCCGCCGCACGCGGTCGCAGCGCGCTCGAGCACGCGGTCGCCCTGGGCGTGGCCGTGGGCATCGTTCACCGCCTTGAAGCGGTCCAGGTCCAGCATCAGCACGCCCAGCGAGCGGTCGTGGCGCTGCGCGCGCGCGACCTCCGCATCCAGGCGCTCCAGGAAGGCGCGCCGGGCGAGCACGCCGGTCAGCGGGTCCACGTCCATGCGCCGGCGAAGCTCGCGCTCCAGGTCGCGGCGCACCGCCACCTCGTCCTCGAGGCGCTGGTTCAGGACCCGGAGCGCGCGCTCCTGCTCGCGGTACGGGGTGATGTCGCTGATCGCGATGGTGACCCCGTCACCCGCCTTCGCGGCGCTGACCTGGAGGTGGCGATGGGCGCCGTTGTGCATGCCGTGCACCTCGACGGAGGCCGGCGCGCCGTCCGCGTAAACCGCCGCCGCGAGCCCGATGACGCGATCGGCGAACGGGTCCGCAAAAGCCTCGCGCGCACGGCGGTCACTCATCCGGTGCACGTCGCTGAGCAGCATCTCCGCGGCCGCCCGGTTCACGCTCACCACGTGGAAGTCGGGCGCGTTCGAGGCCGCGTCGCGCACCGCCGCGAGGTACACCACGCCGATGCCCGTGCTTTCCAGCACGCTCTGCAGGAACTCGTGGCGCATGGCCATGGGCCGGTTGAACACCACCAGGCGCGGCGTCTGCCCGGCGCGCAGCGGCAGCAGCAGCCGTTCCCAGGTATGCACCGTCGGCGCGTGCGAGCCGCGGTGCACCGTGTACAGCGGGCGCGCGTCGGCCAGGCACTGCAGGTACTTCTCGCGGAAGAATCGCCCCACCTCGCTGCGGAACTCGCTGGTCAGACGGCCCGTCATGTCGAAGCCCGACGCGGCGGCGATGTTGGCGCCGTAGTGAAGGTAGCGGAAGTCGCCGTCGCCCGCCGGCTCCAGCACCATCAGGTCGGCGGCGCACCAGTCGAGGCGGGCGGGGGCGAGGTCGTCGAAGCGCGGGAGGTCGCCGTCGGCGTGCGCCCGGTGGCGGTGCCACAGCTGCAACAGGTGCACGATGGTGGCGTTGTCCACCTGCGCATCGATGTCGTCGCTGAGCTCGTAGAAGTACATCGCACCCCCGGCCCCGCGCGCGGCCTGGAGGCGTTCCCCGCCAGCGCACCCCGACAATGGTACGACGGCCGGCGCGACGTCACAGCACCGGCCGCGTGCGCCCGGCGCCGGTGCCGCCCGGGCTCAGGCGTTGAGCAGCCTCACCGGCTGTCCGGACAGCCACGCCTGCAGGCACTCCAGCGAATCCGGATACATCACGTCGAAGGCCTCGCGCGTGGAGTAGCCGGTGTGGCCGGTGAGCACGGCGTTCGGCGCGCGGCGCAGCGGGTGGTCCGCCGGCAGCGGCTCCTCGTCGTACACGTCGAGCCCGGCGCCCGCGATCGCGCCGCTGGCCAGCGCCTCCACCAGCGCCTGCTCGTCGACGATCGGACCGCGCGAGGTGTTCACCAGGAATGCATCGCGTTTCATCAGCGCCAGCTCCTCGCGCCCGATGAGGCCGCGGGTGCGCTCGCTCAGCACGAGGTGGATCGTGACGAAGTCGCTCTCCGCAAGCAGCACGTCGCGCTCCACGCGGGTCACGCCGCACTCGCGCGCGCGCTCTTCGGTGAGGTTCTGGCTCCACGCGATCACGTTCATGCCGAACGCGTCGCCCACTCGCGCCGCCTGGGCGCCCAGCTTGCCGAGCCCGAGCACCCCCAGCGTGCGGCCCCTGAGCCCCGTGGTGGGCCCCGCCTGCCAGCCCCCTTCGTGCATCAGCCGATCCTCGGCACACACGTTCTTCGCCAGCGCCAGGATCAGGCCCCAGGCGTGCTCGAACGCCGGATACGGCAGCATCTGCGTGCCGCACACGTCGACGCCCCGGGCGCGGGCCGCCTGCATGTCGATGCTCAGGTTGCGCATGCCGGTGGTCACGATCAGCTTCAGCTTCGGCAGGCGCTCGAGCAGGCTCGCGGGCAGCGGCGTGCGCTCGCGCATCACCATCAGCACTTCGAACTCCGCGAGCGCGCCGGCGACGGCATCCTCGTCCCCGAGGTGCTGATGGAAGACGTGGAGCGAGACGTCGTTGGGCAGCACGCTCCAGTCCGCGGACTTCAGCGAGAGCTTCAGGTAGTCGTCGAGGATCGCGACGTGGGTCATGCACGTTCTCCTTGCAACCTGGCGAGGGGACTGGGCAGCCGTCCCTGACGGTCGATCACGGCCTGCCCGGCACCAGGCTCTGCGCCGCGCACGCGGAGATCCGGATGCGTGTGCGCGCCGCCTTCCCGGGCCTCGGCACGCGCGTCACGGCCGGGAGGAGGACGCAGCGAGGCTCGCACCATCCGTTCAGAGGTCCAGCACCAGCAGCGGCGTCTTCGATCGCGAGCAGCACACGCACAGGTACTCCGCGCGCTCGTCCTCGTCGAGCACCATGTCCTGGTGGTCCGGCTCGCCTTCCACGTAGCGGGTCATGCAGGTCGCGCACAGACCCGTCTCGCAGGAGGTGTCGACGTCGAATCCGTTGTCCCAGAGCACCTCGACGATGGACCGATCCGCGGGCACGTCGAGGATCGCGCCGGTGCTGGCGATCTTGATCTGGAACTCGGCGGGAGACGACCCGCCCGCGCTTTCGGCCATGTACGCACTCCGCCGGCATCGGCGCGCCGCGCGGGCGGCGCGATGGAAGCCGCGCATGGTAATCGACGCCCGCGGCTCCGGCCACCGCGCACCGCACGGCACGAGCGCGTCGGCGCGCATGCAGTATGCTCGCGCCGGCATTCGCCCGGAGACGCTCGTATGAGTGAGGTGGAACGACGGCCCGAGGCCGAGCTGCGCCAGCGGGGCGAGGCCATCCTGCGCCGCCACGGCGCGGACGACGAGGCCGCGCGCACGGTCCTCGACGTGTTGCTGGACGCCGACAGGCGGGGCGTCGCGACCCATGGCCTCACGCGCCTCGCGAGCTACGTCGAGCGCATCCGCCTCGGCCAGCTCGATCCGCGCGCGCGGCCGTCGGTCGTCACCGACGCGGACGCGATCGCGCTGCTGGACGCCGGCGGCGGCTTCGGCGCCGTCGCAGGCATGGCCGCCGTGGGCGAGGCGCGCGAACGCGCGCGGCGTCACGGCGTCGCGTGGGTCACGGTGCGCGAGGGCAACCACTTCGGCATGGCCGGCTACTACCCGCGGGCGCTGGCTCGCGACGGCCTCGCGGGGATCGTGTTCACCAACGCCGGACCGTCGGTGGCGCCCTGGGGCGGGCGGCGCCCCGTGGTCGGCACCAATCCCATCGCGATCGCCGTGCCGGCGCACCCCGACCCGGTGGTGATGGACATGGCGGTCACCACCGCCGCGCGCGGCAAGATCCGGCGCGCGGCCGCCGAGAACCGCCCCATCCCGGCGGGCTGGGCGCTGGACGCCGAGGGACGCCCCACCACCGATCCGCACGCCGCGATGCAGGGCCTGCTCGCGCCGATGGGCGGACCCAAGGGCTACGCGCTGTCGGCGATGATCGACCTGCTCACGGGCGTGCTCTCCGGCGGCGCGTTCGCGACCGATGTGCGCGGCGCCACCGACTTCGACGCTCCGGCGCGGGTCAGCTTCACGCTCCTCGCCGCGGACATCGCCCGCCTGATGCCGCCCGAGCAGTACCGCGCGCGCGTCGAAGACTTCCGCGCCGCGGTCGACGCGGCCGGCGACGGCAACCCCGAGGTGGGTCTGCCGGGTCATCCGGACGCGGCGCACCTGCGCCGCGCAGAGACGGAGGGCATCCCGGTGGCGCCGGACGTGCTGTCGACGCTGGAGCGCCTGGAGCGTTCCTGACGCGTCGCTCGCCGGCGCGGGGGGCCGACGTGCCCGAGCCTCGCGGCGACGAACCTGAACCCGGCGCGCCCGCCGCTCATCGAGGCCGCCCGCTCCCGCGCCCGCAAAAGAAAAGGGCGCGGCCCCGTCGGAGCCGCGCCCTTCGTTCTCGGGCGCCGGTCGCGCTCGCGCTCAGCGGTTGCGCAGGCGCGGATCCAGCACGTCGCGCAGGGCGTCGCCGAACAGGTTGAAGCCGAACACCGCGAGCGTGATCGCGACACCGGGGAAGATCGGCACCCACGGCGCGCTCTCCGCGTACTCCTCGGCGCCGCCCTGCAGCATCAGGCCCCACGCCGGCGTCGGCTCCTGCACGCCGAGGCCCAGGTAGGACAGCGACGCCTCGAGCAGGATGGCCTGCCCCACGAACGTGGTGAGCATGATCAGGAACGGCGCCATCACGTTCGGCACCATGTGGCGAAGGATGATCCGCCCGTGGCCGAAGCCGCAGGCCCGCGCCGCGTCGACGTACGGGATCTCGCGGATGCTGAGCGCGCTCGAACGCACGACGCGCGCGCACTGCGGGATGAACGGAATCGTGATCGCGATGATCACCTTGTCGGTGCCCGTGCCCAGGGTCGCGACGATGGCCAGCGCCATGATGATCAGCGGGAACGCCATGAACACGTCCATGATGCGCTGGAAGATCAGGTCGATCTTGCCGCCGAAGTACGCGCTGCCGACGCCCAGCACGAGCCCCACGAAGGAGCCGATGAACGCGCATGTGAAGCCCACGAACAGCGCGGTGCGCGCTCCGTAGATGATGCGCGTGAGGATGTCGCGCCCGAACTGGTCGGTGCCCAGCCAGTACTCGGCGCTGGGTGCCGTCAGCATGTTCGCGAAGTCCGCGGCCTCCGGATCGTACGGCGTGATCCAGGGCGCGAAGATCGCGGCGACGATCATCAGGATCACGACCCCGGCGCCCGCGGCGCCGAGCGGGTGGGCCCGCGACATGGACCACAGCCTGACCAGCAGTGGCTTGCGTGGGACCTCTTCGAGTTCGGTCGGGTCGACGGCGATCTGCGGCGTAGACATGGCGCGGACCTCAGCTGTAACGGATGCGCGGATCGAGCCACGCGTACATCATGTCCACGACCAGGTTGGTCGCGACGAAGATCACCACCACCAGCATCACGAGCTGCTGGGTGAGTGTGTAGTCGTGGTTGGTCACCGATTCCACGAACAGCTTGCCCAACCCGTTGAGGTTGAACACCTGCTCGGTGACCACCAGCCCGCCCATCAGGAACGCGAATTCCAGGGCGATGATCGTGATCACCGGCAGCAGCGCGTTCTTGAGCGCGTGGCGGTTGATCACCACGGATTCGAACAGGCCCTTCGCGCGCGCGGTGCGCACGTAGTCCTCGCGCAGCACCTCGAGCAGCGCCGAGCGCGTCATCCTCGTCGCGACCGCCGAGTAGCGGTAGCCGGTGGCCACCGCCGGCCAGATGAGCTGCGACATGTTCGCGACCGGGTCGTCGAAGAACGACGTGAAGTCGATGGGCGGCATCCAGGGGACGCCGAACCACTTCTGCGTGAGTATCAGCAGCCCGAGAATGATGATGATGCCGAGCCAGAACGACGGCATCGCGATGCCCGCGACCGCGAACGCGCGAACCACGTAGTCGATCCAGGTGTCCTGCTTCACCGCCGAGATGATGCCCAGCGGAATCGCGATGATGATCGCGACGATGGTCGCCATGATGGCCACCTGCAGGGTCAGCTCGAAACGGATCGCGATCTCGTAGGTGACCTCCTTGCCGGTCCACATGGACTGACCGAGGTCCCAGGTCGCGTAGCCGGAGATGAAGTCCCAGAACTGCGCGAGCAGGCCCTTGTTCAGCCCGAGCTGCTCGCGACAGATGTCGATCTGCTCCTGGTCGGCGTAGAGGCCGGTGCCCGCGAGCCTGAGCTCACAGACGTCGCCCGGCACCGCGCGCAGCAGCAGGAACACGAACAGGGCCGCCCCGAGCAGGGTCGGGATGGAGAGCATGATGCGCTTGAGGAGGTACTTGCTCATGGCAGGTCACCCGGGAAAGTGCCCCGCCCGCGCGAGGCGGGCGGGGCGTTGAACACGAGCCGTGTCCGTTACTTGTCCAGCCAGACGTTGTCCAGGTGCTGGTTCAGGTAATGGCTGGGAGCGATCTTCCACCCCTTCACGTAGGAACGGTGCGGATTGATCTTGTACCACCACAGCGTGATCATCTCGTGCGCGGCCTCGTCGAGGGCGCGACGCTCGTATCGACGCATGATGTTGTACTGCTCCGCCTCGGTCTCGGCGCGGTTCATCTTCTCGTACAGATCCTCGAGAACCGGGTCCGCGTACTGACCGTAGTTGTTGCCGGCGGAGCCGAGGAACTTCGACACGTCGGCCAGCGGGTTCACCGTCGACTGGCAGTTGAAGTCGATCGACACCTCGAAGTCGTGCTTCTTGCGCAGCGTGTCGTAGAAGGGCCCGGACGGCTGCACGCGCTGCTTCACGTCGGCGCCGATCTTGCTCCACTGGTCGATGAGCCAGGTGCCCACCACCTTGTACGGCTGGTCGACGCCGCGGTTGTGCAGCTCGAAGGAAAGATTGCTGTGGCCGGCATCGGCGAGCAGCTTCTTCGCCTCCGCGCGCGACGCCTCGATGTCCTTGCCGTAGCCCGCGAGGCGGGTCAGCTCGGTCTCGTTCGCCGCCAGCGGGTGGTTCGGGAAGACCACGCCGCCGACCGTCTTCACGATCGCGATCTCGGACAGGTACTTGGAGCCGCCCCAGCGGTCGACGCCCAGCGTGAGCGCCCGGCGCACCCGCGGATCGTCGAAGGGCTTGGCCTTCTGGTTCGGCGTCGCCATCAGGACGCAGTTCCAGTCGCTCTCCTGCACCGTGATCTGGTCGCCCAGCGCGTTGACCAGGTCGTCACGAGCCTTCGGCGGGAAGCCGCGGAACTCGATCGCGGCGCGGTCGCCGCGGATGGCCTGCAGGCGGACCGCCATCTTCGGCGCGGCGATGGCCTTGTAGCCGTCGAGGTAGGGCTTGCCGGCGTGGTGGTAGTTCGGGTTCTTCTTGCCCTCGACGAACGCGCCCGGCTGGTGCTGCACGAAGATGAACGCGCCGGAGCCGTTGATGTTCTTCGTGTGCCACTCGTAGCCGTGGGTATCGAGGTCCTTCTTCGAGTAGATGAAGTTGAACGGGGTCGCGAGCGCCGGGATGAAGGCGCCGGACGGGTACTTCAGCTTGAACTCGATCGTGTAGTCGTCCGGCGCGGTGACCGACTCGACCATCGTGAAGAACGCCTTGCGGCTGCTCGGGACGCCCTCCGGCGGGAAGATGATCTTGTCGAAGGTCGCCTTCACGTCGGCGCTGGTCATCGGCGTTCCGTCGTGGAACTTGACGTCCTTGCGCAGCTTGAAGGTGAACTTCGTGCCGCCCTCGGTGGGCGCGGGCACGTCACCCTCGCAGGTGTCGCACACGAAGTCCGTCGGCGACGACGGGTTGTCCGGGTTGACCCTGATGAGCAGGCTGTAGAACGGCCGGATCGGGTGGATCATGCCGAACGTGGATTCGCGGTGGCCGTCGTACGACGGGATCTTCGATCCCACCACGAAATTCAGGATGCCGCCGGGCTTGGGCGTCTGGGCGACCGCGGGGCCTGCAAGGCCCAGCGACGCGCCGACGATGGCCGCGACCGCAAGCTTCGGAGCGAAGCGCTTCATATGTTTCTCCTCCTTCGGTCTTCTTGGGTTCTATCCAGCTCCCGCGGCGACCTCCCAGTCCCCGCGGCACGGATTCGAGTCTACTTCGGTTACTTCACCACCGGGCACGCGACCCAGTGCTCGGGCTGCTGCTCGTCCAGCGACGGGAACGCCTGCTTGCAGCTTTCCTGCGCCAGCGTGCAGCGCGGATGGAACACGCAGCCCGACGGCGGGTTGATGGGGCTGGGCACCTCGCCCTGCAGCACCTGATGGGCGCGCTGCGCCTCCACGGACGGGTCCGGGACCGGCACCGCCGAAAGCAGCGCCTGCGTGTACGGATGGCGCGGGTTGTCGAACAGCTCGTCCGAGTCCGCCAGCTCGACCATCTTGCCCAGGTACATGACCGCCACGCGGTTGCACAGGTGACGCACCACCGACAGGTCGTGCGCGATGAACAGGTACGTGAGGTGAAACTCCTCGCGCAGGTCCTCGAGCAGGTTGATCACCTGCGCCTGGATCGACACGTCGAGCGCGGACACCGCCTCGTCGCAGATGATGAAGTCGGGGTTCAGCGCGAGCGCGCGCGCGATACCGACGCGCTGGCGCTGGCCACCGCTCATCTCGTGCGGATAGCGATCCGCAAACTTCGATGGCAGCCCGCACACGTTGAGCAGCTCGCGCGTGCGCTTGGAGCGGCCGGCGGCGTCGTCGATGATGCGGTGCACCTTCATCGGCTCGCCGATGATGTCGCCCACCTTCATGCGCGGGTTCAGCGAGCTGTACGGGTCCTGGAAGATCACCTGGATGCGCTGGCGCACCGGGACCAGCGCCTTCTCGTCCAGCTTCGTGAGGTCGACGCCGCAGAACTCGATGGCGCCCTCGGTCGCCTTCTCGAGCTGCAGGATGCAGCGCCCCGTCGTGGTCTTGCCGCAGCCGGATTCGCCCACCAGGCCCAGCGTCTCGCCGCGCTTGATCTCGAAGCTCACGTCGTCCACCGCCTTCACGTTGGCGACGGTGCGCTGGATCAGCATGCCCTCGGTGACGGGGAAGTACTTCTTGAGATTCTTCACCCGCACCAGGGTCTCGCCGCGCTCGACGTCCTGGAAGGTGATCCCGGATTCCCTGACCGCGGCGCTCATGACGCGTCCCTCAGCTTCTGAAGCTCGTCCTTGCCCAGGTCGTCCTTCCTCCAGCAGGCGGAGAACTGCAGATCCTGGACCTTCTCCAGCGGCGGGTAGTTGCTCTCGCACTTGTCGACGCGCCAGCGGCAGCGCGGACGGTACGAGCAGCCGTCGTCGAGGCGCGTCAGGTCGGGCGGCGAGCCCTCGATCGGGATCAGCTTCTGGCCCCGCGGCAGATCCATGCGCGGCACCGAGTTCAGCAGGCCGATGGTGTAGGGGTGGCGGGGCTCGTGGTAGATCTGGTGCGCGGTGCCCATCTCGACGATCTTGCCCGCGTACATCACGTTCACGCGGTCCGCGTAGCGCGCCACCACGCCGAGGTTGTGCGTGATCACGATGAGCGCGACGCCGAGCTCCCGCGTGAGGTTCTTCATCAGCTCCAGGATCTGCGCCTGGATGGTCACGTCGAGAGCGGTCGTGGGCTCGTCGGCGATGATCAGCTTCGGATCGCACGACAGCGCGAGCGCGATCATCACGCGCTGGCGCATGCCGCCGGACAGGTGATGCGGAAACTGCCGCAGGCGGCGCCCCGGCTCGGAGATCCCGACCTTGCCGAGCAGCTCTTCCGCGCGCCGGTCCGCCTCTTCGCGGGAGATTCCGAGGTGCAGCATCATGGTCTCGGTGAGCTGCATGCCGATGCTGAGCACCGGGTTCAGCGAGGTCATGGGCTCCTGGAACACCATGCTGATCTTGCGGCCGCGAATGTGCCGGATCTCCTCGTCGCTGAGCTTCAGCAGGTCCTGCCCTTCGAAAAGGATCTCGCCGCCGACGATCTTCCCGGGGGGATTCGGGATGAGGCGCAGGATGGACAGCGCGCCGACCGACTTGCCGGAACCGGACTCGCCGACGATGGCGACCGTTTCTCCCTCTTCCACGTCGTAGGTGACGTTGTCGACGGCCTTGACCGTGCCCGCGCCGGTCGCGAACTCGGTCTTGAGGCCTTTGACCTCGAGCAGTTTTGCCACGGGGTTTCCTTCGTTATCAAAGGGACCTCTCGAACGGGGTCCCATGTCTCCTCGGCGGGCAACCGTAGGTTCAGGCTCGAAAAATGTCAATCGAGGGAATGCGTTTCCAGGATGCGAAAAACCCTCGAAATTGTCGGGTTTATTGCACCGCGTCACGACGGCGCGCGAAGGCCTGCGGCGCGCATCACGAAGCTTCGCCGTGAACACGTGTGACGCGCGGCGACGCGGTCGCGCGGCCGGGCGTTCCGTTGTCGCGCTGCAACATACGCGAGCGTCGGGCAGCATGTCCGAGCGTTAACGTTCGGCCGGCGTGCGCGGGGCGCGTCGCTTGACACTGCGACGAGGCGCTCTATAGGTTCCCGCCGCGCCCCGTGCTCGATCGTCCACCGTGCACGGTGGCCCTCAGCGTGCCGGCCCGTGAAGCACGAGCCGCGAGACGCACGCGCCGCGGCCGCATGGCCGCGCATCAGGTGACGCCGGGAGGACCCCTTGTGAGCAGCGCCGTGAGACGACCCGACGAGGCCGCCGTGGTGGACGATCTCGTCGCCCGAGCGCGCGCCGCGATGGACGCCTTCGCCGACGCCGACCAGGCGCGCACCGACGAAGCCGTCACCGCGCTCGCGTGGTCCATCTACAAGCCCGAGCATGCGCGCGCGCTGGCCGAGATGGCCGTTGCCGACACCGGGCTCGGCAACGTCGACGACAAGATCACGAAGAACACGCGCAAGACCTTCGGCACGCTGCGCGACCTGTCGCGCGCGAAGTCGGTGGGCGTGATCGAGGAATGTCCCGAGCTCGGCATCGTGAAGTACGCGAAGCCGGTCGGCGTGGTCGCGGCGATCACGCCGTCGACCAACCCGGCCGCGACGCCGGTGAACAAGGCGATGATGGCGGTCAAGGGCCGCAACGCGATCATCATCGCGCCCTCGCCCGCCGGGCTCGCCACGACGACGCGCACCGTGGAGCTGATGCGCGCCGAGCTCGAGAAGATCGGCGCGCCGCCGGACCTCGTCCAGGTGCTGCCGCCGCCGGTCACGAAGAGCGTCACTCACGCGCTGATGGGCGCGTGCGACCTGCTCGTCGTCACCGGGTCGCAGAACAACGTGCGCGCGGCGTACTCCAGCGGCACGCCGGCGATCGGCGTCGGCGCGGGCAACGTGCCCGTGATCGTCGACGCGAGCGCCGACCTCGACGACGCGGCGAAGAAGATCTGCGCGTCGAAGACCTTCGACAACGCGACCTCGTGCTCGTCGGAGAACTCCCTCGTGATCCTGGACGCGGTCTATGACGAGGCCATCGCGGCGCTGGAACGCGCCGGCGCGTGGATGGCGGACCCGGCGCACAAGCAGGCCCTGCAGGACGCGCTGTGGGTGGACGGCAAGCTCAACCGCAAGCTGATCGCGAAGGACGCGGCGGTGATCGCGCGCGAGGCGGGGCTGCCCGACAGCGCGCGGTCGGCGCGCTTCTTCCTGGTCGAGGAGACCGGGGTCGGCCCCGACCACCCGTTCTCCGACGAGAAGCTGTCGCTGGTGCTCACGGTCTACCGCGCGCCGGACCTCGAAGCCGCCGCGGAGCAGGTGCGCCGCATCCTCGAGTTCAAGGGCAAGGGGCACTCCATGGGCATCCACACCCGCGAGCCGGAGCACGCCGCGTGGCTGGCGGAGCGCCTGGACGTCGTCCGGGTGCTGGTGAACATGGCCCACACCTTCGGCAACGGCGGCGGCTTCGACAGCGGCCTCAACTTCACGCTGTCGATGGGCTGCGGCACCTGGCAGGGCAACAGCATCAGCGAGAACCTGTCGTACAAGCACTTCCTGAACGTCACCCACCTGTGCCGGGTGATCCCTGAAGACCGCCCGTCCGAGGAATCGCTGTTCGGCGCGTACCTGCGGAAGTACGGCCAGTGAGGCCGTGCGGGCGCCGGCGCGCGCCGCGGGCGCCCCGGCCGTGAACTTCACCGAGGCCGCCGCCAAGCCGCTGCTGCGCGACGCGGGCATCGCGACGCCCGCGGGCCGGCTCGCGCTCACCCCCGACGAGGCCGCCGCCGCCGCGCGGGAGCTCGGCCCGTGCGTGGTCAAGGCGCAGGTGCCGACCGGCAAGCGCGGCAAGGCGGGCGGCATCCGGCTCGCCGCCAGCGCCGAGGAGGCACGCGCGCACGCGGCGGCGATCCTGGGCATGAGCATCGGCGGCCACACGGTGGAGACGGTGCTCGTGGAGGAGCAGGCGCCGATCGCCGCGGAGCTCTACGCGGCGGTGCTCAACGACCCGGCCACCAAGAGCCCGCTGGTGCTGTGCTCGGCGGTGGGCGGCATGGACATCGAGACCATCGCTGCCGAGAGCCCGCACGCGCTGCGCCGCGCGACGGTGGACGTGCGCCGCGGGTTCTCCCGCGCCGACGCCGCGGCGCTGCTGGCCGGCCTGGAGCTCGACGGCGCCGGCGACGCGGTGGCCGACGTGCTGGTGCGCCTGTACGCGGCCTACGCGGACAGCGACGCGGAGCTGCTGGAGATCAACCCGCTGGCCCGCCTCGCCGACGGCCGCGTGGTCGCGCTGGACTGCAAGCTGACGGTGGACGACTCGGCGCTGCCGCGCCGCGAGGCGCTGGCGGCGCGCGGCACGCCGGATCGGCTCACCGACCTCGAGGCGCGCGGGCGCGACCTGGGGCTGAAGTACATCGCGCTCGACGGCGACGTCGGCGTGCTGGCCAACGGCGCCGGCCTGACCATGACCACGATGGACGTGATCGCGCACCTGGGCGGGCGCGCCGCGAACTTCCTGGAGATCGGCGGCGAGGCGTACACCAAGGCGACCCCGGCGCTCGCGCTGGTGCTCGACGACCCGAAGGTGAAGTCCCTGGTCGTGAACTTCTGCGGCGCATTCGCGCGCACCGACGTCATGACCGGCGGCGTGCTCGACGCGGTGGACACCCTGAAGCCGTCGGTGCCGATGTTCTTCTCGATCCACGGCACCGGCGCCGCCGAGGCGCGCGCGATGCTTCGCGATCGCCTCGGCGTGGACGCGTACCCGACGATGGACGACGCCATCACGGCCGCCATCGCGGCTGCGGCGGAGACTTCGTGAGATGATCGTCCGCGGCAGCGATCGCGTCCTGGTGCAGGGAATCACCGGCAAGCAGGGCACCTTCTGGACGGAGCGGATGCAGGAGTACGGCACGCGCGTCGTGGGCGGGGTGAACCCGCGCAAGGCGGGCACGCAGCACTGCGGGGTGCCGGTGCATGCGAGCGCGAAGGACGCGATGGAGCACGGCGGCTTCGACGTGACCGTGCTGTTCATCCCTCCGATGGGCTGCAAGGCCGCGGCGCTCGACGCCATCGAGGCGGGCTGCCGCAAGCTGGTGGTGCTCACCGAGCACATTCCCGTGCAGGACGTGATGTACGTGATGGCCGCGGCGCGCGAGGCGGGCGCCCGCATCCTGGGACCCAACACCGCCGGGCAGGTCACGCCGGGGGAATGCTTCGTCGGCTTCATGCCGGCCTTCGAGCGCGACATCTTCACCCCGGGTCGCGTCGGCGTGGTGTCGCGAAGCGGCAGCCTGGGCACGCTGGTGTGCCTGAATCTCGTGCAGGCGGGCTTCGGCGAGTCGGCGTTCATCGGGATCGGCGGCGATCCCGTCATCGGCACCACCACCCGCGACGCGCTGGAGACGCTGGACGCCGATCCCGGCACCGACGCCGTGGTGCTCGTCGGCGAGATCGGAGGGGCGATGGAGGAGGACGCCGCCGAGTACGCCGCCGGCATGGACAAGCCGGTGGTGGCGTTCATGGCCGGACGCGCCGCGCCGCCGGGCAAGAAGATGGGGCACGCGGGGGCGATCGTGATGGGCGAGCGCGGCACCTACGCGTCGAAGCGCAGCGCCCTCGAGGCGGCGGGCGCGCGCGTGCTGGACACGCCGTCCGAGGTCGGCGCGGCGCTCACCGAGATGCTGGCCTGACGCTCCTCGGCCGACGCGCGGCGCGCAGCGCCTGACGGCGTCGCGTGGACGGCCTCTCGACACTCACCCTCGCCTGGTGCGGGTTCGCGATGGCGCTCGCGGGCCTCGTCAAGGGGGCGCTGGGGATCGGGATCCCGCTCGTCGGGATCTCGCTGCTCTCGCTGGTCCTGCCGGTGCCCCATGCGGTGGCGCTGCTGCCGGTGCCGATCATCGTCGCCAACACCTGGCAGGCGCTCGCGAGCGGCATCTTCCTCGCGACCTGCCGCCGCTTCGCCGCGCTGCTGCTCGCGATGCTCGCGGGGACCGTGATCGGCGGCGGCATGCTCACCAGCGTAGACCAGCGCCTGCTGATGGTGCTGCTGGGGCTGGTGGTGCTCACCTTCGCGCTGCTCGAGCTGACCCGGGTGCGCATGCGGGTGCCGGTGCGCCACCAGGCCGTGGCCGGCGCCGGCTGCGGTCTCGCCGGCGGCGTCCTCGGCGGCATGTCCGGGATCTTCGGCCCGCCGGTGATCGTGTTCCTGGTGTCCCTGGATCTGCGCAAGGAGGAGTTCGTCGGCACCATCGCGTCGATCTACCTCGCGAGCGGGGTCATCCTCGGCGCGACGCTGACGGGATACGGCGTCGCGGGGACGCGCGAGCTCGCGTGGTCCGCGGCGGCCACCGTGCCGCTGCTCGCGGGGATGGCCGTCGGCCAGTGGCTGCGCCAGCGCATCAGCGAGCGGGTGTTCCGCAACACGCTGCTGGTGATGCTGGTGCTCGTCGGGCTGAACCTGATGCGCCGCGGCACGCTGGGCTGAGCGACCCCGGCCGTTGCCGCGGCGGCGGCATGCCTGCCGGGGCCGTCAGCGGCAGCGCGGCGCCGGCAGCACCTCGACGTGCTCCAGCGTGACGTCGATCGCGAAGCCGTCGTAGTCGTAGATCATGTCGCCCGCGATCCCGTTGTCGAACAGGCGCACGCTCATCTCGAAATCCGACCGCGGCTCCACCGCGCCCAGCTCGAAGTACGCGAGCCGCACCGGCCACGAGCGCCGGCCGCGCAGCGGCTCCGGGTCGCCGTCGGCCGGCTCGACCGGCGCGCCGATCCACGCCGACACCTCGTACGGGTTCTCCGCGGTGGAGCCGTCGAACAGCGTGCGCAGCACGCGGCGCTCCCCCGCCCGCGCCGCCGCGAGCACCTGCTCCACGTGCTGCCCCGGGAACACGGTGTCCGCCGGCAGCGCCTCGCGCACGGGCTCCGGCTCGGCGTAGCGCACGGTCACCGCGCCGCTCACCGGGTCGCGCGTGACGACCCCGGACACCTTCTCCACCAGGTCGCGGTCCTCCCAGGTGCGGGTGTCGAACGTGAAGCTCGTACCGTCGCGCTCCTCGAATCCGACCAGGTGCGCGAGGTGCTCGAGGCCGGAACCGTCCTGCGCGAGCATCCGGAAGCCCAGCGACTGCTCCAGTCGCCAGCCGTCGCAGGACGACTCGAAGCGCACCTCGAGGCGCCCCTTCACCGCGACCACGTCGCCCGCGCCGTGCCCCGGACGCAGGTCCAGCCGATAGTGCGCGACGTGCGGCACGAGCTCGCCGGCGGCTTCGGCCGGCGGCGTCGCGGCGAGCAGCACGAGCAGGCAGGCGCCGGCGGCGGCTCGGCGGGACGCGGACGCGGTGGGCATCGGTCGATGGTACACCGCGCGCCGCGGCGCACGATGCGGGGAGACGGGCGCGCGCGGGCGACCGATGAGCGGACGGGCGCGGGCGTGACCGGAGGCTATCCTTGGTCTCCCGCGCGCCAGGAGACCGACCGCCCATGCCGACCCGCCTGCTCGCCCTGGTGCTGCTCGCCGCCGGCACCGCGCTTCCGCCCACGGCGCCCGCTCAGGAGCCGGGGCCGCCGCTGTTCGAGTTCGACGGCCGCACGTGGCGGCCCGAGGACCTGTCCGCCCGCATGCGCCAGCTCTACGGTGCGATGCTCACGGAGCAGCACCGCGAGCTTCGCGACCTCGTCGACGAGATGGTGTTCGACGTCTACGCGGAGCGCGAGGCGCAGCGCCAGGCGCGGCCGGTGCGCGAGGTCGGCGCCGAGCTGCTGGCCGTGCCCGAGCCGGACGAGGCGGCGGTGCAGCAGTTCTATCAGAGCAACCGTGACCGGATCCCGCAGTCGCTGGAGGAGGTCGCACCCCGCATCCGCCAGTACCTGCTGCGCGAGGCCCGGCTCAGAAAGCGCGCGGAGGTGGTCGCGAGAATCAAGTCCGAGGGCGGCTTCGCGCTGCGCCTCGAAGAGCCCCGGATGCCGCCGCTCGCCATCGACACCCGCGGCCGGCCGGTGAAGGGCGACCCGTCGGCGCCGATCACGGTCGTGGAGTTCGCCGACTACCAGTGCCCGAACTGCGCGCGCGCCGTGCCGCTGATGAACCAGATCATCGAGCAGTACCCGGGCAAGGTGAAGCTGGTGCACATGGACTTCCCGATCAACTCATCGGGGATCTCGCGGCGCGTGGCCTACGGGGCGGCGTGCGCCCAGGCCCAGGGACGGTTCTGGGATTATCACGACGCGGCCTATGCCCGCCAGGGCACGCTGGGCGAGGATTCGCCGCTGGAGCTCGCGACGGCGCTGGGCCTGGATCTGGAACGCTTCACCGCGTGCATGAAGGACCCGTCGCACCGCGTCGGCGTGCAGGCCGCCGAGCGCGAGGGACGGCGCCTGGGCGTGACGGCCACGCCGACGCTGTTCGTGGACGGGCGCCCGTTCCCGACCAGCCACCTGCTGCGCGACCTGGGCGAGTACATCGAGAAGCGGACGAAGACCGGCGGCTGACGCGTCCCGCGCGCGCCCCGCTCTCGATCACGCCGCGCGGCTGACGCCGGGGTCGTAGCCGAGCACCGGCGCGAGCCAGCGCTCGACCTCCTCCACGCTCATGCCCTTGCGCTTCGCGTAGTCCTCCACCTGGTCGCGCTCGACGCGGGAGACGCCGAAGTAGCGGCTCTCGGGATGGGCGAAGTACAGCCCCGATACCGAGGACGCCGGCGCCATCGCGCAGCTCTCGGTGAGGGTGACGCCGGTGCGCGCCGGCGCCTCCATGAGGTCGAACAGGATCCGCTTCTCGGTGTGGTCCGGGCACGCCGGGTAGCCGGGCGCCGGGCGGATGCCGCGGTAGGTCTCCTTGATGAGGGCCGCGTTGTCCAGATCCTCGTCCGGCGCGTAGCCCCACAGCTCGGTGCGAACGCGCTGGTGCAGGCGCTCGGCGAAGGCTTCCGCGAGCCGGTCCGCCAGCGCCTTCACCATGATGGCCGCGTAGTCGTCGTGCTCCGCCTCGAAGCGCGCAGCGACCTCCTCCACGCCGTGCCCGGCGGTGACCACGAAGCCGCCCAGCCAGTCGGCCACGCCGCTGCCCTCGGGCGCGACGAAGTCGGACAGTGCGAGATTGGCCCGGCCGCGGTCGCGGGGGAGCTGCTGGCGCAGCGTGTGCATCGTCACGAGCTCGCGCTCGCGCGCGTCGTCGGCGTACAGCACCAGGTCGTCGCCGCGGGCGTTGCACGGCCAGAAGCCCACGACGGCGCGCGCGGTGAACCAGCGCTCCTCGACGATCCGCGCGAGCATCTTCTTCGCGTCCTCGAACAGCCCGCGCGCCGCGTCGCCGACGGTGCCGTCGTCGAGGATGCGCGGGTACGTGCCGGCGAGATCCCAGCTGCGGAAGAACGGCGTCCAGTCGATGCACGACGCCAGCTCTTCGAGCGGGTAGTCGTCGAAGGTGCGAAGACCCGTGAAGGACGGCCGCGGCGGCGTGTATCCGTGCCAGTCGACGGGTGCGCGGTTCTCGCGCGCCTGCGCGAGGCTGACCTTGCGCGCGGTGCCGCGCTGGCTCTCGCGTTGCTCGCGGATCGCGGCGTACTCGCCCGCGACCTCGGCCGCGAACGCGTCGCGGTTCTCGCCGAGCAGGCGGCTGACCACGCCGACCGCCTTCGACGCGTCGGGCACGTACACGGTGGGTCCGCTCTCGTAGCCCGGCGCGATCTTCACCGCCGTGTGCATGCGGCTGGTGGTCGCGCCGCCGATCAGCAGCGGGATCGTGAAGCCCTCGCGCTGCATCTCCGTGGCGATGTGGCGCATCTCGTCGAGGCTGGGCGTGATGAGTCCGGACACGCCGATGATGTCGGCGTTCTCCTTGCGCGCTGTCTCGAGGATCTTCCCCGCAGGCACCATGACCCCGAGGTCCACGACCTCGTAGCTGTTGCAGCGAAGCACCACGCCCACGATGTTCTTGCCGATGTCGTGCACGTCGCCCTTCGCGGTGGCCATGACCACCTTGCCGTAGCTGTGCGGCTTGCCGTCGCGCTC
>CBDUCN010000036.1:0-24134 GCA_965365655.1 uncultured Gammaproteobacteria bacterium | reverse complement strand
GCGCGCGTCAGGCGTCGCCGGGGGGCGAGTCCAGCGTGCGCCGCGCGGCGATGCGAAGCCTCAGCGCGTTGAGCTTGATGAAGCCTTCCGCGTCCTTCTGGTCGTAGGCGCCGGCATCGTCCTCGAAGGTCACCACGCGCGCGTCGAACAGGCTGTCGGTGTCCGACCTGCGCCCGACCACGATCACGTTGCCCTTGTAGAGCTTCAGGCGCACCGTGCCGTTGACGTTTCGCTGGCTCTCGTCGATGAGCGCCTGCAGCGCGCGCCGCTCCGGGCTCCACCAGTAGCCGGTGTAGACCAGCTTCGCGTAGCGCGGCATCAGGTCGTCCTTCAGGTGCGCCACCTCGCGGTCCAGCGTCAGCGACTCGATCGCGCGGTGCGCCTTCAGCAGCACGGTGCCGCCGGGCGTCTCGTAGCAGCCGCGGTTCTTCATGCCCACGTAGCGGTTCTCGACGAGGTCCACGCGTCCGACGCCGTGCTCGCCCGCGACCGTGTTGAGGTGCGCGAGCAGCGCGCCCGGCGTCATCGGCTCGCCGTCCACCGCGACCGGGTCGCCATGGTGGAAGTCGATCTCGACGTAGCGGGGCTCGTCCGGTGCATCCTCGGGCGAGCGCGTCCACAGCCACATGCCGTCGTCCGGCTCGGTCCACGGATCCTCGAGCTCGTTGCCCTCGTAGGAGATGTGCAGCAGGTTCGCGTCCTGGGAGTAGGGGCGCTCGTTGCCCTTCTTCTTCGCGATGGGGATGGAGTGCTCCGCGGCGTACGCGAGCAGGCGGTCGCGGGAGTTGAGATCCCACTCGCGCCACGGCGCGATGATGCGCACGTCGGGCTTGAGCGCGTACGCGCCCAGCTCGAAGCGCACCTGGTCGTTGCCCTTGCCGGTCGCGCCGTGGGCGACCGCGTCGGCGCCGGTCTCGGACGCAATCTCCACCATGCGCTTCGCGATCAGCGGCCGCGCGATGGACGTGCCCAGCAGGTACTCGCCCTCGTACAGCGCGTTGGCGCGGAACATCGGGAACACGAAGTCGCGCGCGAACTCCTCGCGCAGGTCCTCCACGTACACCGCGGCGGCACCCATCTGCTCGGCCTTCACGCGCGCCGGCTCGAGCTCCTCGCCCTGGCCCAGGTCGGCGGTGAACGTGACGACCTCGCAGCCGTAGGTGTCCTGCAGCCACTTCAGGATGATGGAGGTGTCGAGGCCGCCAGAGTAGGCGAGCACGACCTTGTTGACGTCGCTCATGGTCAGGGTTCCGGTGCGTTTCGCGCGAGGCGCGCGATGATAGCGCAGGCCCGTCCGCGTTGCCGCCCGCGATCGCGGGCGGCTCCGGCCGCGGACCCGCCGGCCGCGGCTACCCCCGGCCCGGCAACCCGTATACCCTTCTCCCGGAATCCGCCCGCTCCCCCGCACATGTCCTCGCGCACCCTCGGCCTCGACGACACGCTGCATGCCTACCTGCTCGAGGTCTCGCTGCGCGAGCCGGAGCCGCTCGCACGGCTGCGCGAGGCGACCGCGGGCATGCGCAACGCCCGCATGCAGGTGTCGCCCGAGCAGGGCCAGCTCATGGGTCTGCTGATCGAGCTCACCGGGGCGCGTCGCGTGCTCGAGGTGGGCACCTTCACCGGCTACTCGGCGCTGGCGATGGCGCTCGCGCTGCCCGAGGACGGGCGCATCGTGGCCTGCGACGTCAGCGAGGAGTGGACGGCGGTGGCGCGCGAGCACTGGCAGCGGGCCGGCGTCGCGCACCGCATCGAGCTGCGGCTCGCGCCGGCGCTGCAGACCCTCGACGCGCTGCTCGCCGGCGGCGAGGCGGGCAGCTTCGACTTCGCGTTCATCGACGCCGACAAGGGCGGCTACCTCGCGTACTACGAGCGCTGCCTGGCGCTGCTGCGCGCCGGCGGCCTGATCGCGGTGGACAACACCTTGTGGTCGGGGCGTCCCGCCGATCCGCACGACGACGATCCGGACACGGTGGCCATCCGCGACTTCAACCGCGCGCTGCACGGCGACGAGCGCGTCACCCTCAGCCTGCTGCCCATCGGCGACGGGCTCACGCTGGCGCGCAAGCGCACCGCCGCGTGAAGCGCCGCAGCGTGCTGGCCGCCGCGGCGGCGCTCACCGGCTGTGCGCTCGCGCCCGGCGTCGCGCGCGCCGCGTCCGGCGACGACGCGTACCGCGCGCGGATGGCCGCGTTCGACGCCAGCCACCACGGCGACGTGTGGCTGGAGGAAGCCGACCGTGCGCTGCTGGTCCAGGTGGTGCGCCGGCTCGAGCGCGTGCAGTCCACGGTGGGCTTCGGAAACTTCGGCGTGATGGGGTTCGACCGCATGCTGGCGATCGCGCGCGGCCACGCGTCCGTCGGCGCGTTCACCGCGCCCGAGCTCGCGTTCCTCGAGCGCGTGTTCTTCACCGAGGCCAGCCGGCTCGGCTTTCGCGGACGCAAGGTGGTGCCGCGCCTGACCGAGGCGCCGCCGGCGCGCGACGTGCTGCGGGTGCCGGGCACCGCGGCGCGGCTGTTCCGCGGGCCGGCGCTCGAGAAGTGGCGCCGCATGCGCGCCGAGGTCGGCGAGGACCTGGTGCTCACGTCCGGCGTGCGCGGCGTCGTGAAGCAGTTCCACCTGTTCCTGCGCAAGGTCCAGCGCGCGGACGGCAACCTGTCGCTGGCGTCGCGCTCGCTGGCTCCGCCCGGCTACTCGTACCACGGCATCGGCGACTTCGACGTCGGCCAGCGCGGCTACGGCGTGCGCAACTTCCGCGCCGACTTCGCGGCGACGCCGGTGCACGCGCGGCTGGTGGCGCTGGGTCATGCGCGGCTGCGCTACCCCGCCGGGAACCTGCTGGGGGTGCGCTACGAGCCGTGGCACATCCGCGTGGTGGGGTGAGCCGCGCGCCGGCATCGCGTGCCGGCGCGGCAAGGGCGCGCGCGTGATCCTGCACGTCGACATGGACGCGTTCTACGCGTCGGTGGAGGAGCGCGAGGACCCGTCGTTGCGCGGCCGGCCGGTCGTGGTCGGCGGCACGCCGGACGGGCGCGGCGTGGTCGCGGCCGCGAGCTACGCGGCGCGCCGCTACGGGGTGCACAGCGCGATGCCGGCGGCGCAGGCGCGCCGGCTGTGCCCGCACGCGGTGTTCGTGCGCTCGCGCATGGACCTCTACGCCGCGGTCTCGCGCGACATCCACGCGGTGTTCGCGCGCTACACCCCGCAGGTGGAGCCGCTCGCGCTGGACGAGGCGTTCCTGGACGTGACCGCCAGCGAGCGCCTGTTCGGCGGCGCCGAGGCGATCGCGCGGCGCATCAAGCACGACATCAGCGGCGAGCTGTCGCTGGTGGCCAGCGTCGGCGTGGCCGGCAACAAGTTCCTGGCCAAGCTCGCGAGCGCGCTGGACAAGCCCGACGGGCTGACCGTGGTGCCCGCGGACGCAGTGCAGGAGTTCCTGGACCCGATGCCGGTGACCCGGCTCTGGGGGGTCGGGGACACCGCGCGCGCGCGTCTCGCGGGGCTCGGCATCCACACCGTCGAGGATCTGCGCACCGCGCCGGAGGCGGCCCTGCGCGCGCGCTTCGGCCGCCACGCCGATCACCTGCGCGAGCTCGCGCGCGGCGTCGACCGCCGCGCGGTGGTGCCGGACGCGCGCGCGAAGTCCCTGAGCCACGAGACCACCTTCCCGCGCGACGTCTCCGATCGCGCCTGGCTGCGCGCACGCCTGCTGGCGCTGACCGAGCAGGTGGCCCGGCGCGCCCGCGCGCGCGGCGTTGCGGGCCGCCGGGTGCAGATCAAGCTGCGCTACGGCGACTTCCGCACGGTCACCCGCGCGCGCACCCTGGACGCGCCCAGCGCGCAGACGGACGCGCTGTGGCGCGCGGCGTCGGAGCTGCTGGCCGCGCAGCTCGATCGCGAGCCGGGCGCGCTGCGCCTGATCGGCATGGGGCTCGCGGACCTGGGCGGCGAGGGCGCCCAGAGCGACCTGTTCGCCGCCGGCCGGGGCGCGCTGGACGGGCTCAGCGATCGCATCGCCGGGCGCTTCGGCGACGGCGCGGTGCGCCGCGGCGGGAGCCTTCGCCGATGACGGGGCCGGCGGTCGCGCCGGGGCGGGCGCTGGCCGCGCTCGCGGCCTATCTCGCGGGCATCGTGCTCGTCGCGGGCGCGGCCAGCCCGTGGGTGCTCGCCGCGCTGCACGCCGCCGGCGCCGGAGGCGCGACGCTGGACGAGGTCGCCGTGCGCACGCTGCAGCTGGTCGCGATCGCGGCCACCTTTCCGCTCGTCGCGGCGCTCGGGGGCGTGGGCCGCGGCGGCTGGCGCGGCGTGTGGGGCGTGCCGCCGCGCCGCGGCCTCGCGACGCGCCTGGTGCGCGGCTTCGCGGCCGGAGTGGCCAGCCTGGGCATCGTGTGCGCGGCGCTGTTCGCCCTCGAGGTGCGGGTTCCGCTTCCCGACCAGGTATGGCCCACGGAGTCGTGGATCGAGGTCGCGGCGGCCGCCGCGGCGCCGGCGCTGGCCGTCGCGCTGCTCGAGGAGCTGTGGTTCCGGGGCGGGCTGTTCACCGCGCTCGAGCGCTGCGGGGGCGCGGCCGTCGCGCTGTGGGTCGGGGCGGCCGTGTACGCGGCGGCGCACTTCCTCGAGTCGCCGCCGCCGCCCGGGCCCCACGGCGCGCTGTCCGGCTTCGCGATGCTGGGCCGCGTCGCGGCGGCCGTGCTGGACCCGGCCAACGTGGACTCGTTCGTCGCGCTGCTGGCCGCGGGCGTCGCGCTGGGCGTCGCGCGCATCCGTGACGGTGACGTCGCGCTCGCGATCGGCATCCACGCCGGCTGGGTGTTCACGATCAAGGTGTTCAAGAAGTTCACCTACGTGTCCGAGGCGTCGGGCCTGCGCGCGCTGGCCGGGCGCTACGACGACCTGATCGGCTGGCTCGCGGCGGCGGTGCTGGCCGGCCTCGCCCTCGTGCTGTGGTGGCGGCTGCCGGCGCGCGGCGCGGGCGCACGATGAGCCGCACCGCCGTGCACGCGGCCCCGGCCTCCGCGCCGCTGGAGGAGCCGCAGGCGCCCGCGGCCTGGGTGCCCGACGCCGCGCAGCTCGCGATCAGCGAGTCCAGCTATCGCTGGACCGCGCGCCTGTTCCGGGTGCTCGAGCGGGTCCTGCGCGTCAATCTCAAGCTGCACGCGCCGGAGCGCATCCACCAGGGCGAGATCTTCCTGTTCAACCACTTTGCGCGCTTCGAGACCTTCATCCCGCAGTACTTCATCTACCAGGAGTGCGGCGCGTACTCGCGCTCCATCGCGTCCGGGGAGTTCTTCCGCCCGGGCGATGCGTTCTCGGACTTCCTGCTCTCGGTGGGCGCGGTGCCGAACGGCCTGCCGGACCTGCTGCCCTTCCTCGCCGCGGAGGCGCTGCGCGGGCGGCGCATCATCGTGTTCCCCGAGGGCGGCATCGTGAAGGACCGCCGCGTGGTGGACGAGCGCGGGCGCTACAGCGTGTACTCGCGCACCGCCGACGCGCGGCGCAAGCACCACGCCGGCGCGGCCGTGCTGGCGCTCGGCCTGGACGCGTTCAAGTGCGCCGTGCTCGACGCACGCACGCGCGGTCAGTCGGCGCGCCTGGACCGCCTCGCCGCGTCGGTGGCGATGGATACGGACGCGCTGCTCGCGGCCTGCGAGCGGCCCACCGCCGTGGTGCCGTCGAACATCACCTTCTACCCGATCCGCGTCGGCGAGAACCTGCTCAGCAAGGGCGCGGAGCTGATCAACCGGGGGCTGAGCCGGCGGCTGTCCGAGGAGCTGATGATCGAGGGCAACATCCTGCTCGAGCACACCGACATGGACATCCGGCTCGGGGCGTCGGTCGCGGTGCGCGACTACTGGCGCTGGTGGGAACGCCCGCTGCTGCGGCACGCCGCGCGGCGCATCGACGGCATCGAGGACGCGTTTCGCATCCGCCCCGATCGCGGGTCTGCCGCGAGCCGGCTGTTCGCGCGCTGCATGCGCCGGGAGACGGCGCGCATGCGCGACGAGTACATGCACCGCATGTACGTCACCGTGTCGGTGAACCTGAGCCACCTCGCGTCCGCGCTGATGCTGGAGCTGCTGGACCACGGGCAGTCGCGCGTGGAGAAGACGCGCTTCCGGCTTCAGCTCTACGAGGCGGTGAAGGCCGCGCAGGCGCTGCCCGACCTGCACCTGCACCGCTCGCTGCGCAACCCCGAGAGCTACGGCGACCTGCCGGACGGGCACTGCGAGGCGCTGGAGCAGCTCGTCGCGACCGCGGCGCGCATGGCGCTGCTCAGCGAGGACGAGAGCGGCTACCGCTTCCTGCCGAAGCTGCGCGAGGAGCACCACTTCGACGTGGTGCGCCTGGAGAACCTGGTGGAGGTGTACGCGAACGAGATCATGCCGCTGCACCGGCTGCGCCGGGCGTTGCGCCAGGTCGTGAAGGGCAGGGAACGCCACGATCCGCGCAGCATCGCGCTCGCGCGCGTCGACGACGAGCAGATCGGCCTGCGCTTCGATCGCGCCCGCTTCGCCGACGAGCGCCACCAGGCGATCAACGTGCTGGAGACCGCCACCGAGCCCGGCGAGCCCTACCTGCTGGAGGGCGATGGCAGCCGCGACACCGGGGTCGTGCTGGCCCACGGCTTCCTCGCGTCGCCGGCCGAGATGCGCGGCCTCGCGCGGGAGCTGAACGAGCGCGGCCATACCGTGTACGCGGTGCGCCTGAAGGGCCACGGCACGTCGCCGTGGGATCTGCGCGAGCGCAGCTACGAGGACTGGCTGGGCTCGGTGACCCGCGGCGTGCGCATCGTCGAGGGCCTGTGCGAGCGCGTCGCGGTGGTCGGCTTCTCCACCGGCGGATCGCTCGCGCTGCACCTGGCCGGCGGCGGCGACGCGAGCGCGCGCGTCGCCGGCGTGTGCGCGGTGTGCGTGCCGGTGCGCTTCCAGCACCCGCACATGCGCTTCGTGGGCCTGATGCACGGCGCGAACCGGCTGGTGCGATCGCTTTCGAGCCTCGACGGGGTCATGCCGTTCACGCTGAACGAGTCGGAGAACCCCCACATCAACTACCGTCACATGCCGATGCGCGGGCTCTACGAGCTGCGCCGGCTCGTGGACGCGATGCTCCCGCGCCTCGACGACGTGAGCTGCCCGGTGTGCCTGATCCAGGGCACCCGCGACCCGGTGGTGGTGCCGGACAGCGTGGACACCCTGCACGAGCGCCTCGCGGGCGCCGGCGTCGCGGTGTCGCTGCACCGGGTGGAGTCCGAGCGCCACGGGCTGATCGTCGGCGACGTCGGCGACACGCGGGCGATCATCGCCGACTTCATCGCGGGGCTGTGACGCCGGAGGGCTTCCGAGGCCGTGCCGTGCCGCGCAGTGCCGGGACGCACGGCGTCCGGCACATGAATTGCCGGCATGAATCACGCACGCGAGTGCTCGATTCATGGAGCGAGCGGGAGACCGCGTCTTCCGCGAAGCGAGTCGATATTCGACAGGACGTCGAATTTCGACAGTCAATCAGCGCCTCTGCCCCTTCTTCTGCGGCACGTCCGGTGCCGGTTCCGGCCCGGGTGCGACGCGTTCCGGTTCCGGCGCGCGTCCCCCCTTGCCGTGCAGCGACAGCAGCCGCACCACCTCCGCGTGCTTGCCGTTGCGGGCGAAGTCGAGCGCGGTCCAGCCGTTGCGGTGGCGCGCCGCGGTGCGCGCGCCGGCGTCGAGCAACGCGCGCACGACGCGTACGTTGCCGGCCTCGGCGGCGTCCATCAGCGCGGTCCATCCGTCCACGTTCTGCAGGTTCACGTTCGCGCCGCGCTCGATGAGCAGCAGCGCGAGGTCGGTGAAGTCGCGATCGGCGGCCATGATCAGCGGCGACAGCGCGCCGTTGTCCACCCCGTCGATGTCGGCGCCGGCGTCGAGCAGGCGCGTCGCCGCGTCGATGCGGTTGCGCTCGGCGGCGTACTGCAGTGCCGTGCGCTGCGCGGCGCCGCGGGCGTCGGGGTTCGCGCCGGCGTCGAGCAGCGCCTGCACCAGCGCCGCGTCGCCGATCGACGCGGCGCGCATCAGTGCGGTCATGCCGCCGGCCGGGGTGTCCAGCTCCGAGGCGGGCACGCCCGCGTGCAGCGCGGCCCGCGCGGCAGCGGCGTCGCCGCGCGCGAGCGCGTCGTGCAGGCGGTCGAACGGCGACGCGGCGCCGGGCGCGTTGCGGGCCGGCGGCGCGCGCGGGGCCGGTGCGCCGGCGGCCGGCCGGGCGTCGTCCAGCCCGAGGTCGCGGCGGATCTGCGCGAGCAGCTGCCGGCCGTCCTCGAGGTGCGGCGCCAGCGCGTGGCGGGCGCCGACGAACGCGGCCCCGACCGCGACAAGCGCCGCGAGCGCACCGAGCGCCCGCACCGGGGCGCGCAGGCTGCGCCCGCCGCGGTCCACCGTCGTGCCCGGCGGTTGCTCGCTGCGCTGTATCGGGGGGCGGCGGGTCGTCATGTACGGCCTCCTCGCGGGCGGGCGGCCGAGTGTGCGCGACGCCGCGGGGCCGCGCCAGCGCGCCGCGCGGGCCGGGCGTCGTGACGGCGCCGCTTCAGCGCGCGCACCGCGTCAATCGGCGCGCCGCGGGATCACCGGCAGCACCACCCGCGACGCGCGCACCGCGTCGTGGAACAGCGTCTGGCGCGCGCGGCGGCGCTCGCGGTCGCGCCCCAGCGGGCCGCCGGTGTTCGGGTTCACGTCGAAGTGCGGGAAGTTGCTGCTGGACACGTCGACGCGGATGCGGTGTCCGGCGCGGAACAGGTTCGACGTCGCCTGCGGCTCGATCGTGATGCCATACGGCTCGCCGGGCGTCATCGGCTCGCCGTGCTCGTAGCCGTTGCGGTAGCGCATGCGCACGATGCCGTCGGCGAGGTTCATCGCGAAGCCGTCTGGCCAGTCGTCGCTTGCCGGGTACTCGTCGATCAGCTTCGCGGTGAAGTCGGTGTCCGGCGCGTCGGAGGCCACCCACAGCCGCACCTCGATCGGACCCGTCACCTCGACGTCGTGCGCGAGCGGCGCGCTGCGGAACGCGAGCACGTCGGAGCGCGCGGCGAGCGGCAGCGTGTCGCGGCACACCCACAGGTCGCGCCGCCCGCGCTGGTCGAACGCGCCGCCCTGGATCAGCGCCGGCAGCATCGGGTTCTGCGTGTTGCCGCCGATCGTCGGCACGGGATCGTCGGGATCGAACACGTAGCGGCTGGCCGGCGCGCCGTCCGGCGCCGGCTCGCGGCGCAGCGACCCGTCGCCGTGCAGGAACCACGGCTGCCAGTCGGTGCGCGCCAGCGGCCACTCCTGCTCGTCGCGCCACGCGCCGCCGTGCTCGAGGCGGCCTTCCGCGTTCCTGCGCCCGCTGCCGCCGCCCATCACGAACAGGCGCACCGGCGGCGAGTCCAGCACGCCGGTGTCCAGGCCCTTCAGGAAGTGGTCGAACCACGCGATGCGCAGATCGTCCAGGCTGTCGAGCATCGCCGCGTTGCCGAAGTCCACCTCGCCGCACCAGGAGCGCGCGTAGTCGTCGTAGCCGTGGGTCCAGTGGCCGATCAGCAGGCGCAGCGGGCTCGCCAGCCGCTCGCGCAGCGCGTTGAAGCGCTCGGTGGTCGCCCACACGTGGTGGCCGTACCACGAGGTCTGCATGTACACGGGCAGGTCCGGGTAGCGGTCCACGTGCTCCTGCAGGTTCACACCGGGGTGCTTCCAGAAGTCGGTGTAGTCGGCGGTGGTCTGCATGTCGATGAACCAGCGCTCGTAGCTCGGCGCGTGCCGCAGCGGCGAGTCGCCCTCGCGCAGCGGCAGGCGCGCCACCCACTGGCGCATGTCGGCCCACGCGCGGTCGAACGCGTCGCGCGCGCTGCGGTCGTCGGCGAGCTCGTGGCCGCCGTAGCGCGCCATGCGCATCACGTACGGCAGCAGCACGCCGAGCTCCATCGCGCCCGAGTGGCGCAGCGTGCGGTGGAAGTAGTTGTAGCCGCCGTCGCACAGGAACTGCGCGGCCAGGCCCGGCGGGCGCTCCAGCGCCATCGACTGCTGGTTGTTCGCGGTGTACGAGAGCCCCATCGTGCCGACCTTGCCGTCGCACCACGGCTGCGACGTGATCCACGCGAGCGTGTCGAAGCCGTCCGGCCCCTCGACCGCGGACAGGAAGTACCACTCGCCCTCGGAGCGGAAGCGCCCGCGCACGTCCTGCAGCACCACCGCGTAGCCGCGCCGCGCGAAGTAGCGCGCCGAGCGCACCAGCACCGCGCGCCGCTTGTCGTACGGCGTGCGCTCGACGAGCACCGGGAAGCGGCCCGGTGCCGGCTCGCCTCGGAGCGCCGGCAGGTACACGTCGGTCGCGAGCGCGACCCGGTCGCGGGTGTGCACCGCGACGTCGGGCAGCAGCTGCACGTCGTACTGGATTGCGGATCCCTGGCGCGGGCGCATGGCGTGCTCCGTGGGCGGCCGTGGCCGTCAGGGCGCATCTTCGCGCATCCGCGGCGCCGCGCGCACGGGCGGGCGGCACGCCCCGTCTCCGCGCCGGCGCGGTGGCCGGCGCCGCCCCCCGTGCGCGAAATGCGCCGGGTGCCCGCGAGTGCCCGGATTGCGCCGCCTTCGCGCCCGCCCGGTGCCGCGATCGGCACCCACGCTGGCGGCCGGTGCAACGAGCGGAGGACGGCCATGGGCGGCGCGCTGAAGGACGTGGACCTGGTGGTGGTGGGCGGCAGCTTCGCGGGCCTCGTGCTCGCGCGCACGGCGGCGCTCAGGGGCCTGCGCACGGTGGTGCTGGAGCGCCGCGCCGCGCCCGGATCGCGGGTACACACCACCGGCATCCTCGTGAAGGAGGCCGCCGACGCGCTGGACGTGCCCGCGCGGCTCACGCGCAAGGTGCGCGGCGTGCGGCTGTACGCGCCGTCGCTGGCCTGCGTGGACCTGCACTCGCCGGGCTACTGGTTCCTCGCGACCGACACCGCGGGGCTGCTGGAGTGGCTGACCGCCGAGGCGGTGCGCGCGGGCGCCGGCGTGCGCCACGCGAGCCCGTTCCACCGCGCGGAGCGCGACGGCGAGCGCATCGTCGTGCGCGGCGCGGGGCTTCGCACCCGCTTCCTGGTCGGCGCCGACGGCGCGCACTCGCGCGTCGCGCGCTGCTTCGGCCTCGCGCGCAACACGCGTTTCCTGGTCGGCGTGGAGGCGGAGTTCGACGGCGGCGACCGCGTGCCCGAGGGCTTCCTGCACTGCTTCGTGAACCGCCGCATCGCGCCCGGCTACATCGCATGGGCCGTGCCCGGCGTCGGCGTCACCCAGGTCGGCCTCGCGCGGCGCTGGCCCGGGCGCCCGGATCTGAACGCGCTGCTCGCGCGCATCGCGAGCGTCGCCGACCTGCGCAATGAGCGGCCCGTGGGCTGGCGCGCCGGCACCATCCCGGTCGGCGGCCCGCTGCGCGCGATCGGTGCGCCGGGCGTGCTGCTGGTCGGCGACGCGGCGGGCTGGGTGTCGCCGCTCACCGCCGGCGGCATCGCGAACGCGTTCCGGCTGAGCCGGCTCGCCGCGCACCGCATCTGCGAGCACCTCGGCGACGGCGGGCCGGACCCGGCGCGGGCGCTGCGCCGCGCGCTGCCCGGGTACGGCGTGAAGCGCGCGCTGCGCGCGCTGATGGAGGTGCCGGAGTGGGACCCGGCGCCGTGCGCGCGGCCGTGGCGCGAGCGCGGGGCGCCGCTGCCCGGCGCCCCGGGTCTCGTCGACCGCGCCCACGACGCGGCGTCGGAGTGGCTGCTCGGCAGCGCGGCCGGCCGGGCGCTCGCGCAGCGGGTGTTCTTCCACGCGCGGGGCGGGCGGCGGAGCGCGCTCGCGGACGACGTGCCGGAGGCGGGCGCGGCCGGGCCGTGACGGTACGCGATCGCGGCTCGGCGGCGGCTCGGCGATCGCTCAGGACTTGAGCCGGTATCCCGTGCGGAAGATCCACCACACCGTCGCGAGGCACAGCGCGAGGAACGCCAGCACCACGAGCAGGCTGGCGCCCACGCTGACGTCGGCCATGTCGTAGAAGCTCCAGCGGAAGCCGCTGACCAGGTACACCACCGGGTTGAACAGCGTCACCGTGCGCCAGAACGGCGGCAGCATGTCGATCGAGTAGAAGGTGCCGCCGAGGAAGGTGAGCGGGGTGATGACCAGCAGCGGCACGAACTGCAGCTGCTCGAAGCCGTCGGCCCAGATGCCGATGATGAAGCCGAGCAGGCTGAACGTGACGGCGGTGAGCACCAGGAACAGCAGCATCCACAGCGGGTGCGCGATGCGAAGCTCGACGAACAGCCCGGCGGTGGCGAGGATGATCAAGCCCAGGATCGCCGACTTCGTCGCCGCGGCGCCGACGTAGCCCAGCACGATCTCGAACGGCGACACCGGCGCCGACAGGATCTCGTACACGGTGCCGGTGAAGCGCGGGAAGTAGATCCCGAACGCGGCGTTGGACACGCTCTGGGTGAGCAGCATCAGCATGACCAGGCCCGGCACGATGAACGAGCCGTACGCGATGCCCTCGACGGAGTCGATGCGCGAGCCGATCGCGGCGCCGAAGACCACGAAGTACAGCGACGTCGAGATCACCGGCGCGACGATGCTCTGCGCGAGCGTGCGCCGCGTGCGCGCCATCTCGAAGCGGTAGATCGCGCGCACGCCGTGCAGGTTCACCGGTGCTCCCTGACCAGGCTGACGAAGATGTCCTCCAGCGAACTCTGCTCGGTGTGCAGGTCGCCGAAGCGGATGCCGGCCTCGCGGAGATTCGTGAGCAGCGCGGTGATGCCGGTGCGCTCGCCGCGGGTGTCGTAGTTGAACACCAGCTCGCGGCCGTCGGCGGCGAGCTCCAGCCGGTCGTCGGCGAGCGCGTCCGGGATCGCCGCGAGCGGCTCGTGGAGCTGCAGCACGAGGCGCTTGCGCCCGAGCTTGCGCATCAGCTCGGCCTTCTCCTCCACCAGCACCAGCCGGCCCTTGCTGATCACGCCGACCCGGTCGGCCATCAGCTCGGCCTCCTCGATGTAGTGAGTGGTGAGGATGATGGTCACTCCGCTCGCGCGCAGCGCGCGCACGACCTCCCACATGTCGTGGCGCAGCTCGACGTCGACGCCGGCCGTCGGCTCGTCGAGGAACAGCACCCGCGGCTCGTGCGACAGCGCCTTCGCGATCAGCACGCGGCGCTTCATGCCGCCGGACAGCGTCATGATCCGGCTGTCGCGCTTGTCCCACAGCGCCATGTCGCGCAGCACCTTCTCGATGTGTGCAGGGTCGGGGGGCTTGCCGAACAGCCCGCGGCTGAAGCTGACCGTGGACCACACGGTCTCGAACGCGTCGGTGGTCAGCTCCTGCGGCACCAGGCCCACCAGCGATCGCGCCGCGCGGTAGCCGGCGACGATGTCGTGGCCGTCCACCGTCACGCTGCCTGCGGTCGCGTTGACGATGCCGCACACGACGCTGATCAAGGTGGTCTTGCCGGCGCCGTTCGGCCCGAGCAGCGCGAATATCTCGCCGCGGTGGATCTCGAGGTCGACGTCGTCGAGCGCCTTCAGGCCCGAGGCGTACGTCTTGGTCAGGTTCGCCACGCGGACGATCGGCTCGCTCATCGGCTGTCCCTGCGTCGTGCGACGAAGGCGGCGATTCTAGCGACGGCCGCCGCCGGCGGCTCGGCGCCGCGGCGGCCCTCGCGCGGCCGTTCGCGGTCCGGCGCCACCCGCGCGCGGCCAGCGCCGTCAGTCGGCGCCGTCGCTCTTCAACAGCGGATAGCTGATCGCGCCGCCCAGCACGCCAGTCGGCAGGTTGGTGTCGACGATACGCAGGTTGAAGGCGCACGAGATCCGCGGACGGGCGCCGCGGTACGGGCGTACGAAGTGCTGCAGCCAGCTCGGGAACAGCACCAGCAGCCCGTCGCGGGGCCGGACGCGGTAGCCGCCGCTGAACGGCTGGCCCGGAATCTTCAGCGCCTCGATGCCGCCGCGCGGGTCCAGCAGCTCGAGGGTGCCTGCCAGCGGGTCGGCCGGATCCTCCTCGCCGATGTCGACGTAGTAGACCCCGGACCACATCGCGTCGCCGTGCACGTGCGGCAGGTTGTAGCCGCCCGCGTACAGCACGTTGGCCCACCCCCACGCGTCGAGGTCGCCGGTCACCCCGTCCACCCGCGTCGTCGCGGCCATCATCGACTTGGTGGCCTTGGCGGCCCAGCCGAGCAGCACGCGCACCTCGGGTACCGGCCAGTCGAACAGGTCGGTGTCGGAGTGCCAGCCGCCGACGTTGCTCTTCGCGGCGCCCTTCGCGGGCTCCGCGCGCTCGAGTATGGCGTCCCGGAGCGCGGCGTTCACGGCCGGCGCGTCATCGCACTGCCGTTGCAGGATCGGCGTCGGATAGACGAGCGTGATCTCGGTCTGGCTCATCGCGTGGGCTCCCGGGCTGCTCCGCAAGTCGGCGCGAAGCATACCTGCCGGCTCCCGGCGCGGGCACCGCGTGCCGGTGCGCCGCAGCCCCGGGCAGCGCGCGCCCGCGGCGGTGCGCTCGCCTGCCGACGCCGAGCGGCTCGCCGTCGGCGTCCTCGAGCAGCCTCACGACGCCGGCGTCGCGCCGGGCGTCATCGCGCGAACCCTGGAGCAGCTGACGCGGCGGCTGCCGAAGGCCTCGCGGGTCAGCGGCAGTTCCCTCGACGCGCGTGCGACGCGCGCCTGCGCCCTCGCTGCGTCCGGCGACACGCCGCACGTCCAGCTCAGTCGGCGCGCGCAGGCGAGGCAGCCGTCGTCGGCCCGGCCTTCGGATTCGTCGAACTCGCCGATGGGCGCGATCAGGCGCGACTTCGCGGCGTCCAGGCGGGCGGAGAGCTCGGCGCTCGCGTCGCCGAGGGCTTCGTGCCGGAAGGGCATGGCGGGCATCCCTGCCGGTGACGTGCCCGTGACGAATGAGACTGAAGACAGATACAGACGTCTCGCGGCGACGCGGTATCGAGTGAACCCCGCGCCCGTCATTCAGGACAGGTGATTCCCGGTGATGTCGCACTACGGCACGCATCCCTTCGCCGAGCCGCTGTCGCGCCCGGTTGGCCGGCCGCGCGGGCAGGGCGGGATGGCCGCGGCCGGGTAACGCGCTGTCGGGCGGCGGGTCGCCGCCGCGACGGGTGCGCGTTGTCGGCGCGCTTTACACCATCGCGATCGGTGCCGGAAGACGTCGGCATCGACTTTGCACGGCCGGTGGCCCAGGCGCACGGCTGCGGAGGATCAAGCGCTTGCGGACACCGCGGTACGGCTCGCGATGCGCGCGCCGTGCGGCGAGCGGGGTCGTCGCCCGGCCGCGATTGACGCCGGTCAATTTCGCGGCGAGCGGATTTGTCGAATTCCTTTACGTCCCGGGAAGCCGGTGGCCGGGCATCGCCTGCAGATCGTCGTCGGCCACCGCGCAGGCGCCGAGACGTTGTGTCCCGCGATTCAACGGATTGCGCGGCAGCCGACGACGATCCCCGGCATCGAGTCGAGGTCTGGCACGCAACGTGCACCGCAGGAATGCAGCTTGCCCGAGTCCCTCACGGAGTGTCCTGCCGATGAAGAAGATCCTGGTGCGGCTCATGGTGGCGGGAGCGCTCGCCCTCGGTGGCCAGGCAAGCCACGCGATCGTGTTCTCGGTCGACCCGTCGTCGACGGTGGCGGGCGTCGGTCCGGCGGATCTCCTTCAGTCCGCGGGCGGCAACACCTTCACCGTGGTCGCCACCGCGGCGCAGCTCCGTCTGCTCCCCGGCGACGACATCGATGCGCTGCATCAGGGCTTCGCGGGCTCCATCCTGACCTGGATGAGCGTCGATCGAGCGAGCACCGGTGCGCCGGGCACGGCCGTGCGTGCCGAAGCGAACGCCGGCGAGCAGTCGGGCGATGTCTTCGCCGCGCTGTCGCTCGGCGGTGCGCTGCCGAACGGCAACTCGCTGGCCGTCGACGAGCAGGTGCTGGGCCTCGCGCTGCTCGACGATCTCGACGCGATGTACTGGCTGAGCTTCGACGCGTCGGCGCCGTTCTTCTTCTCGCTGTCGGCCGGCTCGCCGACGCTGGCGGCGCTCGGTGCGTCGGCCGCGGACATCCTCGTCGGGGCGCCGGGACAGGCGCCGTCGGTCCACCTCACAGCGACCCAGCTCGGGCTCAGCGCCGCCGACGACATCGACGCGCTGGACGGCGGTGTCGCCGTGGTCCCCGGCTTCCCGGCCGGGCCCATCCGTTACTCGCTGGCGCCCGGCTCGCCGTCGCTGGGAGGCGGCTCGACGGCCGACATCTTCTCGACCGCCGGGACCGTGATTCCGGCCGCGCAGCTCGGCCTGAACGCGGGCGACAACCTGAACGCGCTGGCCAGCACCTTCGACTGCTCGCTGGACCCGCTCGCCGTGGAGTGTCCCGAGCCGGGGGCCTTGCTGCTGCTGGCCGGCGGGCTGGTCGCCGTGCGCAAGCGCCGGCGCTGATCCCGGGCGCGGCGCCTTCGCGCCGCGCTGTCGACATCCGGAGCCGGCGCGCGGCGGCAACGATGGCGGCAGCGGTTCCGTCCAGGCCATGGCCGCGAACGTCGCGGTCGCCCTGCCCGAAGCTTTGGGGTAGGTTCCGGCGTCCCCCGTCGCGCCGGTGCGACGGCATTTGCCTTCGAGGCCCGCCCGTTGACCGCCCCGCCCCGCGCCCTGAGCGTCCTGGTCTGCGCCGCCCTCACGGTCGCGATCGCGTTTGGCATCCGGCAGTCGTTCGGCCTGTTCGTCGTGCCGGTGAGCGTGAGCCTGGACTGGGGGCGCGAGACCTTCTCGCTGGTGATCGCGGTGCAGGCGCTGCTGAACGGCGTCGCGGCGCCGTTCGCCGGCGCGCTCGCCGACCGCTGGGGGGCCGGCAGGACGGTGCTGGGCGGCGGCATCGCGTACACGCTGGGCCTGTGGCTGATGTCGCAGTCGGTCACACCCGAGGGGATGCTGCTCGGCGGCGGGCTGCTGGCCGGCATGGGGCTGTCGGCATGCGGCATGCCGGTGCTGCTGTCGGTGGCCGGTCGCAACGCGCCGCCGGGACGGCGCTCGGCGTGGCTGGGCTTCGTCGTCGCCGGCGGCACCGCGGGCCAGCTCGCGATCGTCCCGCTGACCCAGTACGTGATCGCGTCCCACGGCTGGGCCGCGGCGATGGCCGCGCTCGCCGCCGGCGCCGCGCTGGTCGTCCCGCTCGCGCTGTGCCTCGCGTTCGCCGGGCGGGGCGCGGCGAAGGAGCCGGACACGCAGACGCTGCGCGAGGCGCTCGCCGAGGCGCGCGCCCACCGTGGATACCTGCTGCTGACGGCCGGCTTCTTCGTGTGCGGCTTCCAGGTGCAGTTCGTCGCGTCGCACCTGCCCGCGTTCGTCGAGGACGCGGGCCTCGGCAAGGAGCTCGCCGCGACCACGCTGGTCGTCATCGCGTTCTTCAACGTGTTCGGCGCGTGGACCTCGGGCGCGCTCGGCGGGCGCTATCGCATGAAGTACCTGCTGTGCGGGATCTACCTCGCGCGCACGCTGCTGATCGCGGTGTTCGTGTCCCTCCCGGTCACGGAGGCGTCGGTGCTCGTGTTCTCGGCGATCATGGGCTTCATCTGGCTCGGCACGGTGCCGCTGACCAGCGGCCTGATCGCGCAGGTGTTCGGGCCGCGCTACATGGCGACGCTGTACGCGGTCGTCTACCTCAGCCACCAGATCGGCAACTTCATGGGCGCGTGGGTCGGCGGGCGCGTGTTCGACGCGACCGGCAGCTATACGGCGGTGTGGTGGATCGCCGCCGGCCTCGGGCTCGCCGCGGCGCTGCTGCACGCGCCGATCGACGACCGCCCGGTCGCGCGGCTGGTCGCGCGCAGCGGCTGACGCGGCGCGCGTGCGCGGGGCTCAGGGAGGGGGCCGGCGCCGCTCCGTCTGCGGCCCGGCGTCCAGCAGCTCGAACGCCGCGAGCAGCGTCGCCTGCACCGCGCGCGTGTTGTCGTCGCTGACCATCAGCAGCCGTCCGCCGGGCAGCAGCGCCACGCCCTCGAAGTTGTCCAGCGCCCAGCCCTGCCCGGTGTTGAGCCGCGCGACGGTGACCGGCTCGAGCAGCGCGCCGTCCTCGCCCGGCAGTGACGGCACGCGGCGCAGCGTCGTGATGAACGGCACGAAGAAGAAGCCGTAGCCGCGCTCCAGCGTCAGCAGCGTGCCGTCGGGCAGCGTCGCGATGTCGACGAGGCCGGCGTTGGGCTCGGGGGCCAGCGGGTAGCGCCACCAGCGCCGGCGCGCGCCCGCGGTGCCGTCGCCCAGCGCGTGGATCTGCACCTCGCCGTCCGTGACGTCCTTGAACGGCTGCTCCACGCCGGTCACGAAGCCGTGGACCGGGTGCCAGGCGAGGGACTCGAGGCCGCGGTTCGAGCTGCGGTAGCTGTCGCGGTCGCGCAGGCCGGACGGCAGCGCGACCGCGCCCAGCAGCTTGCCGCGCGTGGAGTAGCGCATCACCCGCGGGTGACGCTCGAAGCTCACGGCCAGCTCCGCGTCGCCGGGCACGCCGTTGTCGGCGCGCAGCGCGACCATTCCCTCGGAATCCGCACGCGCGCCCTTCAGCGCGCTGCCGCGGGCATCGAGAAGGGGCACGGCGTCGAGCAGGCGCGCGTCCGCCAGCCGGCCGTCGTCGTCGAAGTCGACGCCGAGGTGGAACAGCACGCCGCGATCGCTCAGCGCATAGAGCACCGCGTCGTCCTCGTCCCAGGCCAGCGCCGAGAGGCCGCCCAGCAGGTGGCCGCGGAAGGTCACCGCCGAGAGCTTCAGGGTGCCGAGCAGGCGCAGCCCGTCGTACGTGTCGCCCGGCTCGTGGTCGCGCGACAGCGGGTACGGCGTCGCGATGGCCGGTGGCGGCGCGGGATCCGGCGGCGCGGCCTCGTCGCTCGACGCGGCGACGGCGGCGAGGACGCTCAGCGCGGCGGCGGCGCGGCGCGCACCGCTCACCCGCCGGCGCAGGACAGGAACTCCCGGGCGAGGGCGAGGAAGTCGTCGGGCCGTTCCGCGTGCACCCAGTGGCCCGCACCCTCGACGGTGCGGACGTCGGCGCCCGGGAAGTGGCGGCGGATGCGCGGCAGGTGCTCGTCGCGCACGTAGTCGGAGCCGGCGCCGCGCACGAAGCGCGCGGCGCCGTCGAAGTGCTCCGCGTCGCCGACGTCGAAGCCGAGCAGCGCCGGCATGCAGCGCTCGATGGCCTCCAGGTTCAGTCGCCAGCGCAGGCCGCCGTCGGTCGCGGTGAGGCTCTGCAGCAGGAACGCGCGCAGGCCCGCGTCGGGGACGTCCTGCGCGAGCGCCGCGTCGGCCTCGGCGCGTCGGGTGAAGCGCTCGACCGGCAGCGCGCGCAGCGCGCGCAGCAGCGGCAGGTGATCGCTCGCGGAGTCGGCCGGGGCGATGTCCACGACCATCAGCCGCGCGACGCGTCCGGGCGCGTCCAGCGCGAGGCGCATCGCGGTCTTGCCGCCCATGCTGTGGCCGATGACGTCGGCCCGGTCGATGCCCTCGCGGTCCATCCACGCCGCGACGTCCGCCGCCAGCAGCCGGTAGTCCATGTCGGGCGCGTGGGGCGACGCGCCATGGTTGCGCGCGTCGAGCAGGTGCACGGTGCGGCAGTCCTCGAGGCCGCGCGCGATGCGCCGCCAGTTCGTGCCGGAGCCGAACAGGCCGTGCAGCACCAGCAGCGGCGGGCCGCTGCCGAGGTGCTGGTGGGCGATCGCGACCGTCTCGGGGGACATCGGGGCCCGCGGCGTCCCCTACTTCTTGCGCTTCGGCACGTACAGGTCGGTGATCGTGCCGTGCGCCATCTCGGCGGCGAAGTTGACCGTCTCCGACAGCGTGGGGTGCGGGTGGATGGTGAGGCCCAGGTCCTCGGCGTCCGCGCCCAGCTCCAGCGCCAGCGTCGCCTCCGCGATCAGGTCGCCGGCGTGCGGGCCGACGATGCCGGCACCCAGCACGCGGCCGGACTGCTTGTCGAACAGCACCTTGGTCAGACCCTCGCTGCGCCCGATGCCGAGCGCGCGGCCGCTCGCGGCCCACGGGAACGATCCCTTCTCGTACTCGATGCCCTTCGCCTTGGCCTCGATCTCGGTCAGGCCGCACCACGCGACCTCCGGATCGGTGTAGGCCACCGACGGGATGGTGAGCGCGTCGAACGCGGATTTCTCGCCGGCCGCGACCTCCGCCGCGACCTTGCCCTCGTGGGTTGCCTTGTGCGCGAGCATCGGCTGGCCGACCACGTCGCCGATCGCGAAGATGTGGGGCACGTTGGTGCGCTGCTGCTTGTCGACGGCGATGAAGCCGCGCTCGTCCACCTTCACGCCGGCGTTCTCCGCGCCGATCTTCTTGCCGTTGGGGCTTCGCCCCACGGCGACCAGCACGCGGTCGAAGGTGTCCGACGCCGGCGCCTTGTCGCCCTCGAAGGACACCTTCAGGCCGTCCGCGGTGGCCTCGATGCCGGTGACCTTGGTCTTCACCCAGATGTTCTCGTAGCGCTTGCGGATGCGGGTCTCGAGCGGCTTCACGATGTCGCGGTCGGCGCCGGTCATCAGGCCGTCCAGCAGCTCCACCACCGACACCTTCGCGCCCAGCGCGTCGTACACGCAGGCCATCTCGAGGCCGATGATGCCGCCGCCCACGACCAGCAGGCGCCCGGGGATCTCGTCCAGCTCCAGCGCGTCGGTGGAGTCCATCAGCCGCGGGTCGTCGTTCGGGAAGCCCGGGATCTTCACCGCCTGCGAGCCGGCCGCGATGATCGCGTTCTCGAAGCGGATGCGGGTCACGCCGTCGTCGCCTTCCACGCGCAGGGTGTGCGGGTCGGCGAACGCGCCGACGCCCTGCACCACCTCGACCTTGCGCTGCTTCGCGAGCCCGGCGAGGCCCTTCGTGAGCTGGCCCACCACCTGCGACTTCCAGCCGCGCAGCGCGTCGAGGTCGAGGCTGGGCTCGCCGTAGCGCACGCCGTGATCGGCCATCGCCTTCACCGCGTCCATGACCTCGGCGGTGTGCAGCAGCGCCTTCGACGGGATGCAGCCGACGTTCAGGCAGACGCCGCCCAGCGTCGGGTAGCGCTCCACGAGCACCGTCTTCTTGCCGAGGTCCGCGGCGCGAAACGCCGCGGTGTAGCCGCCGGGACCGGCGCCCAGCACCACCACCTCGCACGCGATCTGCTTCGCGTCGGCGTCGTCCTCGTCGCCGAGGCCCACGTGCTCCGTGCCGCCGCCGCCGCCGCCGCCGATGTCCAGGAAGTCGTCGTCGTCGGCCTCGTCGGTGCCGGCGCGGCCCGCCGCCGCGGCCGCGCCCACCGGCGCCGCGGCGACCTCGCCGTCACCGCCCGGAAGGAAGTCGGCGTCGTCGGCCCGATCGCTCCCGGTGGCGCCGGCCTCGCTCGCGAGTTCGAGCACCAGCGAGCCCTCGGACACGCGGTCGCCCAGCTTCACGTGCAACGTCTGCACCACGCCCGCGGCGGGGGAGGGCACGTCCATGCTCGCCTTGTCGCTCTCGAGGGTGATCAGCGGCTGCTCGGCCTCCACGCTGTCGCCCTCGGCGACCAGCACCTCGATGATCTCGACGTCGTTGAAGTCGCCGATGTCGGGAACCGTGACCTTGGTGATTTCGGACATGGGTCTGCCTCGGAGGGTGTGCCGGGGCGCGCCGCGCGCGCCCCCGGGGTCGGTGCTCGCGCGGCGCGGACTCGAGCCCGCGCCGCGCCCGGCGATGCCTGTGTGACCGCTAGCGCGTGGTGCCGCCTGCCGTCACAGCAGCAGCCGCCGCAGGTCGCTGAGGGTCCCGGCCAGGTGCGCGGTGAAGCGCGCGGCCTCCGCGCCGTCGATCACGCGATGGTCGTAGGACACGTCCAGCGGCATCATCAGCCGCGGCTGGAACGCCTTGCCGTCCCACACCGGCTGCATGCGCGCGCGGGTGATGCCCAGGATGGCGACCTCCGGCGCGTTGACGATCGGCGTGAACGCGGTGCCGCCGATGCCGCCCAGCGACGAGATCGTCATGCACCCGCCCTGCATCTCGTCGGGCTTGAGCTTGCCGTCGCGGGCCCGGGCGCTGATGTCGGCCATCTCCGCGGCGAGATCGAAGATGCCCTTCTGATCGACGTCGCGGAACACCGGCACCACCAGCCCGTTGGGGGTGTCCACCGCGATGCCGATGTGGAAGTACTTCTTGAGGATCAGGCTCTCGCCGTCGGGGCTCAGCGACGCGTTGAAGCTCGGGAAGGCCGCGAGGCTCTTCGCCAGCGCCTTCATCGCGAAGGCCAGCGCGGTGACCCGCACGCCCTTCTTCTCTGCCTCGCCCTTCAGCGACTGGCGGAAGTCCTCCATCTCCGTGACGTCGGCCTCGTCGTGGTGCGTGACGTGGGGCACGTTGAGCCAGGAGCGGTGCAGGAACGGCCCAGAGATCTTCTTGATGCGCGAGAGCTTGCGCTCCTCGACCTCGCCGAACTTCGAGAAGTCCACCGCCGGGATCGGCGGGATCCCCATGCCGCCCTGGGGCGCGCCCGCCGGCGCCGCGGCCGCCGCGGGGGCGGACAGCGCCTGCTTCACGTAGCCCTTCACGTCCTCGTTGAGGATGCGTCCCTTGCGCCCGGTGCCGCGCACGTTCGACAGGTCCACGCCGAGCTCGCGGGCGAAGCGGCGCACCGCGGGCGTCGCGTGGAACGCGGTCTTCGACGGCAGCTCCTGGATCGCCGCGGTGGGCGACGGGCGCAGCGCGGGGGCTCTCGGATCCGGCGCCGACGCGCCGTACTTGCGCGCCATCTCCTCCGACAGCGGCCGCTCGTCGGCGTCCGGGGCCTCCGAGCGTGCCGGAGACGGGGACGGCGCCGGGGAGGGTGCGGGAGCGGGGGCCGGCGCCGCCGCGGGAGCCGGCGCCGGCGCGGGCGCGCCGCCGGCGGTCTCGAGGAGCAGGATCACGCTGCCCTCGGACACCGTGTCGCCCACCGAGACCTTGAGCTCCTTCACCGTGCCGTCGGCGGGCGCCGGCACGTCCATCGTCGCCTTGTCACTCTCCAGCGTGAGCAGCGGGTCCTCGGCGGACACGCTGTCGCCGACCGAGACCATGATCTCGATGACGGGCACGTCGCTGAAGTCGCCGATGTCCGGCACCTTCACCTCCTGCACGCCGCCGCCCGATGCCGATGCCGGGGCCGGGGCCGGCGAAGGGGAGGGCGCCGGCTCGGGAGCCGGGGCAGGCGCGGGGGCGGCAGCCGGTGCCGGGACGGGTGCCGCGGCCCCGTCGCCGCCCGCCGCGGCGCCGCCGCCGGTGTCCAGCATCAGGATCAGGCTGCCCTCGGACACGCTGTCGCCGACCGCGACCTTGATCTCGCGCACCGTGCCGTCGGCCGGCGCCGGCACGTCCATGGTGGCCTTGTCGCTCTCCAGGGTGACCAGCGGATCCTCGGCGGACACGCTGTCCCCGACGGAGACCAGGATCTCGATCACGGGAACGTCGCTGAAGTCGCCGATGTCCGGCACCTTCACTTCGGTAAGTTCTGCCACGGTGCTGTCCTCGGCTGACTTCAGACGGTGAGCGGGTTCGGCTTGTCGGGATCGATGCCGTACTTCTCGATCGCCTCCTTGACCTTCGAGCGCGGCACGTCGCCGTCGGCGGCCAGCGCCTGCAGCGCGGCGACGACCACGTAGTGCCGGTTCACCTCGAAGAACCTGCGAAGCTCCGCGCGCACGTCGCTGCGCCCGAAGCCGTCGGTGCCCAGCGCGACGAAGCGCCGCGGCACGAACTCGCGGATCTGGTCCGCGAACAGCCGCACGTAGTCGGTGGCCGCGACCACGGGGCCGCGGCGCGGCTCCAGGCACTGCTCCACGTAGGACTGCCGGGGCGTGTCCTCCGGGTGCAGCATGTTCCAGCGCTGCGCGTCCACGCCGTCGCGGCGAAGCTCGGTGAACGACGGCGCGCTCCACACGTCGGCGCGCACGCCGAAGTCGTCGCGCAGCAGCCCGGCCGCCGCCTCGACCTCGCGCAGGATCGTGCCCGAGCCCATGAGCTGCACCGTGGGCCCGTCGCCTTCGCCCTCGCGCAGCAGGTACATGCCCTTCAGGATCGCCTGCTCGGCGCCCTCGGGCATGTCCGGGTGAGCGTAGTTCTCGTTCATCACCGTGATGTAGTAGAAGACGTTCTCCTGCTCC